>CAZIWL010000052.1:0-12577 GCA_964542755.1 uncultured Anaerolineales bacterium
ACGGAGGTCAAAGGCGACGCCGATGTCGCGGAGGGCGTGAGCTTCGAGGCTCTGCTGCGAGGGGAAGGAGCAGCGCCCCCGTCGGATCGAGCTGAGCGAGCTCCCCGGCCTGAGCCCGCGGCGCAGCGGGAGACACCCACGAGGCAGGCTGCTGAGAAACACAAGCCCAAGGCGAAGCCGTCCACGCGATCTCCAGCCCCCGCTTCACCCCAGGCATCGCACGGTCACGACCGGCTGTGGGCCGACGTCCTCTCCGAGGAAGGGGATGATGGGCTTCTGCCCAGCGGCGGGCGAACGATGATGGGCGCCGTTGTCACGGCCTGCATGCTCTTCGGGGGACTCATGAAGCCTCTGGTAGGGGCAAAGACGCCCACGCTAGACCGGGTGACCAGGCACGCTCAGCAGGCAGCGGTCCTGAACATCGGGAGCGATGAGGTGACACCAGTACCCGCGGTCACGGGGGCCTCCGTTGCATCGGGATGGACGCACCTGGCGGCAACCCCAGTGCCCGGCAACGTAGCACTCGTGCAGGAGGCGCCACAGATCGAGACGGTGGCGATCACGCAAACCCTCTCCGTGCCGGTCCCGCGGGAGGTCCTCCTGTGGAACGGAACGGCGATGGGTGTCGAACCAGCCACGATGGAACAAGAGACTCAGCAATGGCAGCTACCTGGTGACAGGAGCCGCCTTGGCTGGCACACGAACACGTCGCCTTGCGGCAAGGGCGTTGCTGTCATCGGCGGCCACGTCTCGTTCGACGGGATGCCTGGCCCGTTATCCGGCCTCGCTGGCATCGGCCCCGAAGACGTCATTGAGTGCGCGGGGTCAGATGGGCAGACACATCGGTACGTCCCGCAGGATTATCTGATCTCGTCGGTGGATGAGAAGGTGGAGGACTGGTATCCCGGATGGGAGCGTCCAGCCCTGCTTCTCTACACATGCACGCCTGAGCTCGATGGATCGCTCATGGTCGTGCGTTTCGTGCTCCAGTAGCTCTGTTCGCTTGAGATACTAAGCGAACACGGAATCCACACGAATCCGTACGAGTTTTGGGAAAATAGCAGGGGACAATACGTTTTAGTGGTAGAGAGACGCAATAATCGACGCGATCAGACCATAGGAGGAATGGAGATGGCTCGTGAGAAGTATTTGGTCTTCAGTATCGTTCTGGCCATCGCTGCGCTGGCTGTGTTGGCCGCGGGCATCGCTGCCCAGACCGGCATCGACTGGTCGCAGTCGAGCGTAGTTCCCAGTGCTGCATGGGTGGAGGTCAGCGACATGGTTACGTTCACGGTCCAAGTGGTCAACTCATCCACCGTGACCGCGGAGGACGTCACGATCAGCAACGAGATTCCCGATGGGACCGAGTTCGTGTCTGTCACTGAAGGGATGCTGATAACGACAGCCACGGGGTTAGCGTCGACTGAATCACCAGCAGCGAGCAACTGGGGGAGCAATCTGGAAGACATCAACCCCGCAGATGTCAGGTGCGTGGGGTGGATGGGGGACATAGAGCCCGGCCTGGAGAACATGGTCGCCTTCGATCTGGTACTGAAGGTGAAACCTGACGCAGGATCGGTGGTTACTGACACCGTGATCGTTGTCGATGATGGTGGGGTCTTCACGGAGGCAGCCTTCATAGAAATTAGAGGCCAAGACCCATCGCACTCAGAGGTGGTCTACATCCCACTGGTCATAGGCGGGGCAGGAGACCCTGACCCCGACCCTGACCCCGATCCCGAACCTGATCCTGATCCTGTTGTGCCGCCTCTTACTCAAACGAAGGTCGTGACTGCGCCCCTCACCCGCTTCTACGAAGTCGTTTCCTTGGCCTCCACAATCACGGAGGCGATCAAAGGAGAAGGCAGTTTTCGCCTGCATCCGGGGGCCCCCGTTGACGACAGCGCCACCGTCAGGATCAGTTTCCGGCCCTACTACCAAGAAACACGAAAGAAAGCTCAACGCAGTGCCTGGATATTCGACGTCCCCGATGCCGTCCGGGGGAGACGAGTGTTGACGACTCAACTGACAATTGGGGCTAACTATAGCCCCTTGGGCTTCCCTGCCGTGCCTGCCATCGTGTCCAGGGCCAGTCCCAGCGTCCTAGATCCTCACGACTCTGTATCTGCAGAGGACATTTACTTTGGTCACGAAGGGGAGCCGTGGGAATGGTATGTACCGCTCTATACCCCAGGCTCATCTTTTGCTCCAATCGTAACGCTGTCTTTGCCGCCGGACCGCCTCAACTGGACAGAGGATGAAATGGCCATCCACTTGAGGTGTGGAGCTGAGGATAG
Organism: uncultured Anaerolineales bacterium; assembly: GCA_964542755.1. Classification (GTDB taxonomy): domain Bacteria; phylum Chloroflexota; class Anaerolineae; order B4-G1; family B4-G1; genus SKLM01. Next base: position 2,298 of record CAZIWL010000052.1, read on the forward strand.
ACCAGATCTCTGGGGAGATGATATGTACTACAGTCACTATTTTCAATGGGATGACAGATACTACATTCCCACCTTGCAGCTAAGCATCACGAACACCGTCACTTCCTCTATCGCTTCCTCTGTTGATCTGCGCTAGGGACTGAATGTGAGAATCCAGATAGGGAAGCTAATTCAGATCGCGTGCATAGCGAGCCTGTTTTCCGTTATGTCTGTGGTGATGGCGCAGGGTATACCCCCGGAACTTCACATAGAAGGGGGACTGGAGGGGCAAGTCCGCATTGCGACCTGGCGAGGGAGTACGATGGCCCCGCAGGAGCTCTGGGTCCGCAAGAACAGTGAGGACTGGATACCCCTGGGGCTGCTCTATGACCACGAACAAGAGTTCTACACCGAATTGATGGTCGAGAACGGTGACACCATTGACGTCAAGATGTGGGTCGATTGCGTCGGCCAGAGGACCATCTACTACAGCTCGGGACGATACACGCAGGACGGTGAACCGGGGCCCAGAATCATCAGCCACTGGCAGGATGGCGAAAACTACTACTGTGGCTATGAAAGCGACAATGAAGTCCCATTTGACATCACGGAGTTGAAGAACACTGGCAACGATGCGCTGTCCATATCTTGCTGGGAGGACGTAGACGATTGGGACTACAATGATTTTGCGCTACGGGTGGACTTTGTACCCGATGATCTCGGTTGCCCAGAGAACCTAGCCGCTGAGTGCTCGGACACCGGAGGAGAAGTGGAGCTCTCCTGGGCCCCCGTTGCAGGAGCTGTCGATTACGTGGTGCGGATGGACCGCGAACCATACGATGATTGGTACAACGAGAATGGGGGCGACCAGTTCTTCTACACAGGCGGGGCTACGAGTGCCACTCGGATAGTCGAATCCGGAGCTTCATACACGTGGTCAGTTCAGCCTGTCCGTTTTGAAGAGGAATACCCCCACGATAGTTGTACCTCAGACGGACCGGAGTTCACCTGTGACTGTGCGAGCATGCAGATCAATGCCATCGACCCAGACGGTGCCCCGGTCGACGTAGCAGAGGTCTTCATTGCGGAGAGGAACGACTTGAGCCACTGGGGCCTCACGATAGAGAATTGCTACGACTGTTCTTCTTGCCTTGTCGAAAGCGGACTTACATCGGGTATCTATGGAGTGGGCGGTTTCGTAAACAAGTATCCCAATCAGATCATCCTTGGGGCTACGCCCGACCCCAGCGAAGGCATCAATGCGCCGTTTTTGAGCCATGATGATGGCTACTTCTGGGGCGACGATCACATGAACGGTGGTCACTTCCAGATTGATGTAGTGGTGGCCACAAAGACCCCGATGCCAACGCCAACGCCTCAAATCGAGGTCAATGCCATCGACACAGATGGCAACCCTGTCGACACAGCGGAGCTGGGAGTCTCAAAGGTGGACTTCCTTGCGGGACTCCCTTTCTTCACAGATGCCACCGAGTTCTGTAGCGATTGCTCCTCGGTGGTGGAGAGCGATGTGTCTGTGGGTACGTTTGGGGCGGGAGGCTATGTCACTCCCTATCCCGATCAGGTTCTCCTTGGTGTCACACCCGTCCCTGACAACGGGGACCAGATCCGTGATGAAGGCTATGCTTGGCAGCCGGATGGGGGAGCGGGCTCAGGGCTCAGTGGTGACCACGCTATAGACTACGTGCTCGCCACGATGACACCGGTGCCGGGCACCATCATTGCTCATACGTTCCTCGACGACAACGGGAACGGGGTGTGGGATGCCGACGAGGACCCATTGCCATCCATCCGCGTTGACGTCAGTAGCGGAGCACACGGTTCTACTGACGCGGCTGGTGACATTGTCTTCTCGGAGCCTCCGGGGAGTTACACAGTCGCGGTCGACACAGAGGATGTGGACATCCCCTCCGGAGCGGTACTCACGACGGAGCAATCCCAGGGGGTCAGTGTGACTGCTGGAGGCACGGAGCACGTCTACTTTGGCTTCGACACGACGCTGCCGTGTCCCACCGGCTTGGCGGCTACGTGTTCGGAGTTGGGAGGACAGGTCACGCTCTCGTGGGACTCCGTGGACGGGGCTGCTGATTACCTGGTGCGGATGAACCGCGAGCCTTACGATGATTGGCCCAACGCAGATGAGGGCGACCAGGAGTTCTTCACTGGCGGGGCCACGAGTGTCACAAGAGACATCGACTCTGGCTATGACTATCAATGGTCGATACAGCCTGCGAAATCAGGTGAATCGCCTCCTCTCAGTGGGTGTGAAGAGGACGGCCCGGTGTTCAACTGTTCGTGCCCCAGTATCCAGGTATACGCCATTGACCCGGACGGTAATCCAGTCAATGTAGAAGAAGTGGGCATCGCAGAGATGGACCTGGACGAGTTCGTCGGGTACTGGGGAGCGCGATTAGACCGGTGTTACGGTTGTTCCTCTCTCATTGTGGATAGCGGTGTGACTGCTGGAGAGCTCGGGGTGGGGGGATACGCTGACCCCAATCCCGATCAAGTTGTCCTCGGCGTTACTCCTGATCCTGATACGGGACATCGCCGCTCCAACGGCTACTACTGGAACGCTGATGGGGACATGGGCAGCACGAATGCGGTGGAGGTGGTACTCGCCACGATGACCCCGGTGCCGGGGACAATTACCGCGCATGCCTTCCGCGACGATGACGGCGATGGCGTGCAGGATGCGGGGGAACCCGGGTTGCCGGGTTACCGTGTCGATGTCAGCAGCGGTGCATACGGATCAACCGACAGCTCAGGAGTCGTAACGTTCTCAGAAAGTCCAGGCAGCTACACAGTCGAAATCGAGAATCCAGATGGGCACACGATGACGACGCCCCAGACCCAGGATGTCGACTTGAGTCCTGGCGAGACGGAGCACGTCTACTTCGGTTTCCAGATACCTGGCACCCTCCGTGTTCATGTCTTCCGTGACTACGATGGGGATGGACTCCTGGATGGGGACGAGCCCGGCCTGGGCTCCGTCCGTGTCGACATCAGCGATGGTCAGTACGGACTGACAGACGGTTCTGGGATCTATACCTACTCGCCTGCTCCCGGCACCTACACCGTCGAGGTGGACGATAGCGACGATGACATCCCCGCGGGCTCCGTACCGACGACACCTGTCTCCCAGATCGTTGACCTGGCGGCCAATGGGACCGAGGACGTCTACTTTGGCTTCCAGCCTCCGGGCTCCATCCTGGCGCACGTGTGGCTGGACGAAGATGGGGATGGCGTGTGGGACACTGGTGAAGTCCCGATAGTCAACGTCCGCGTTGATCTGAGCAGTGGGCCGTATGGGTCGTCTGACATCGCGGGCGTGGTGGAGTTCACAGAGCCTCCAGGCTCCTATACCGTTGAGGTGGCCGAGGATGACAGTGATCTGCCGACGGGCGCGGTACCGACAACTCCCACGTCTCAAGGTGTCGATCTGGCCTCTGAAGAGACAGAGCACGTCTACTTTGGCTTCCGCGTGCCCAGCGCCATGATCGTCGCTCACACTTTCTTCGACGATGACGGCGACGGGGTCTGGGACGATGGCGAAGATCCTTTGCCTGCTATCCGCATCGACCTGAACAACGGCGACTATGGCTCAACTAATGCGACAGGCGAGGTCTCGTTTGAGCTTGCCCCCAACACCTACTCCGTCGACGTGGACGAAACCGACAACGACATCCCCGTGGATGCTGTGCTCACCACGTTGGCATCTCAGGTCGTCACCGTGGGTCCGGGCGAGACCGAGCACGTCTACTTCGGCTTCCGGGTGCCGGGCACGATCATCGCCCACACCTTCCTTGATGACAACGAGAACGGAGTGTGGGACGCCGGTGAGGAGCCCCTGCCTGCCATACGCATCGACCTGAACAACGGTGACTACGGCTCAACCAATGCAGCAGGCGAGGTCTCCTTTGACGAGTACCCAGGGTACTACGTTGTCGATGTGGACGAAATGGACAACGACATCCCGACGGGGGCGGTCCTCACCACGCCTGGCTCCCATGGCGTCGATCTGGGCCCGCAGGGGGTGGAGCGTGTCTACTTTGGCTTCCATCTTTCCCCGGTGACGATCATCGCGCACACCTACTACGACAACGATGGTGATGGCGTGTGGGATGGAGACGAACCCCCTATGCCGTCCATCCGCGTCGACGTCAGCAGTGGGGCGTACGGATCGACGGATGGGGACGGCGACGTCATCTTCGAGGAGGAGCCGGGAAGCTACACCGTGGAGGTAGATGACGACGACGGGGACATACCGCAGGACGCCACCCTCACGAACCCACGGTCTCAAGATGTCGCACCAGATCCAGGCGAGACCGTGCATGTCTACTTCGGCTTCCATGTGCCGAGCAGGATCATTGCCTACACCTTCTACGACGACGATGGCAATGGTGTCTGGGACACTGGCGAGGACGACATGCCGTACATCCGTGTCGATCTGAGCAACGGGGACTACGGATCAACCAACTGGGACGGTGAGGAGATCTTTGACGTAGATCCCGGGGACTACACGGTCATTGTTGACGAAGACGACGGTAGCATTCCCGCCGACGCCGTGCTCACCACGCCTGGGTCTCAGAGTGTCACGGTTGGTCCAGGCGAGGTAGAGGAGGTCTATTTCGGGTTCCGGGTGCCGGGCACGATCATTGCCCACACCTTCCTTGACGACAACGGCAACGGGTCCTGGGACAGCGGCGAGGATGCCCTGCCCAGTATCCGTATCGACATCAGCAGTGGCGCCTACGGATCGACTGGCTCAGACGGGAGGAGAGACTTCCAGGAGTGGCCGGGCGACTACACCGTCGAGGTCGATGACACGGACAGCGACATCCCACCGGAGGCGGTGCTGACGATGCCGCGCTCTCAGAGCGTCGGTCTGGGTGCCGGAGACGTCGAGCACGTCTACTTCGGATTCCAGAGGCTCTGCGAGATCGAGGGCGGCGTGTACTTCGATGAGGACAACAACGGTGTCTATGACGCCGGGACGGACACAGGGCTACCTGACATCCGGGTGGACATCAACTGCCTGTACGGGTATGGGGGCACGGTGAACACAGACAGCAGCGGTCGCTACTCGCTTGCTGACATGCCCGTGGGCACCTGCACGATCCAGGTTGATGAGAACGACTCTGACCTACCTGCAGACGCGGAGTTGGTCGCGGGCGACAATCCCGCGACCGTGCTGTGTGCAGGTGAGCAGTATCTCTTCGGTGTGTCGGAGACGTGGGAAGGGACCACGCCCTCGGGCCACGTCTTCGTCCACGTCTACGTTCATGGATTGGCCATCCCAGAGGGGGATTACCGGTCGGATGATCTGATCCACCTCGACATCCAGCGTTGGTCCGGCCTCGCCCCCATCTTCCGGCCGGATTACATGCCGGAACTCTGCTTGCAGGGCACAGCGACTTGCACGGTAGCCAGCAACGTGATGACGGAGCGATTCGTGGTGGAGGACATCGACGGGGATGGGCAGGCTGTCGAGAATCTGACGGGGAAGCAGCCGACGTTCGACTATCCCAACGGGCAAGAGGTGGTCTACGACCGTCTGCATCATTGGGGGGACACCAACTACGACTACGAGGAATACCTATGGATCCTATTGCTGAGCAAGGGTGGGCTGACGCCTGACGATGGGCTGGCTGCGCCACCAGGCACGTGGGCCCTCGCCGAGACGGGGTATCCCGGCACGTATCAGATTGAGGGGACCCTGTACCTCAGCGTCGAGTGGACGGGCCTTTTCAATTACGAGCATCACTGGGACATCCCCATCGAGTTCTACATCACGCAGCGGGCACCTTACCCGCAGGTTTCTCCGCGCTATCTACCATAGCGAAGTTGTGGACTTGAGATACTAAGCGAACACGGAGAGCAAACGAAGAACACAAGGAGAGATCATCTATGAACCCAAGACGGTACATCAGAATCCCATTGCTGGCGGCGCTCCTGCTGTGTGTTGCCGCTGTGGGCCCGGTGGGGGCGAAAGCGGCGCCGGGCGGCACCCCGCCTTTCACTGAATCCCCAGCGCCCGCTGGGTGGACGTGGTGGTGTGCAGAGGACAACACCACATGTCTCCTGCTGCCAGACGGGGCAGCCGGGACGCAGAAGCGGTTTCTCTTGGTGACCAGCGACGTGCAGAGCGTCTCCGATACGATGGCGGGGTGGCTCGGGGGCGGTGAGGTGGTCTGGGAAGGCGACGTGAAGACTGGGAACGGGACGTTCGACGGCCAGATCGTGAGCAACGGCACCATCAGAGGCTTGATCGGTATGTCGGGCGAGTGGGCCTATGCAGCCATCGGGCTGGAGACCGGGTGGGAGTCAACCGCTGTCGTCTTCAACCGTGTCCTCAGAGGGGAGGGATGAGCGATGAGCGATCTTGGCGGCATGACCACATGTCCTCATTGCGGCGAAGAAATCACGACCGATGCCAAAACTTGCCTGTACTGCGGAGAGAGCGTCGAACCATCAGCGGTCGGGGGTAGCAACGTGAACAGCTTTAGCTTTGCGATGGACGAACCTGCGAGCTTGGAGGACCCAGTGGGGGGAGAAGGCGCGGGGACACCGTTCTCCGTGTTCGACGACGAACCAGACCCCTCCGACAGTCCGGCCCACTTCGAGGAGCTAGGTCAAACAGATCCCTCGACGGGAGCTGAGGAACAGGGCCGTCAGAAGAAGATGATGTCACTGGGCGCTGTCGCCCTGACGGTTCTGGCCCTTGCCATTATGGGGGTAGGAGGCTGGCTACTTGTCTCCTCGCGTCTAGGAGGAGCGGAGCCCGAGCCGACGCCGACTATGCTGCCGCCGACTGTGGCCCCAACGCAGACGCCCCTCCCAGTGGCACAGGCAACCATCGCACCCGCGGTGGAGCCGGTCGTGGTGCAGATCGACGGGCCTGCGGGGTTCCCTCAAGCGTCGTATCCCTACAAGGCCCTCTACAACGTCAGGCTGGACTCGGGAGGGCCTCTGACGGCGACGCTCCACTGTGACGGTTGTCTCAAGGCGGATGAAGCGCAGTTCATGAGGCGAGTAGAGAGTGGTTCGGCGGCGGCCTTCCAACTGGTCGTGCCGCCTCTCCAGGAGGTCAGCCTGGCCCTTTATGTGGCTGGCGAGGAATGCCAGTCTTGGAAGCTATCTCCAGCAGGCGAGGAGTCTATGCTGGCGATTACGTGCGAGCCGCAGGTCGCGCAGTAGCCGATGGACAGCCAACTGGCAGCCTGGTTCGCCACCTTACCTCTACCCGTGCGGGGAGGACTCATCGCGTTGATCGCTGTGCTTGTCGCGCTGGTTACGCTCACCGACCTCACCTTCGCGGTGATGCTCGGGGCGTGGCAGATGGTTGCTGCGGGTGCCGTTGGTATCGCAGCTGTCGCTGGGGCAGGGTGGTGGTTCTATCACAAGACGCAGCGGGAGAAGCAAGAGACGATCAATGCCAAGCTGGCGCGGGAGGGCCAGGCAGCCCTGGTGCTGCCTTTGCGGGGCGTTGGGGAGCGGTGGAGCAAGGCCAGCAAGTATGCCGAGACATTTGGCGCCAGTCTCGCTACGCTGACGCGGCAGATGCCCGACAAGCATCTCTCCCTGGAGATTATCGGTACTGAAGGGGGGATCTACCTGCAGATCTGGGCGCCGGACTTACCGGCACAGCAGGGTCTGGTACAGAACCTGTTGGCCAGTTTCCCCAACTTGATACAGATTCGGCCTCCGGAGAGCACGCTGCGCCGTCGTGACGTGCTGGAGGACCTCCTCCCGCAGACACAGTGGGCGACGTTCGAGCTCTCTCAGGATGCGGCGTATCCACTCCGTCAGATCGCGGACTTCAACACGGAATCCCTGCCCTCGATCCTGGCGGCCCTGATGAGGCAGCCGGAGATGGGGCGGATTGGTTTCCAGATCGTCCTCAAGGCCCCGAGCAGTGGGTGGAAGCGGAAAGCGACGCGCAACGCGGCGCAGAAGCGGCAGTCGCTGGCCGAACAGCGCAATTCTCTGCGAGCAACGGGAGAGAGAGAGGAGCTGAAGCGTCTGGAGGCCAAGGCAGATGCCCTGACGGGCTCAGCCTGCACCATCCGCGCGTTCGCGGAACCTCAGTCGGCGGATCGCCTCAAGCGCATGGTATCGGCTGTCGCTAGTATGACGCGGAGCCGATACAACGGTCTTGAGGTGGCGGGCAAGGGGCAGGGGGCGGACGCCGTTCTCGGTCGCTACTTCGACTACGACGCCCGCAAGGTGGTGCTCAGCGCCGAGGAACTGGCACCGCTATGGCACGTGCCGGCGGATAACAAGGGGGTTGTCACCGCTCGTGGCGTGCAGATCCCCCCACCGGCCGAGGTCATCACGGTCGACCGCCCGCCCTTCCACCCCGATCACCGCATCTTGGGGCGCGGGATGATGGACACAGGGGAGCAGGTGTTCGTCAAGTGGAAGCACGGCTTCGACACCCGCGTCCACTCCTTCAGCGTGGGGCCCACAGGATCGGGCAAGAGTACGTTGATGCTCTTCCTGATGCTCCAGGACATCTGCTCGGGATATGGCACCATCCTGATGGAGCCGCACCGGGACCTGACACTGAACGTGATCGACAACCTCCCTCCAGAGAGGGCCCGTGACGTGGCGTGGATCAACCCAACGGATCCCAAGATCAAGACACTCCCGTCGCACCTGGGCATTGAGCCGTGGGACCTGGAGAGGACGTTCGGCCTCAACATGCTGGACTACGGCGGCGAACCGGAGCGCATCCAGGGAGCCACGCGGCGCTTCATGTTCGTGGTCCAGATGATGCTGGGGGGCAGGACCTGGGACCAGATGCCGAGGATGAAGCGCATCCTGGACAGCAGCCTGGGTGCCATTATGGAGGGCGTGGAGGGGACGCCCACGCTGATGCACTTGTGGCGTCTGATCGACGCCGAGCAGAGCGAGTATCGGGACTCTCTGATCGAGCGGGTGAAGAACCCGATGGTCAAGACCTTCTGGACGAGCGAGTACGAGAGCTGGAACTCGGGGCGCAAGGCAGAGGCATTCGGCCCGGTCCGTAACCGAATCCAGCCGCTCATCCAGCACCGGATCGTGCGGCACATTGTGGCCCAGGAGCACACAACGCTGCCGTTCCTGAAGCTGATGGACGCAGGCAAGGTCATCTTGATCGACCTCTCCGCCAACGATGAGCGCATCAGTGAGGCGTCGGGGGCGTTGGGCACGATGATGATTACGCTGCTGTGGGCAGCGGCCAAGTCGCGGGTGAAGCACACCTACCCCGTGGCGACATATTTGTGGGTGGATGAGTTCCACAACTATGTCACGCGGCAGTTCGAGCAGATCCTGGCCGAGGCCCGTGGGTTCGGCCTGGGCGTGAACGCCGCGACGCAGTCCTACGAGCAGGTGCCAGACTTCATGCAGGAGGCACTGGAGGCCAATGCCTGGACCAAGCTCACGGCGGCTCTCAAGTCCAGGAGTGACGCTCGGCGCATGGAGAAGATACTCGACGTGCCGTCAGAGCAATTGAGGACGATGGAGAAGTACACGTGGGCGGCCCAGGTGTCCGCGGACCGGCAGACCACAGACACATTCACCGTCCGGTCGCTGCCCCCCGTGAAACTGCCGTCGGAGACTGAGAAGGGCGAGGTCTACCTGGATGCGAGCAAGCTGCACGAGTCATTCCGTAGGGCAGGCAATGGCGAGATGCCGCATCCGGAGGACCGAGGAGGGGAGTCCTTCGATGCCTTCGAGGGCGTGGGGGACCTCGACGCCGGCGATGAGGCGGCCTGGAAGAAGCATCGAGAGGCGATGAGGGGCAAGGACCTCGACGGTCGGGCGGAGTACCTGGAGGACCTATCCGAGGATGCCTGGCAGACCTACCGCCGCCTCCGTCAGATGATGGACAAGAGATGGTATCAGGAGATTGTTTCATCGCCGGATGGCTTCGACGACCGGCGTGACTGGATTCGCACGATGTCAGCATTGCAGCTCGAGACACCGCGGGATGAGATCGAGGCCGAGCGCCTGCGCCTGGCGGGTGAGGCAGCGGATGTCGCAAGCGATCTCGCCGACCTGTTCTAGCGACTGACCACCAGCACCACTGAGAGGAGATCATGATGAATCGAGGATCGTTCAGTCTGGTTACGCCTCCACGCCCATCAGGCAAGTTTCTGAACTTCCGCACCGAGCGCCCTGAAGTTTCGATCACACCGAGTTACGTTCGCTCGTTGTATCTCACTGACCGGGACCGTGAGGTGCTCCGCTTTCTTGCGGAGGTCGGCTACGCCACGACCGATCAGCTGAGACGC
>CAZIWL010000052.1:12677-21122 GCA_964542755.1 uncultured Anaerolineales bacterium
GAAGGAGCTGCCCTTCTACGTGGAGTTCGACCGGGATACGCACCCGATCAGCCACGTGGTGGCCAAGGTCAAGCAATACAGCCTATATCGCAAGAGCAACAGCTGGAAGCAGAAGCGCAAGGTGTTTCCCAATATCCTTCTCGTCGTCTGGTCGAAGTATGAGCTTGGCGACGGTCTATCGAAGGAAGAGGCTGCGGAGCGCCGTCGGGCTAAAGCTCAAAGGCGCCTGGATGACCTCATTGAGTGTCTCCAAGACACCATACGTTACACAAAGCTGCGTTGGTTCTGCCAGCGGCTGGACCTTGTGGGGAAGGAGCCGTGGCGCGTGGTTACAGCGGATGGCATGAAGCAGTCACCACCCTTCTTCACTCGCTAGGGCGGAGAGAGGCCATGATCTTTATGCGGCTGAAGGCCACGCACATCGGGTCGGGGGAGATGCTGCCCCCGACCCTGATCCTAACCGACCGGGCTCTGGTCCGGGAGGATCCGGAGGGGTTGTCGAAGCATACGGTCGAGGTGCCCTTAGATCAGATCGCCTCGGTCCAGCTGACCGAATACCTTATGTATGCCACGTTGCGCGTGGTCACGGAGGGCGGTGACGTGATCGAGACCAAAGGCTTGCCCAAGCAGGAAGCAAAGGATCTCCAGGATCTCATCGGAGAAGCCAGGAAAATCCATGGTCGATAGACAGTAGCCCAGGTAGACGCCGCTAAGGAGACCGGCAATGGCAACGATGGTCAATGTCGTACTGGCGATGAGGGTAACTCTCTTGAGCTGGGAGTCGGTGGGTGTGCTCTGCGACATCGGGGGTCTCCTTAGCGGCGCCGTGTCACCTGGCGGACTCAGAGAACGCTGGCGATTTCCTGAGCCATGGCGTAGGCGCCGCCCCATAGCGTGATGAGGGGGATGATGGCGACAACCGCAGCCAGGATAGTGAGTGCTGTTTCGGAGAGCAGTGCGGTGGGTTTTCTGTATAGCATGTCAGTCCTCCCTTTCTTCCTTGGTGGGCCCTCGACGGGACCTTGCGATTGCGGTACCTCGTCCGTCTCTGAGTTCAGTATAAGGGATCTGGGCCCGTTCCCTCAACCAGTTTTAGCGGACATTTCGGACAACAGCCAGAGCATTGCGAGTTTCTACTTATGAGTTACTCAACTGCCGACGTCGCTGAGTTGTTCTGCGTTTCGCAGCGCACGGTGCGTCGATGGATCAAAGCGGGAGAGCTGGAGGCACGGAGAACGCCGTCAGGGCGTGGGGTATGGCGCATTCCGGTGTCCGAGGTCGAGCGTTTCCAGAACGTCCGGGCCGACCAGGGGGAGTACGAGCCGGTGGACAAGGCGGCTCTCTACGTACGGGCGCCGGAACCCACGGGCGATCTCCTGGCTCACATTGAGGCCCATCTGAGGCAGTATGCTGCGCGGAACAGGTATCACATCATAGACGTGGTCCGCGAGACCTCCCTGGGCATCGACAGCAAGCGTGACGGGCTGATGTCGTTGCGCCGGTACATCATCAAGGGGGGCATCGACGTCATCGTCGTCGAGCGTGCCGACCGCATCCTCATCACTGGGTACAGCGAGTTCGAGCATTGGGCTAAGGCGGCCGATGTGAGGATTGAGGAGGCGGGGATCATCAGCGAAACGGTGGCGGTGCAGTACAGTCAGGAGATCATCGAGGACCTTTTCTTCCCCCTGGCCGATGCCCTGGCACTGGCCGCGGATCGCAGCAAGGCAGAGCAGGTCACGGCCCGCGTGCTGGCTGAGGCGTGGCGATTCTTGGACCTGGAAGGGGCAAATGTCCGTCCGGACACGATCATGTCCGAAATGTCCGCTAAAACTGGTTGAGGTTTGGCCCTCGATTCCGCTATAGTGAGGGTACTGATTGGACCGGAGACTGAGAGGACTTGATGGTATGCGATAACGCACTCAACAGAAGCTGCCTATGCCTGGAGCAGGACGGCGTGCCGGCTGCGGCCGCACGGAACGTCGTGAGCGGACGCCGGTCGAGGCGACCGAACCCTGTCGAGGCTCACCAGGGCGCGATACCGACCTCTCCACCGCCGGATGTCACCAGCATCATCGAGGGGCGACGGGCCGTGTATGAGGCGACCGAGGTCTGTCCTGACTGCGGTGCGATCAAGGCCCAGATGGCTCCATGCCCCCGCTGTGCGGGGAGTGGCCAGGTGCCGAGCGACGCGCTGCCCGGCCCTTTGAGGGCCAGGATGAGCGCGGAGCGAATCACGGCAGACGAGTTGGCCGAGATGGTGTCGCGGGGTGAGGGGACGCTTGACATCGTCCGTGCCTTCCCTGGCGTGGCCGAGCGGCTCGATGACCAGGGGCGGCGCTCCCTGTTCGATGCCGCTCGCCGGCAGCCGATGATGGCCATGCTCGGACGCACGCCGGACGCACTGGTAGAGGCTGGGGGGAGCGACGTGTTGGCGCAGGTTGCGGAGGCGAAGCCGCGCCTGGCCCGGCGCTCGCTGCGGACGGCGGCCATCCTGGGGTTAGATTGAGTCTCCGCCGACTACGGCGGTTCGGCTGGGAAGATAGGCCAGTGCTGTACGTTCAAGTGGTAGGAAGCGGCGAAGGGAATCGCCGTTGGAGACATTCGTAGAGGAGACAGGTGTATGAGAGGTGTAACACACGCTGCTGCCGGCCTGGTGGTTGGGGTAGCTTTACGCGAGGCAACGGGAGATCCAACCTTCTGGCTGCCCGCCGCCGGCATGCTTGGCGGTCTGCTGCCCGACATCGACGAGCCCAACTCGACAGTGGCCCACCTCCCTGGGAAGCTCCGCAAGACGGTACGGCGCACGGCGGGGAAGGGACCGGCAGGAGCCCTGGTGAATCTGGCAGTCAGCATAGTCACTGGTCTCCTGGAGGCGGTGACGGTAGCTCTAGCCACGCTGGTCAAGTCAGTGCTGGGGCATAGGGGGGCGATGCACTCCCTGACGCTGGCAGTTGGGGTAGCGGTGGGGGCGACGATGGGCGCACTGACTCTCGATGCCATCGCCGAGGCCAACTGGGCGTTCAGAGTCCCTGCGCTGGTGGGGCCGGCGATGGGGGTAGGGTACATCACGCACCTCATCACCGATGCGATGACCAAGACGGGGGTACCGCTTCTGTGGCCTCTGAGCAGCGAGCGCATCCGGCTCCTGCCGAAGGGGCTGTCGGCCAAGACAGGGGGCGTCATTGACTGGCTTGTGATGTTCCTCTGCTATGCAGCGACGTTCGGATTGATCCTGAACGGTATGGGGTGATAGGGAGTCCGTGGGCAGGCGCGCCGGCGCGGGTCTGTCAAATGAGAACGCTGAAGCAGCATAAACGCTAATATCAGGAGGTCATAAGGATGGCTACAGCACCTACGATGCAGGAGGTAACGTTTCAGACCGGGCCTTATGGCGAGATCTTCCCTTTGCCGCTCTTGGCGGGGATGACGGCCGAGGAAGCATTGGAACAGCTGGTCAAGGACAGCGCCGAGATGGGGCACCCCTTCGATCCTCCCTCTCGGGGCCAGTATGTAGAGGAGATGGCGTTCAGGGGTGAATGCCACGTTCACCAGCAGCGGCTGCCCAAGGCGATGTCCGGCGAGATGGCCGACGTGCCCGAGGCGACAGCCCTGCGACGGGCAGTGATGGACCTCGGCCACAAGATGTCGCTCCGTCCCTTCGGTATGGAGATCCTGGAGTATGCCAGCTTCGCGCCCGTGCTTCAGTATCTCGGGGATGACCGCTGGCAGGTAGGACTGGAGGAGCATGGGCGTGTGAAGACGTTTGAGACGGACGATCCCGCCAAGGCGGTCAAGGCCGCCCAGCGCGTCTTCAAGACGTGGGCGGACGAGGATGACGATGGTTGGATGGACATGGCCGAGAAGGCGATGGAGGAGTATCCACGCTCGCTCTTCCACAGCTACTGGGCCCGTCAGATCCGCAAGAACCGGGTATGGGATCGAGGTGGAGGGTTCGTTCTACACCTGCAGGACAACCACTATCGGTTCCGCCTGGAGTTGCCCGATGGTGGTGTTCGGCTGTTCAAGACGACGGGTACTCGCGGCGTACACATCACCGATGCGGTAGCGCGGAGGGCCGGTGTTGAGCCGCGCTTCCCCTATTCGCCAATGGTGAAGGTGTGGTTGCGGGAGGAGGAGGGAATCGCGGTCCCGGAGCACAAGAGCCCCTTCACGGAACCGCTGACCCGATGGGACATCGGAGATGTCAAGGTCAAGATGCTTCCCGAGAAGCAGCAGTTCGTTCTTGAGGACGCGGAGGGCAATCACTACGTGATCCGCATAGAGGGTAAGAAGCGCCCCGAGTTCGTGATGCGCCAGGTCAAGGATGGGAAGCCCGACGACTCACGGGTGCTGGCACACACGGCCATTGAGGCACCCTTCAAGCAGTGGCTGTCGGATGTGGGGCGGACAACGATCCCCATGTGGTTCGTTTACGAAGCAAAGCTGGGCGGGAGAGTCCAAGAGGAGGGCTAAGATATGGTTTGCGACACTGGAGTTCACGCAACTGGAGAATGCCTGGCCCAGAAGAGCGGTGTCCCGACCGCAGCCAGCCAGGGTACGTGGTCGTCGGTAGGCGCTGAGCTGCCGCATTGTCCTTTCTGCGGGGCCTTCGTGTCGCCATCTACCGGCGTATGTAACAACCGGGCACGGTGCGGGCAGTATGGCAACCGGGTCAGGGAGCCGATGGGGTGGCCGCCTGAGAACGTGCGCTTCACGATGGACAAGGAGAAGTGGGGCCAGCCTGTGACGATACAGGGCCCGGCGCAGCAAACTCAGTCAGCGGGGGCGCAGCCACAGGTGCAGGCTCAGCAGGCGCAGCAAGCGGGGGCGCAGCCGGTGCAACCGCAGGCGCCCGTGCAGTCGACGGGGCCTCAGCCGGTGCAACCGCAGGGGGGAGCGGTACCCGATGTGTCCGCTGCGGCGATGCAGGCAGCGCAGCCTCCCGTCAGCCCGCAGATGCAGGCTTTCGCTCAGATGCAGCAGAAGGCGCAGAGCGGGAATCCGGTCCAGCTCGAGCCGCTGAACGGGGGATCGACACTCGACGAGAAGCGGCAGGAGGTGGAGAGCAGACTGCAGGAGGTCATCGACAACTTTGGTGCCCAGGCGCTCGACGAAGACGGCAATGCGAAGGGCAGGTATTTGACCCGCTACGGCCTGGTGCAGGAGTACCAGGATGCCAAGAACGAGCTCGATGAGCTCGAAGCGGCGGGCAGTGAGGACCAGTTCATCGACCTGGGCGGGATTGATTTGGACATCGACCAGCCCGAAGACGGCGTTGACCTGACCAAGAAGGACTACTGGGGCGTCTACGAGTACGGAGATGGGACGAAGAACGGCACACAGCAGATGCTTCCATGCTCGCGCCTATACTACGATGTGGGGCGCCGATGGGGGGCCGGGAGCGGTGTGGCCGCGAAGAGAGGGCGGAAGTCGAACGCCGCGACTACGGCGGGATCTATTGCGCCCATAGCGGTGGATATGCTGGCCCACAACCTCTCCGAGGAGACCGTTGTGGAGCAGGATGGTCTCGTGCTCTGGCACGGCGACACGTTCAATGGGCCGCACAGCCCAGCCAAGTGCCCTAACTGTGGCAAGTTCGTGAGCCCCGGCAAGCCCTGTAAGCATTGTGGTAACAGTGGGGGTTTCGCCGCCGTGTACGACAGGGAGACGAACGAATCGGCGTGTTTCGTGCAAGGGTGCCCCGGGGTCGTCAACGGCGAGCCTTGCCCTCACCAGATGGGCGTACGGTTGGCCGCTTCCCTGTTGGACGGTGAGAGTGGGGAGTATCGGAGTCAGTTTTCATCAGCCCTTTACAAGCTCGAACAATCCAAAGGTACCGCCAGGGAAATGTCCGCTGTCCACGCCGCTGACGCTGCCTACGTGCTGATGAAGGAAGTTTGGGCTGATGAGCCGATGACGTTTGGCGCCAAGGGTGCTGCTGAGAGGGCCGGTCAGGTGTTTGGCCCTCTGACGAAGTCGGTCGGGAGCGAGGAAGAGGAGAAGAGCGTCACGGAGCGCATCAGGGAGGCATTGGGAGATCCAAAGCCCCCTGTGCCGTCGTACAGCAAGAAAGAGCCAGCGAAGCACAGCTCATACTTCGTGATGACGGACCAGGTCCGAGATACGATGCAGATGATAGGAGGCGCGCTCCGCTTTGGCTACAGCCCCAACGTACGGGGTATGGAGGGACGGTCGCTCGGCTTCTACGGCCCTCCTGGAACGGGCAAGAACGAGATGCTCAGGGAGGCGGCGGCGACTATGGAATTGCCCTACCGTGAGATCGACCTGGGCCGTGGATCCGACCTGCAAGCCCTCATCGGCGAGGTCGTGCTAGAGCCGGATGGGAGGGGCGGCACGCGGTCAGTGGCCAAGCTGGGCCCTCTCGGGAAGGCATTGACACAGGGTGAGGTGGTGGCCTTGAATGAGATCATCCACACCGACCCCGACTCCCAGACACTGCTGCACCAGATCACACAGGAAGGCAAGATCCAGCTGCACAATCCAGAGGGTGCCGATCAGGTGTACGACGTGCATCCTGCGTCGATCCTGGGCGTGACCTGGAATCCGAAGGGCGGCATGCAGGACCGGCCGAGCGAGGCGCTGTACTCCCGCCTGCAGAGTCGGCGTGTGGGCTATCCGGAGGCGAAAGAGGAGCAGCGGCGGCTGGCAGGCTGGGCGGAGGGTATGGGACTGCCGAACGTGGATGAGAGGAGTGTCGAGAGGACGATCACGTTCGTGAACGATCTCCGCGAGCTGTCCGTGCGGGGTGGGCTGGACGTGCCCCCCACGTTCCGGGACGCGCAGCGGTTCGTGACGCAGTGGAAGCTGACGGGGAACATCGACCAGGGGCTTGAGCAGATGCGGGGCCTGGCATCCCAGTTGGACGATCATGACTTGCAGTGGGGCGAGGTGACCAACTTGTTCGAGCGCAGCTTCGGCGACCTGGTGGCGTAGGCGAAGCAAGGAGAGGCTATGGTCTGTGACAACGGAGTGAGGCAGAGCGGGCATTGTATGGAAGCGGCCGACGGCGTGCCAAGCGCGGCTGTAGAAGGCACGCTGTCCCTCAACGGGGAAGGGCCTGCGCACTGCCCGATCTGCAAAGCCTTCGTCAGCCCCGGTGAACCCTGCAAGCGGTGCATGCACCTCAATCGTACCAGGCGCACGGACACCAGGGAGGCGGTGCAGGCGGGTGCCCAGATGGGATTTGACGATCCGTTGAACAACCCAGTAGCCGAGCGGATCTACAGCCGCTACGCCTCGGTGGTGACACGGCAAGACCGGCGGGTGAGCCTGCGGTCAGGGGGCGGATTCTCGACCGACCTCCAGGGGCAGATCAACGTCGATCCTCACCCTCTGGGCCCGGATGGAGCCCTCGAGGACCAGATCATCGCCACGTGGGGAGGCATCGAGCACGAGCTGGCCCATGAGGCGTGGTCCCCTCGGGGCATCCTCCACGCTGCTGGGAGGATCGCCCGCGGGCAAACAGACCACAAGTATTCAGGGTTCTCGGGTGAGGATCTATCCGAGGGCGCCCGTCGACAGATCAAGTCGTGGCTCAACATCATCGAGGACGGGCGCGTCGAGCGTCTCCTGCAGGAGAACGTGCCAGGTGCATTCAAGCGCGTACGGGCCCAGGACATCCTCTCTTCCCGCTGGGACGAGCGTGTGGGCAAGGGTGTGCCGGTCTACTACGAGGTCGTCGGGGCGTCGCTTTACGACGCACTGCCCAACTTCGCCGTGCAGCGGGAGACGTACAAGGCGATGAGCCCGGATGCTCGCAGGATATTCGACCGCATCCGTCCCACCATCCAGGAGGGCGTCACCAGTGACGCCGCGGGGGCATTGAAGGCCGCGGGGAAGATCCTGAAGGTGCTGGATGAGGAGGGCATCTTCAAACAGCGACAGCAGGTGCCGTCCAACGTCCAGGTCCATGACTACACAGGCTCAGATGATGCCGACGGCAAGAGTGCGCCCTCGGAGAGTGCGTCCATGCCGGTGCCGGTCAACGCCAAACCCTCGAAATCCTCTGATGAAGAAGGCGATCAGCAGGGTGAGGAAGGTGGGCAAGGCGCGCAGGGCAAGCCGCAGCACTGCCCGAGGTGCGGCGCCTTCGTCGACAAGCATGGGAACTGCACCAACTGTGACTGGAAGGCTCCACAGGGGCAAGACAGCCAGGGTGGAGAGGGTGGGGGCGAGGCTGATGGTGATGACGACAGCGAGGGGTCACCAGGTAAGGGCGGCGGTGGCGAGAGCCAGGATGATGGCAGTGAGGAAGGCGAAGGGCAGGGGGGCGGAGACGCGGCAGGCGATGAGGGGGACAGTGATCCGTCTGGCGGGCTCGGCACCGGGTCCGGTGATGACGAATCGGATACCGGGACCGATGCAGGGTCGAGCGGCGGGGCCGGAGATGACGAAGGCACGGAGTCCAGCGACGCTGACGCC
>CAZIWL010000052.1:21222-27327 GCA_964542755.1 uncultured Anaerolineales bacterium
GGCACGGAGTCCAGCGACGCTGACGCCGGTGATGATGCAGGTGGAGAGTCCAGCGACGCAGGCACCGGTGAAGGCAACGCGGGTGAAGGCAGCGCCGGCGCAGGATCCGGAGAAGAGAGTGGCGCTGAGGGTGCCGATGGCACCGATGAAGATGCCTCTGGGGGGAGTGACCACGCGGGCGGGAACAGCACTCAGGGAGGTGGGGACAGCAGTCATAGTTCCGGTGGGGAATCGCCTGCCCCCGGCGAGGCAGGGCAGCAGGGCGAGGAGTCCGGAGACTCCCTCGACGACACTGGTGGAGACGAGAACCTAGACAATCTGGAGGACTTCCCCGAGTACAGTGACGATGATCTGGAGGATGTCCAAAGCGAGGTCGAGGACGTCCTGGATGCCCTCCGTGATGAGGCGGCGCGGACGTATGCAAATGCCGTGCGTGACTACGCAGAGGAGACGTCCCGCCGAGATGCACAGAAGATCCACGACGGCAGTGCCTCGACGGTCGATGTGCAGTTCGCAGAGGGAGAGCAAACCCAGTTGAGCATCAGGAACGGGGAGAGATACGATCCCGGAGAAGGCAGACTGCAGGCGGTACAGGACTTTCGACAGACCTACGCGGGTGCAGCCCGGCGCTTCTCGCGGGAGCTGCAGACGATCAAGTCGGATGTCCGGGCCGACAAGCCTTTCCAGCGACGAGGACGCTTCGACCGCAGGAGGATGAAGGCGGCTGTTAAAGGTGATGACCGTGTGTACTACAAGCGCGGGACGGACCTCGATCAAGACATCGCCGTGGCTATCCAGGTAGATCGCAGCGGCTCGATGATGGGGGCACGGATCGCGGAGGCTGTCAAGGCAGCGACGATCACGTCGATGGCCTTGGAGCAATCCGACATCCCCTACGAGATCCGTTCGTTCCGTGGTCACAATAGCGGAGAACACGTCCTTCACAAGGATTTTGCCAGTCCGAAGGCAAAGGACGAGGATCTGGCGGAGATGCTGTCCGTGAATGGGTCGACGCCTATGAAGCGGGCGGTCGAGGTCACGCGGGCATCACTGTCCGTCCGGGAAGAGGGGATCAAGCTGGCCTTCATTCTGGCTGACGGAGCCCCTAACGGATACTACAACGATTCGGAGGGGGACGGCTTCGGGTACATCACACCAGTCCGAAAGACGTTCGATGCGATGGAGGAGAAGGGGATCACGCCCGTTCTGGTCTTCACTGCCTCGGATGAGATAGACTCCTATGCAAGGGAATCGCTGGACAAGCTCGCTGGTCGTGGGCGATGGGTGCATGTGAGATCGCCTGCCTCCCTACACAGGATCGTGAGCGACCGGATCAGGGACATCTACCGCAATGCCGAACGAAGCCGGGGGTGACAGTAGGATGGTTTGGGTGAATTGGTTTGGCGCTTGGCGGGAGCCCCGATACCGACGGTATCTGGTCTTGGTAGTCGTGGTGGCCCTCACGCTGGGTGGCTGTGCAATCTACTTCAACCGTGCGGCGCAGAGGGAGTGCGGTGGGGACTGGTCCTATGAGACTCGCTGTCCTCCGCTGACAGTCTGCGACGTCGACGAGGACGTACCACTGCGAGGGGGACATTGTGTCCCGTGGTGGACGTATGTACTGGGCAGGCGCTGATGTCTACCCTGTGGACTTGAGTTACTAAGCGAACACAGATTACCTATGGTTTGCGATAGCGGACTGAGACAGAGCGGTCACTGCATGGAGACCGCTGATGGCGTGTCGGGGGCTGCGGCTGACTCGGTATGGCCGCAGCGCCTTCAACCACGCCCCCGCTGCCCGCGATGCGGGGCGTGGGTCTCGGCGGGGGGGCGGTGCAAAAACCCCGAGTGTCCCAAGCAGGGCGAAGAGGTCGTCGACATGGCAAAGCGGCACATCCTGGCGCGTTGTCAGACCGATAACCTGGGGGATGCAACGGCCGCTCACGTCGAGCACGCGGCGTACCAGATGAGCTACGAGGGCCTTCCCGTAGCGGACCGCGAGCACAACCCCTTTGAGGAAGGAGACGGACGATACACCGTGTTCAACGAGGCAGTCTTGAAAGGAAAAGAAGATTTGGAGGCGGACGCTGAGGTCGTGCGAGTGATCATGGAGGGACCGGATGGAAGTGCTACACCTTCAGAGCAAGAGGGATCAGAAGAGGGCGACGAGGGCCCCACGGTCACCCTTGCTGATGTGCGGTCCGCGGTTGGTCGGGGGTGGCGAGTCTCGACGTACGACAACTGGGAGCCGCCGGAGAACGATCCCCACGCGGAATGGGACGAAGCCCTGAGAGCCGGACGTGACTACATGGTCGGCTCGGACGTGCCCCTGGAGGAATACGTGAAGCGTTATCGCTCTCCGATGCGGCGATGGCAGCAGGTGGCCTACGAGTGGGCCCGGAAGCACCCCGACCGCATGTTGATCGTGGTGAATGCCTCTAACTCCTGGGAGGTCTACAAGCGCGGCGACTACGTGGAGCTTGGCTTGCCGCATCACGATGCCGGGGGCGAGCGCCACTACATCTCGCGGGACGGCAAGACCAAGGTCCGTGTCAATCAGGACTAGGGAGAGGGGCTGATAACGGCAATGGTATGCGACAGCGGGCTACACAGGAGCGCCGAGTGCCTCGGGGGAGCGGATGGCATTCCGGACGCCGTGGTGCGCAATGCGGCATCGGGTCTGCGCCAACGGACGGCAGCGGGGCTCACAGGGCGTCCGCGCTGCCCTCGCTGTCAGGCGTGGGTCACGACGGACGGACGGTGCAACAATCCCAAGTGCCCCAGGGACGGGCAGTCAGTGGTCAACAGGACCGAGTACAATCTTTTGATGCGCTGCTCTGCTGGCACACTCGACGAAGCCACGGTTGGAGACGTTGAGGATGCAAGCTACCAGATGGCCTACGAGGGTTTTCTGATGGGCCCCGATCAGAATCCCTATCCCGAGGACGATGACCGATACGTGGCGTTCAATCAAGGTGGGCTGAAGGGCACGCAGGATCTGGAGGCTGACGGGGGAATGGTCGAGAGCGAGCGGATGAGCGCGAAAAAGGTGGATGAGCTGCTGAACCAGTATGCGGTAAATAGATCCCCCAATCGACGACGTGATTTCGAGTGGGTGGAGGGCATAGATACCTGGGCCTACGACACGCCGGACGACGTTTGGGACATGGTCTTTGAGTCGCACCCCGCAGACGACGTGGCCATCATGGCGACGCCGGTGAGGAAGTTCAGCGAGTTGGCGGAAGAGATAGAGGCAGCGTCACCCGAGGACGTGGAGAATCCAACGGATACCCTCTACGCCCCCGTTCCGGATGAGGCCAGGGCGTTGGGGATCGTCGGCCAGCACCTGGACCAGATCGGACCGGCTTCAGACGTTGAAGGGGCTCGCAAAATCCAGGCAGAGTTGCAGGTGGCGATTGCTCAGGCCCGGGAAGGGCGCTGGGACTCGGTGTTGGACCTGGTTGGAGCTCAGTTCGACAATGGGGGAGGGGGGCGCGTCAAGATCGTCAACGTGTCACCATGGCCTCCTGGGGTGGACCTGCGCTGGGCTGCCCTTCCTGCCGCTGCTGTTCGGTCATGGAGGCGGCATGCAAGTATCGTCGTGAAGAAGATGAGCAAGCCGAGTGTCCGCATTTTGTTCGAGGAAAGAGAGCCCGAGGAGTGGCGCGAGCAGTGGGTCCGGCCTGCTGTCTCTCTCGGTCCGGCTGAGCCCGCAGAGCCCTTTGAAGAGAACATCGAGCTGATCGACCAGTATGAACGGTTGGGGTTCAACAACGGCCCCCAGCACTATCCAGCCCGCACGTACAAGGTGCAGTTGGCCATGCCGCCCGGGGAGTCTTTGACGTTCGACGTGCTGACGCGGAAGGCAGAGGACCGGCTGAAGGAGGCTGAAGCACAGGTCGTCAGCAAGGGCGATGTGGAGCCGGTGATCCTGGAGGTAGAGCGGAGGCCGGACGGAACCGCCTGGGTGACAGCGCGGTTCGACGTGGTGCGTACTAAGCCAGTGTGGTGACCAAATGGCCTGTGATCGCTGTCTGAAACACACCGAAGAGGCGATGGAGGCCGGCGGCGTGCCGAGCGCGGCGTCCGGCAACGCGGTATCTGGGCTGCGACAAGCAACGATCTCAGAAGGGCAAACTCGGTGCTCACACTGTGGTGCGTGGCTCTCGCAGGGTGGTCAGTGCAAGAATCCGAAGTGCCCGGGGCCCTCTGGGGCAAGCGAGGACGTGGAACAAGAGAGGGCGCATTTGACGGCCACGCTAGAGGCCCTAGAGGCAACACACGGCACAACGGCTAGGGTAACACCGGAGCAGTTCGCCAAAGCCACGGAGACGGCCCAGGAGAGGCTCAGGGCGGCGGGTAGCGAGGGGCAGAGCTCAGAGGCGCCGAGAGAGGCCCTGCGGCGGCAAGGAGACAATCGCCCTGACCGCTGGCTGCACTTCGAGATGGTGCCGGATGTGGAGGTCTGGGCCTACGACACGCCGGAAGATGTATGGGAAGCAGTTTTTCAAGACCGGGCAATCGACGAAGTGCCTCACCAAATCGACGCGGTGAAGAAGCTCAGCGAACGGGTGGAGGAAATAGAGGCAGCCTCGCCGGATGACCTGGAGAATCCCACGGACAGTTGTGTTGTTCCAGTCCCGCCTGAAGCCAGGGATCTGGGAATTATCGAGGACGTGGATGCAATCAACGAGACGACGGTACGCAACGCCCGGAGCCTCCAAGCGCGGCTGCAAGTAGCGGTCGCACAAGTGCAAGAGGGGCGTTGGGACTCGGTGAAGGATCAACTGATAGGGGCTGAACTCCCTGAACGTGCTTTTGGCACCGTCGGTGACGAGCTACTGACCGTTGTGGATCTAAACCCGCAACCGCATGGCAATCTTGCCTGGCAGATGGAAGAGGTGGTACTAAAGCGCCCTCCTCATACGCGCAAGTCCTGGTCGGTCCAGTCTGTCGGGCTAGACCAGTTAGTGCGCGTCATGAGCAGTCCAAGTGTCAACGTCTCCTTCACGAACAGAGAGTGGGAGGAATGGCGCGAGCAGTGGTGCGATGGGCGTGTGTCTGTTGGCCCCGCAGAACCTGCAGGACCCTTTGACCCAGGCGTCACGTTGATGGATGTGCGCGAAGACAGCTTGCAGGCTTCGGCACAGTCGCGTCAGACACACACGTACAGGGTGCAGAGGAAGATCTCCCCCATGGATTCGACGGGCGTGACGTACGACCGGTTGACCAAGCAAGCAGAGGATATGCTGCGCGAGGCGACGGAAGAAGCAGTGAGCTGGGGCGAGGTCCAACCGGTGAGCCTCAACGTGGAGCGGCGCCCGTGTCCGGAGGGAATGCTGTGGGTCACGGCGGTTTTCGATGTGGTGGGCGATGACTCGGCGTAGGGGAAACGCAACTTCGTCCGGAAGGACTTGCGTTTCCCCGTGTTGTCTAGGGAGGAAACGCAACTTTCGGAACGCCCATTATCGGCGCCGAGAATAGGCGGCTGGCTCGATACAACGACTATTTCCAGCATCTGGAGTAGTCGTGGGAAGCACGAGAAGGGGAACGTATGGGAGTAGGGATGGAGTTCGCAAGAGGACAAGAGGAACAGATTTTCGCACATCCGCTGATCGAGGGGATGCGTCCCGACGGCGCTCTCGACGCATTGGGGGCAGACTGTGACGCGCTGGTCTCTGCCTTTGGGTACGACGCTGCTCGCTCACTGGCAGTGGCTTTGGAGAGTCGCAGGAGGCTGATCGGATTGTTGGATGGAGAAGTGGCGCCGGAGTCGGACGTAGAACACGCGCTGCTTGAGGCAGTGGGTGAGGGAGAAACGGTCTCGATGCTCCTGATCGGGCAAGAGGGTTTCGACGAGGCGGGGCTATCGCCCAGGATCGGACGCGAGGGCTCGGCTTGGTGCGTAGCCGTAGGGGACCATCGGAAGGTCTTTTCGACAGCCCGAGAGGGATTCGAGTGGTGGCGCGACTTGATCGGGGCCTAATCGCCCAGGGGTCGAACGCGGTGGATCTGGTCGGGCGTGCCGCGTTTTCCTTGGTGCTGTGGGCTTGACTTACTAAGTGAACACGGAATCCGGATGCGATGGCCAAGCAAGGCGCCTGG
>CAZIWL010000053.1:0-26836 GCA_964542755.1 uncultured Anaerolineales bacterium
GAGGGGCGGGATGAGCAGTCGGGCGACACGATAACCTCGCTCACGTCAATGCTCCAGCGTTGGTCGCAACGTCGCGTGGAGCGTGCCCGGAACGCGGGAGAGGAGGCGTACCAGGGCCCGGTCCCGCCACAGACCGAGCTTTGCCCTGACCCGTTCCGGGGAGGACGCGGGGCCTCCAGCCTGTATTCGTGCGTCCCGCCACTCGCTGTGGTACCAGCGGATGACGCGGCGGTAGAAGGCGGTGCTCAAGGGGCCGCGCTCAAAGAGGACGCGGTTCTCTGCCGTGTGACGCCAGTCCGGGGCCGCAGAGTCATCGACCTTGAGGCGATCCCGCACCTCGTCGTGGAAAGGGGTCCCGGGGAGCGGATACGCGATGGTGGTGCTGAACTCGTCCGGTATTGTCTCCCGGAGGAGACGGACAGAGCGCTGCAAGTCCGACCACGTCTCTCCCGGATAGCCGACCATCATGTAGAAGTAGGTCTCGATGCCCACGCGGCGGCAGAGGTCGGCCGCCTCCCTGATCTGCTCGACGGTGATTCCTTTGTTCATGTTGTTGAGCACGTGTTGAGAGCCAGACTCGGCTCCGAAGTGGATGCGGCGGCAGCCGATCTCCTTGAGCAGGCCCGCGACCTCCTCGTCCATGAGATCAACGCGGCTCAGGCATTCAAACGGGATTACGGCGTCCCGCCGTATGATCGCGTCGTGGAACGAACGGACCCAGCCGCGGTCGATGCCCATGACGTCGTCGACGATGCGCACGTGGTCGGGGGCGTGGAGGCGCTTCACGAGGGCCATCTCCTCGGCGACGGCGTCGGCGGCGCGCGGGCGGAAGCTGCGGCCGAAGACGCTCTTCTGGCACCAGGTGCAGCCGTACGGGCAACCGCGGCTGGCGATGATGGAGAGGGAGAACCGGTCGTGGTGGTCGCGCCAGGTCCGACGGTACTCGTCGAGGTTCAGGAGGTCCCGAGCAGGGAAGGGCAGGGCGTCGACGTCGTCGAGGAGCGGACGGCGTCCCGTCTGGATGACGTCGCCTTGCTCAACCCGGTAGGCGATGCCCTGCACGTCCTCCAGCGCTCCATCTGGTGTGCCGCGGCGCAGGAGCAGCGGGAGGAGCTCCAGGATGGTGTCCTCCGCCTCACCGATCACGGCGATGTCAATGACGTGCCGACCATCAGCTCGGCGTTGGAGATAGAGGGCGGGTCGCGCAGTAGGGTCGGCGCCGCCGGCGATGACTGTCGCGCCGTTGGCCTTGGCGAGGCCCGCCAGGCGGAAGGCAGCCTGGCGGACGGTGGCGAGGACGCCGAAGCCGACGACCCGCTGGTCCTCCCTTTCCAGGGCGCGCACGAACGCGTCGTCCGAGTCGGCGAACATCGCGTCGAAGATGGAGACCGTGTAGCCGGCTTCGCGGACGACGGCTGCCAGGTAGAGCAGTCCCAGGGGGAAGTAGGGCGTCATCAGGCGCGATTCCACCGGGTCGTCCTTCAAGATAAGGGGGTTGACCAGCATGAGGTCAGTCACGGTGCACGCTCCTTGCCGGATCGGTGGGGATGGTCGTTATGTTTCAGCCAGGGCCTCGAGGCGCTGGGCGTATGCCTGAAGGATGAGGTGCTCATTGCTCTCAAAATGGCCCTTGCAGTGGTCGGCGTCGAAACAGGTCGTGGTATCCGCCCACTCGTGAGCGGCAAAGCGGCGTACCTTGCGACGGCGCTCGAAGCGCTCCAGCTGCCCGCCGACGAACGTCCCAAGCAGCAGTTCGCCCAGGGAGCCCAGGGACGAACCGGCGGTCACGGAACGTGCGGTGCGTCGGGGAAGGCCGGAGGTGTTTGGAAGGAAGCGCGATGTCCACGCGTTGCTCGTCCGCAGACGCCAGTAGACGCCCATGCCGGAAAGAGGGACCATTTGCGCCAGCTCGTGGGCGACGTACAGATTCCGTTCCCTGAACTTGAGACGGCGCTCCGAAAGGAGGTAGTTGGGACAGACCTCGTAGCCGCGCCGCGCAGCCGGCTTGACGACCAGGCCGATGATTATCGCTCTGGTGAGCCAGAGACGTCCGGTGGCCGTGATGACCAGGTAGTCGAAATCGTCGTCCGCGTCGCTGTTGCCGACGGCGAGAGCGCCGGTAAGGGCGATGCCCCGGACGAACGGGAGAGCGGCGATGGCGTTCCCGAAGCGCTGTGCCAGGGGCCATCGTTTGGCGGCGACGGCGGCGCGATGGGTGCGGAGCTGGAAGAGATCGCCTCGCCCGCGGAGGGCGAATAGCCCATCCTGCTGCTCGAGCCTGGTCGTGGCCCAGGTTCCTTCGTCCAGGGCAGACACGACGGCTTGATAAGTGCTCTCGAAGGCCACCAGATACCGGTGGATCTGGGAGGCAGTCAGCGCGTAGTCGAAGACGTCCGCGTACGCGACGGTGCAGAGAACGGACGCCTCAAGACTATCCAACGCGGGCTCTACCCACAAGGACTGAGCACTTGGATAACGGCTGCGCTGCACGAGCCCTCCCCGATTTGATTAGCTTGCCGACAGGGCGAATTCCACGGAGTATAGCATAATCAGGATGGATGAACAAAGCGACCAGGTCCGGCGTCGGTGTCGCACTGAGTGGGGACTGGGCGGGGTGGGTCTGCGCTTGTCTGAGGTGGGTTCAAAGGGAGCTTGGTTCCGGAGGTGGTCCGGGTAGCCATGTGCCGAGGCGCGGATCGATGTGCTTGGCAGAAGCTCTGGCTTATTGTACAATGACCGAACAAGTGTGGAACAGTCGGGTATCCCCTGGGGAGAGAGTGCAGGGTGCGACGGTCTTGCTCTTTGCCCGCTGCTTTCCACGACCGGACGTCGGGTAAGTGACTGAGAGGAGCGAGCGTACGTGGTTGAGGAAACACTGGAGACCCTGGTGGTCGACGACGAGCAAGGTATTCGATTCTTCCTGGAGAAGACACTGACCAAGGTCGGCCATTCAGTGAGCACGGCGGCCAGCGGCGAGGAGGCCCTGGAGGCGCTGCGCGAGAGGCGGTTCGACCTGATGATGCTAGACCTGAAGCTGGGGGGGAGGGTGGACGGGCTGCGGGTGCTGGAGGCGGTGCGTTGGAGGTGGCCCTCGACAATCGTCATCATGCTCACTGCCCACGGCTCGCTGGCGTCGGCCCAGGCGGCCATTGAGGAGGGCGTTGACGGGTACTTGCTCAAGCCAGTGGATCCTTCGGAGGTGCGGGAGACGATCGCGGAGGCGCTGGAACGCCGGGAGAGGGTGGTGGAGTCCCACGTGGACACCCGAGCGCGTGAGAAGCACGTCCAGGTTGGCCCATTTTTCATCGATCGTGAGAAGTACCTCGCTACGTATGAGGGAGAGTCCCTCGGTCTGACGCGCCGGGAGTTCAAGCTTCTGGTGCATCTCATCGAGAACAACGAGCGCGTGGTGGGCCCTCCAGAGCTGGTGCGCGTGGCCCGCGACTATGATCCCGACGACATTCAGGAGGCGCGGGATATCATCAAGTGGTACATCCACCGGCTGCGACACAAGGTGGAGCCGGATCCCTCGAATCCTAAGTTCATTGTGAACGTCCGCGGCGTCGGGTACCGGTTCGTGAACAGCGGCGAGGCCGATGCCGGTGGTACATCACCGTGAAGGACTCTATGTACGGGTCTCAAGTACCCCCAGCTTCTCAGTGTTAGAAAACCCGATGTCCCGGGTATTTGGGGCACCCCACATAACCGCCCATAGTATGTCTTGGTTCGTACACCACGGAAAGCTAGAGAAAACGGAATCGGCCTGCTCCTTCTGCCGCAAACGATGGATGTACCACTTGATGACGGCCCGCGCTTACTAGATATCCTCGGGGTCGTATTCACGTGCAACCCGCACGAGCTCGCTGCGACGAACAGAGCTGCAATCAACGCTTCTCCCCCCGACCCTGGATCCCTTCCCTGAGATCCTCTTGGCGCTCACGATACTCTTCCTCCAGGTCAGCGTTCGGCAGGTAGCTTGTGGCTTCGCTACAACGGTAACTCTCATAGGCCACTCTCTTTGGTGAGATAGGGGCCGATGTCGGACAGACTGGACGGAAGGACTGTGGGACAGGGCGAAGCGCGGTCGCAGTACTTGAAGAGCCACGAAGCAGCGAAGGACCAGCGCGTGGCGTCGATCGAGCCGCTTCGCTTCGAAGGTTGACTAGAACGGCGAAGGGGAGGACAATGATGGTAGGGGATAGACAGACCAGAAAGGAGAACGGCTCCCGATGTGACCGCATCTTGGTCGAGAGGACCACGAAGGGAGGCGCCCCAACGTGGTCCTTGGATAACACTGTGCCCATTCTGCCAAGCACTACGCCGCGGTCATCCCGTTCTCTGGCGTATTGTTCCTCATCCCCCGGATCTCTCCTGATTGTGGTGCGATCGCAGTGCTGATTCGTTGGGGCACCTACACGCGACAGGCCGCACGAGTCTGGAGGAGGTGCAGCGAGTGCGCCGCAAGGCGTGTAAGCGCACCCACAGTCTCCTCCTGGACGTCCTGCGTGGCTGACGCGTCAGCCCGTATCGGCGCTACGTAGTCGCGCGAATGCAGCTGGTTGTCTACCTGTACCTCCTCCGTGGGGGGGCATCAACGCCATCATAGAGAGGTTACCGGGGCAACAGCCCGACCGCTCGGCGCACCGCGAGGGGATGACGTCCTTCGCCCACCGCGCGGGGGACTAGCTGTTCGATTCGCTCCGTGGTGGCCTGATGGACCTCAATCCGCTGGCCGAGATGCCGGAGCCCCCGCCGCCCTAGCATCTCGACCGGGTGCCCGACTCTAGGAGACAAGACTGAGTCGGAACCGATAGATGGCGCCTACACCTGCGGCGGAATCCAGATCACGCTCCGGGGGCTGGGTATGCGGAGGAGATGGCCTGCATCGCCGTGCAGGACCTATCGGAGGAGGAGAGCGACCCGTTCGTCGAGGAGAGCCCTATGCGGAACGGAGGCCGAGGCCAGGTCCCAACGTGTGGAGCGTATCCCTTCAACGAGAGTACGTCGAGTCTTCAAGGATCTGAAGAGGGGACTATGGCTTCTGCCTCCATCTCGACGAGGTAGCTATCCCCCACAAGGTCTGCCCTGATCAGTGTGTTGGAAGGTCGTGTCTCACCAAAGCGCGTGCCATGAACGCGGGCGGCCGGTTCCCAGTCAGACAGGTTGCGAACGTAGATCCGGGTGCGAACCACATCGTCAAGGCTGCTGTCCAGCGACTGAAGGGTCCCGTCGATCTTGTCTATCACGAAGTGCAATTGAGCAGCTGCGTCGGCACCCCCGATGACTCGATCTCCATGCGTAGAGGTAGTGCCTGAGACAAAGATTCGGTTGCCCACACGTACAGCTCGAGAGTAACCGGCCATAGACTCCCACGGAGTACCAGTAGTAAGTCGGGTTCGACCATCCTCGCCTCGCTTCGGCACCCACGGTTTTGGAAGCGATGCAAGGTGATCGCTCAGATCCCCAGATGCCGTCAGATAGGGAGGGTTCCGGTACTCATCGCCACAATCCCCGGGGATGGCATGCAGGTGCGACATAGCATTCTCGAGCATCTCTCGGCTCTTCTCATCAATCTCAAACTGGAAGAGCCTCAGATTGTCCTGGATATGCTCACTCTCCCCGAGACGAGCCCCGATGATGACACCGCCCACGGCGGGCTGATCGAGGATGAAGCGAGACGCAACATTCGCCATGGACGCTCCCGTCCTTTGCGCGACATCTTTGAGCACTCGTAGAAGCTGCTGAAAGACATCCCAACCACCGGCAGCCTCGATGAACCTGCGATATTTCATCTGTGAATACGTCAGCGGGTCTGCGGGATCCGGTTCAGGTCGACCAAGCCATCGCTCGGTCAGAAAGCCACCAGCTAGTGTGCCGTACGCCAGAAGTTTGACATCGTGCTCGAGACAGAGGTCCGTCATCCTATTCGTCGGCCGCTGGTCGAGCAAGGAGAAGCAGACCTGATTTGAGACGACATCGATCCCACTGTGGAGGATAATCCGTAGATGTGCGGTGTCGAAGTTGGTCAAGCCCAGGTGGCGTATGAGACCTTCTTGCTTCAACTCCTGGAGATAGAACAGGGCATCCAGCCATGCAGGATCGGCGTAGTTCCAGGTGTGGAACTGAAGGAGGTCAATGTGGTCAGTCTGCAGGCGATCGAGAGAGCGCTGTACGGCCTCGCGGACATCGTCCCGAGAGACTGGGCCTGGCTCCGGGACCCACTTGGTGAGAACCTGCACTTGGCCCGCTGCGTCAGTGTCCTGGAGAAGCCGGCCGGCGATCACCTCTGCAGATCCATAGTGATCGGCCATGTCGAAGGTGGTCAACCCGGCTTCCACGTAGGCACCCATCGCGGCCGCCGCGGCTTCCGACTCGACTGAGCGTCCATCCCGCTCCATGTCTGCAATCTGCCACAGACCTGTAAGAACGCGAGAGATGCTCAAGTCATCTTGCAGATCACATCGCTCCATAACGTCACCCACGAGTTCCTCCCTATGACACCGTACTGCCTCCGTGAACACCGTAACGATCCACGAGGCAGTATAGCAGACTGAGGTCAGAAGGCAAGATCGGCCCGCGCCGCGGACTGGGGCAATAGGGCCATTTCCGGTGCTATGATGGCAAGGAAGTCAGTCCCGCAGTCCAGGCGCACACCCTGGCCAGGGAGGGAGGAGGTGGAGGCATTGTCAGAAGTTGAGGATTGGCGATTCGAAAGGAGGGGCGTATCCTTGGGGTGAAATCAAGACCTATAGAGGCGGTGAGGAGCCGTATGAGACGATTGGTGGGAGGGACCTAAACTCCATGGACGAGCGGCTGGGGCCAGACTTCCACGTAGCCCGAGTTCGGATGCTCCGAGGCCTAACGCAACAGGAGCTCGCTGAGAAGGTCGGCACCCACCAGTCGAGCATCTCTCGTCTTGAGGGTGGCGAGGGTGAGCCCAGCCTCTCTTTTCTTTGTCGCGTTGTAGGTGCCCTTGATGGCTATGTTGATGTGCGCGTTAGGGGCGGGAGCAGAGGGCCTCCGAAGGCTGCAGGGCGGTGATGGATTTCACGGTGACTCGGGATCTGGCCATCTCACTAGACCGCATTGAAACGCTTGCTCATCCAGCGCTACGTTGGCTTCTCCAACTAAACTCCAACTCTACCAAACCTACCCCAACGCGAGTCCCAACGGAGACCGTCGGTTGGCGGGCTCCTGATGTGTTATACTTGGGGCGTAGTGACGTTGGGCGTCGGCGGTACAGCAGAGGCGGTAGACAGATTCTACCGCAGGAGGCCGGAGGATTCCCGTCCGTGGAGAAACAGGTGATTCTAATTGTTGATGACGAAGAACGTGTCCTATTCGTGCTCCAGAATGCCCTGATGAAGCTCGAGGATGGCTTCGAGGTGATGACGGCGCATACGGCAGAAGACGCGCTGCGCAAGCTGGACGACGTGCCCTGCGATCTGGTCATCACGGACTTGATCATGCCCGATATGGACGGACTCGAGTTCACGCGGCGCGTCAGAGCGCGTGAGAAGAGCCCCACGGTGATATGGATGACGGCCTACGGCTGCCACAGTTTCGCCGCTGACGTGGACGAACTGGGGGTCTACCGCTGCGTCGAGAAGCCGCTGGAGATCGGCCAGATCCGCGAGTTGGCGCGGGAAGCGTTGAGCCACAGAGACGGAAGTGAGGGGTGAAATAGACCCTGCGTCACCCCGTCCCTCGCGGGGGCGGGGCAGGCATAGGCCGTACGCCCGCGTAGATGCAGGGCGTACGCGCGGTTTTTGCGTGCGGATCCCGCTCGACGATGTGCTCCAACGGGGTGGATGGTTTGTCGGGGCAGGAAGGCCAGGGAGTGGCAGATGACGGATCCTACTCTTTTCTATCGCTTCGGTGCGTCTCTGGCAATCGGGGTGCTTGTGGGGCTCCAGCGGGAGCACGCCCACGGGGGCTCGGACAAAGAGCTATTTGCCGGGGTACGCACGTTTGCCCTTATCAGTCTCCTTGGCAGCTCCGCGGCGCTGACGGCTGACGAGCTGGGCACACCATTGGGGTTCGTTGGCCTACTCTTGCCCATGGGGGGCCTCATCGTGGCGGCCTATTTCGTTGGCACGTGGAAGCGCGGAGGGGTCGGACTCACCACGGAGATCGCCACGCTGCTGACGTTTGCCGCGGGGGCCTTCTGCTACTGGAACCACCTCCCCCTGGCGGCGGCAGTGGGGGTGGCGACCACGGCACTGCTCTCGCTGAAGCCCGAGATGCACGCGTTCGCCGATCGCATCACCCGCGAGGATGTGTATGCGACGCTCGAGTTTGCCGTCATCACCGTCATTGTCCTTCCAATCCTGCCCAACCGCGGATATGGCCCCCCGCCCCTGGACGTCCTCAACCCCCGCGAAATCTGGCTGATGGTGGTCTTGATCTCCGGCATCAGCTTTCTGGGCTACGTCTTGATCAAGCTCGTCGGCCCGACACACGGGATCACCCTCACGGGACTGCTGGGGGGGATCATCTCGAGCACCCCGGTGACCCTCAGTTTCTCCCAGCGAAGCCGAGAGAAGGAGGATCTCGCACGCCCCTTCGCGCTGGCTATCACCGTGGCATGGGCGATTAGCTACGTGCGCATATTGGCCGAAGTAGCGGCACTCAACCCGGCGCTCCTGGCGCGAGTATGGCTCCCGCTGGTGGCGGCTGCCTCGATGGGCTTGGCCTACAGCGCGTACCTGTACGTCCGCCAGCCCACGAGGGAAGAAGGAGAGGTTCCCTTCAAGAACCCGTTCGAGTTGGGCACCGCGCTCCAATTCGGGCTGTTGTACGCAGTGGTTCTGGTGATCGCCAAGGCGGCCCAGATCTACACGGGAGACCTCGGCGTGTATCTCTCGAGTTTCATAGCCGGGCTTCCCGACGTCGACGCAGTCACGCTTTCGATGGCCCGGTTGGCGCGGCCCGAGGGCGGGTTGAGCGCAGTTGTGGGAGCCCGTGCAATCGTGCTCGGAGCGATGGCGAACACGTTGGCAAAGGGAGCCATCGTGCTTAGCGCGGGGGCGCCTGGCCTTCGCCGGAGGATCCTGCCGTCGGTGGTCATGATGCTGACCGCAGGGGTAGCCGTTGCTTTTCTGGTATAGGTGGGGCCGTCGGCCGTGTCGGTCAGGTGGGTTGGTTGGAGGTCCCTCTACGTAGGAATGGCACAGAGATAGGGCAAACTGTCTTATACGAAAAGGAGATAACGGATGGATAGTCGACGTTTTGCGATAGTGGCCGGCCTCGGCTGCGCAGGCGTTGTCCTGATCGCGGCGGTGGTCGTTGTCGCCCTTCTGGTTGGGCTGATCCCCTTCCAGGTGGGTGGGTTGAGGCAAGAGGGAGAGGCAACGATCTCTATCGCCGAGGTCACGCGGGAGGTGCAGGAAGCTGTTCCCACACTGACGCCAGTCCCTGAGCAGGCCGAAGAGGAGACGGCTGGGGAGAACTCCGAGGAAAGCACTGAGTCGCAGATGGTGGAGGGGGAGATGCTGACCGCGCTCTATGAGGCGGCCAACCCGGGCGTGGTGAACATCCGCGTCTACCGGCAGCAGGGAGGTATGACCGGTCAGGGCGCTGGATCGGGATTCGTGATTGACGACGAGGGGAACATTGTGACGAATGACCACGTCGTGGCGGGCGCCCAGGCGGTGACAGTGATTTTCTTCAATGGACTTGAGGTCCGTGCCGAGGTGGTCGGAACGGATGCGGACAGCGATCTGGCCGTGGTGAGCGTCGATGAGGTGCCGGAGGGCGTCGTACCGCTGTCGCTGGCCGAGATCGAGACCGTGGCCCCGGGCGATCGGGTCATCGCCATTGGCAACCCGTTCAGCCTGGGCGGCAGTATGACGCTGGGGATCGTTAGCGCTGTCGGTCGGATGATTCCGACAGCGGAGACGCCCTTCAGCATCCCGCAGGCCATTCAGACGGATGCGGCCATCAATCCGGGGAACTCCGGCGGACCCCTGCTGAAGCTCGATGGGCGCGTGGTGGGCGTGAACGCGCAGATCGCAACTCAGTCTGGGACCAACAGCGGCGTCGGGTTCGCTATTCCGTCGAACGTTGTACGGCGTGTGGTGCCGGCGTTGATCGAGCGAGGCAGCTATGCATGGCCCTGGCTCGGCGTGCAGGGCGGCGCTGTCAATCTTCTCTTGCAGGAGGCGAACGAACTCGACACCCAGCAGGGTGCCTACATCGCCGTCGTCGTGGAGAACGGACCGGCGGAAGAGGCGGGCCTGCAGGGCGCGACTGGGGAGGACCAGATTCTCGGGCAGAGGGTCCCGGTCGGCGGTGATGTCGTGGTGGAGGCGGACGGTGAGACGATCGAGGATTTCGCCGACCTCTTGAACCTCGTGGCCTTCAAGCGGCCCGGTGACACCATCTCCCTGACCGTTCTACGGGATGGGAGCAGGCAAGAGGTGGATGTGGAACTCGCGGCACGGCCCGCTGAGCTGAGCCCGTAGGTGTCTACCATTCGTGTGACGACCTCTCGGCTGGGCGCTGTGGCAGACCGCGCAGCGCCAGGCCGGGAGTCGGGCGGAAGATGAAGCTGGCTGGCACACCAGTCGCCTATGCGAAGCACGACGGCGCAGCACATCGGCAGGAGGACGGTAGATCCGAATCAGGCGTAGAAGGGAGTGGCGGCGATGGTTGAACACATATTGGTCCCCCTGGACGGCTCATCGCTGGCTGAGCGGGTGCTGCCGCACACCGTCGCTGTTGGGCGAGCGATGGATGCGAACGTGACCCTGTTCAGGGCGGTGGCTCGGCAGCCGGCGAACGCTGGTTCTCGGGCCGTCGATCCTCTCAGCTGGCACATGCGGAAGTCTGAGGCCGAGGCCTATATGAAGGACGTGGCCGAGCGCCTTGGGGAGGCCGGTCTGCGCGCCGAGGTTCGGCTGGCCGAGGGTAGGCCCGCGGGCCGGATCATCGACTTTGCCAGGGAAGAGAACGTCGATCTAATCATCATGAGCAGCCATGGAGACAGCGGACTGAGCGCCTGGAACATCAGCAGCGTGGTCCAGAAGGTCATTCTGCGAGCCTACGCACCGACGATGATCGTTCGAGCCTACCAGCCTGTGACGGAGGAGCTGACCGGTCTGAGCTATGCGCGGCTGCTCGTACCCCTCGACGGATCCCAGCGCGCTGAATGCACGCTTCCCTGGGCTCGGGAGTTGGCGCAGCACTATGACGGGCGACTCATCCTGGCCCACGTGGTGAAGAGGCCCGAGGTTCCCCGCCGCGCACCCTTGTCGGAGGAGGAGGCTGATCTGATTGAGCGGCTTACGGCGTTGAACCGCGAGAAAGGCCAGGCGTACCTGGATGATCTCGGATCGAGGCTGGATCTGGAGGTGGAGCCCCGCCTGGTGGTGAGCGATGATCCGGCGATGGCTCTTCACACCCTCGCGGACGATGAGGAGGTCGACCTCGTGGTGATGGCGGCGCACGGATACTCGGGTAAGAAGAGCTGGCCGTACGGCAGCGTGGCATTGAACTTCATCGCCTACGGGTGCGGGCCGCTGTTGATCGTGCAAGACGTGCCGCCCGAGGAGGCCGGTGAAACCGAGGCGGAGCGCGCGGCCAGGGAACGTGCCGGTCATTGAGCCGGTCGGCATTGGTGCACGAGCTGCCGGACGTACCATCGAAGAGCCGAAGAGGGTGCGGCACATCGACGGCTCTGCCCACTCATCTCCAGACCGAACCAACCACACGGTATGCAGACTATGAGTCAACCCAACCCTGACACGGACGGCGACGGCAGACGCATCAAGGAGGCGGCCCGGAAACTGGCCGCCGGGCACAGCGCCTCCCGGTCGGCGGGACCGGCGCCGGTGCTGCTGGACCGACTTCCCGCTCTGGAAAAGGTGCTGCACGAGGCCTACGCTGGTTATGTCCAGCTGTCGGAGGAGCGGGGCGCGCTCTCGGGAGTCGGAGAATGGCTGCTCGACAACTTCTACGTTGTGCTGCAGGGGATCCGGCAGATCCGCGAGAACATGCCCCCCGGGTATTACGCTCGGCTCCCGAAGCTGGAGGGTTCGACGCTGCGGGGCTACCCGCGTATCTACGCGCTGGCCCGCTGCATCGTTCAGATGAGCGGCGGCCACGTGGATGTGGGCCAGGCGGCACGATTCGTGCGCGCGTACCAGGATGAGCGGGCGTTAACCATGGGGGAGATCTGGGCTCTGCCCACGATGCTCCGCCTGGCCGCGGTGGAGGTCCTCACACAGGCCGTGTCCCGCGCGGTGGACACGGAGATTCCGCTGGAGGAGGACGCCTGGCCTGACCCACTGAGTTTCCACGGAGAAATGGACGAGCCCCTCGTGGCCGCGGCGATCAAGAGCCTCCGAGCGATCGACGCCCAGGATTGGGAGGCCTTCTTCGAGGCCACCAGCCTAGTGGAGAGAACCCTACGCGAGGAACCGGCTGGCGTTTACCCGAGGATGGACTTCGATACCCGAGATCGATATCGGGGTGTGATCGAGGAGCTAGCGCGGCGCGTCGGGGAGACGGAGCAGGCGGTGGCCGAGGAGGCGATGGGCCTGGCGGGACGGCGGCAGGAGCCTGAGGCGGAGGACGGTGCCGGTGCACGCCTTCACGACGACCGGGAGGCACACGTGGGCTTCTACCTGGTCGGCGAGGGCCTTGGGCAGCTTGAGGAAGCCCTTGGTTACCGCGGGGCTCCGCTGGAACGTCTCCGGCGTGCCATCCTGCGTCACCCCACGCCGGTTTATCTTGGCAGCATCACAGTTGTCACGTTGCTCATGCTGGCGGGCGCGCTGCTCTATGCGTGGACGGCCGGGGCCGCGCCGTGGAGCCTGGCAGCGGTAGGCGTGTTGGGCGCTGTACCCGCGTCGATGGTGGGGGTGAACCTGGTCAACGTGGTGGCGACCCGAATGGTTTCGCCCAGGGTGCTGCCGAAGCTGGATCTGAGCGGCGGTATCCCCGACGAGTATCGCACGATGGTCGTGGTGCCTGCCCTACTGACCTCGAATGAGGAGGTCGACTTCCTGGCCCGGCAGCTGGAGCTGCATTATCTCGGCAATGCGGACGACGCGCTGGGATTCGCCCTGCTCAGCGATTTCGCCGATGCACCGGAGAAGCACTTGCCGGAGGATGAGCGGCTCCTCGAGGCGGCCCGGACGGCCATCCGCCAGCTAAACCAGAGGTACGGAACCGGGCCGGAGGACGGGCCTTTCTATCTCTTCCACCGCGAGCGGCTTTGGAACCCCAGCGAGAATCAGTGGATGGGGTGGGAGCGGAAGCGGGGGAAGCTGGTTGAGTTCAATCGGCTCTTGCGCAAGGGTGGCGAGACGTCGTACGTGGTGAAGCTGGGGGACCTTGATTTCCTGACCGACGTGACCTACGTGATCACCCTGGACGCAGACACGGTCTTCCCCCTCGATGCGGGGCACCGGCTGATCGGTACCCTCGCCCATCCTCTCAATCGAGCCGAGTTTGCCGAAGGGACCGGAGATCGACGAGTTGGGGGGCGCGCGGGCCAACGCGTGCTGCGGGGCTACACGGTGCTCCAGCCGCGCACGGAGGTGAAGGCGACAGCGGCGACGCAGTCCCGCTTCACGAGGGTCTTTGCCGGAGATGCCGGGCTCGATCTCTACACGCGAGCGGTCTCCGATGTCTATCAAGACCTCTTCGGCGAGGGCGTCTACACTGGGAAGGGTATCTACGACGTGGAGGCCTTCGAGCGAAGCCTCCGCGGACGGGTGCCGGAGAACGCCCTACTCAGCCACGATCTCTTCGAGGGCATCCACGGTCGGGCGGGCTTGGTGTCGGACGTGGTTCTGTTTGAGGACTACCCTCCGACGTACCTCAGCTATGCGCAGCGGAAGCACCGCTGGGTGCGCGGCGACTGGCAGATCCTACCCTGGCTGCTGCCCCGGGTCCCGCTTGCCAGCGGCGGCAAGGTGCCGAATTCGCTCTCGTTGCAAGATCGATGGAAGATCTTCGATAACCTGCGCCGCAGCTTGCGGTCGCCGGCTATGCTCGCTCTCTTGATCGCGGGATGGCTGGGTCTACCGGGCTCGCCGTGGGTCTGGACGCTCATGGTGGCGGTCGTGTCGGGCCTCCCGCTGATCACCGGCACGGTCCGGAGGATCGCTCGGCGTTTGCGCGGGCCGCGGTCGGTTGGTGAGGGTGGGCAGTTGGGGAGAGAGGTGGTGCGATGGCTGCTGAATCTGGCGTTCCTCCCGTATGAATCGATCCTGATGGTCGATGCTATCGGGACTTCACTGGTGCGTCTGCTCGTCAGCCGGCAGCGGCTCCTGCAGTGGACGACGGCTGCCCACACCGTGAAACTGTTTGGGCGTGAGTCCCGCATTGGGCTCCTTTGGCGCCGGATGCGCTGCGGACCGGTGGTGGGCCTACTGGTTGCCGCTGCCCTGGGGCTGTTCCGACCGGGAGTGCTTCCCATCAGTGCCCCGCTCATCCTCCCGTGGCTCTTGTCCCCCTTCCTTGCGGCATGGATCGGGCAGTCTGCGGATGACGAGCCGGTGGAGTTGGCCTCGAGGGACAAGCGACGTCTGCGCCATCTGGCACGCCGGACGTGGCTCTATTTCGAGCGGTTCGTAGGGCCAGAGGATCACTGGCTGCCGCCAGATCACTATCAGGAGGAGCCGCGTGGTACCGTGGCGCATCGAACGTCGCCGACGAACATCGGGATGACGCTGCTGTCCACTTTGGGCGCGTGGGAGCTTGGCTACGTCAGCCTGATGGGGCTGATGCTGAGGATCAGCGACACGTTTGACAGCCTCGATGAGTTGGAGAGGTACCGGGGGCATTTCCTCAACTGGTACGACACGCGCAACTTGAGCACATTGAGCCCGCGGTACGTGTCGACCGTGGACAGTGGGAATCTGGCGGCGGCCCTTATGGCGCTGGCCCAGGGTCTCGAGGGGGTGCAGCATCGGCCTGTCCTCCGCTGGGAGCGCTGGCGGGGGCTCTGTGACACGCTCGGCGTGCTCCGGGAGGTGGTGGGCGAGATCCCGTCAGACGAGGAAGGGATTGCAGAAGGGGTTTCTGAGGTACGATCGTGCGCTCAGTCGATCTGCGACATGATTGCAGAAGGCAGAGACGAACCAGAGAACTGGGTGCGCCTATTGACCCAATTGGAGACGGTGATTGAGGCGTCATTCCATCCTCGTCTGGAGGCCCTGCTGGAGGCGGGGGCAGGGCGGCTCGATGTGGCCACGCTCCGCGCGTTGCGGCTATGGTCGGAGAGGATCCATTTCCACCTCTCCGATCTCCGGGACGAGGTCGATCGCGTGGTGCCGTGGATGGTGGCTATGGAGGAGCGTCCGGCCCTCCTCGGGGGAGAGAAGGGATCGGCGGAGGAGACAGCGGTGCAGAGGGTCACGTCGGATGCCCGCTGGAGGGCGTTGACCGACACCTTGAGCGGTATCCCGCGGCTCGACGGGTTGACGGAAACGTGCCGGACTGCTCGGGAGCAGATGGGAGAGCTGATCGATTTCCTGGAAAAGGGGGCGAAAGAGAGAACCGAAGGGGCCGGTACGGAGGCCCAGGATGCGGAGGCTTTCGAGGATGGGGTTGCCTGGTGCCGTGAGCTGGATGCGGCGCTGGAACGTACGCGCATGGGTGCCGGAACCATGATGATCGGCGTGCAGGGGCGTATGGGACGGGCGCAGGCGTACGTGCAGGCGATGGATTTCGGGTTCCTCTACGATGCCCAGCGTGACGTCTTCCATATCGGGTACCGGACGGATACCGAACAGCTGGATGAGAATCACTACGACCTACTGGCCTCCGAGGCGCGCATTGCCTCGCTGGTGGCAATCGGGCAGCGGCAGGTGCCGCAGCGGCACTGGCTCCACCTGGGCAGGCCAATGACGGAGGTCGGCGGGCTGCGCGCCCTCCTGTCTTGGGGGGGATCGATGTTCGAGTACTTGATGCCGGATCTGCTCATGCGGAACTACGACGGGACGCTGCTCAGCGAGGCGAACCGTGCTGCCGTCCGCTGCCAGATGGCGCACGCAGACGCCAGGCACGTCCCGTGGGGTGTGTCTGAGTCAGGTTACTACCGGTTAGACGGACAGCAGAACTATCAGTACCGGGGGTTCGGTGTCCCGGGCCTGGGGAGGAAACGCGGCCTGGGGGAGGATCTGGTCGTGGCGCCCTACGCGTCGCTCCTCGCGGTGAGTATGATGCCGGGCGAGGTTCTCAAGAACGTGGAGGCTCTGGCCGAGGAGGGGATGCTGGGCCCTTACGGGCTCTACGAGGCGCTGGACTACACGGAAACCCGGCTGCCCATGGGCCAGACGAAGGCCATTGTCCGGTCCTACATGGTCCACCATCAGGGGATGATCCTGACGGCACTGGTCAACTACCTGACGGATCGGGGAGCGGACGCCTGGTTCCACCGGGATCCCCGGGTGGAGAGCGTCGAGTTTCTGCTGCAGGAGCAAGTGCCGCGTCAGGTGCCGCTGGAGACCGCGCCGGAGGAGAGCCTGGGGATCGAGAGCCCGGAGCGCGAGAGGGTGGCCCTGGAACCCTGGTCCGTGCCTACGGATGGCCCGATGCCCCAGGTCCACGTCCTGTCCAACGGCCGTTATGGGCTTCTGTTAACGGAGGCGGGCGGCGGTTACAGCACGTACGTGGCGGACCGAGAGCGGCACAGGGATCCGACGGCCATCACGCGGTGGCGGGCGGACACGACCCAGGACTGCTGGGGGCTTTGGATCTACGTTCAGGATCGAGATACCGGCGCCCTCTGGTCCGTCACGGAGCAGCCCCGCGGCGTGGCAGCGAACGAGGAACAGGTGAGGTTCTACCCCCACAAGGTGGAGTACCGGCGGCGGCACGGCGATATCTCCCTGCACACTGAGGTCACCGTGGCGCCAGAGGAGGACGTGGAGATCCGCCGCGTCACGTTGACGAACCATAGTGGAGAGCCGCGACGGCTCCGGGTGTGCAGCTACGGGGAGGTGGTGCTGGCAGATCAGGATCAAGACCGACGCCATCCGGCGTTCAACAAAATGTTCATCGAGAGCGAATTTGACGATACGCTGAACGCGATGGTATTCACCCGGCGACCGCGCTCGGCCGAGGCGGTGCCGATGCACGTGGCTCACGCGCTGGTCCCGTCGGACGGTACGGAGCCGACCCGAGCCTACGACGGGGATCGCCGGAGCTTTGTGGGCCGCGGGCGGTCCGTTCGTGAGCCGCTCGCGATGCTGTCTGGAGGCGCTGCGGAGTCCGATGCCGTGGTGGAAAGAGCCGCCTGGTTGTCGGGCTCGACCGGGTCGACACTGGACCCGATCATGGCCCTGGGCCAGGAGGTAACGGTCGGCGCGCACGCCACGGCTCGGGTGGCCTACCTAACCGCGGCTGGGGAGTCCAGGGAGGACGTCGCGGCGTTGGCACGCCGGTATGGGAGCTGGTCGCGCATCAACCGGGCCTTCGAGCGGGCGCACACCCAGAGCGAGGTGGAGCTCCGAAACAAGGACCTGGAGGTAGCCGACCTGCGGACGATTCAGCGGGTGCTCTCCGTCCTGGTCTACCCGCACCGGTCGCTGCGAGCAGGGGTGGAGATCCTGGTCGGAAATCGCCGGGGACAGTCGTCTCTGTGGCCCCTGGGGATCTCCGGGGACTATCCCATCGTGCTCGTGCGCATCGACACCGAGGAGGACGTGCCGCTGGTGCGGGAGCTGCTGCGCGCCCACGCGTACTGGCGGGACCGTCAACTCAGAATCGACCTGGTGATTCTCAACGAGCGGGACGTAGGCTACGCGCAGGAGTTGAACGATCAGCTCCACCGGGTGATCCGGCAGATGGACAGTGACGCCTGGGTGAACCGGCGGGGCGGTATCTTTGTGGTGCGGGCGGATCGGATGGAGGAGCCGACGCGGGTGCTGCTGGCGACGGCGGCCCGGGCGGTCTTTGATGCGGGCCAAGGCGACCTGAAGAGCCAGGTGGAGGGCACGTTGGAGGGTCCTCCGCGCCTCCCGGCCTTCACCCCCGGCGGCCGTGCGGGTGAACGGGAACCGACTCCGGAGCTGGAACGGCCCAGCGGACTCCAGTTCGACAACGGCGTGGGCGGCTTCACGGCCGATGGGGCCGAATACGTGATCTATCTGGAATCCGTGGCTGAGGGCGAGGGTCGAACCGGCTGGCCGCCGGCTCCGTGGATCAACGTGATGGCGAACCCATCCTTCGGGTGCCTGGTGTCCGAGACAGGCCTCGGGTATAGCTGGGCGGAGAATAGCGGAGAGAATCGCTTGACACCCTGGCGGAACGACCCCGTCTCGGACCAGCCTGCCGAGGCGGTCTACCTGCGCGATGAGGAGACGGCG
The DNA here is from genome assembly GCA_964542755.1 of uncultured Anaerolineales bacterium. Classification (GTDB taxonomy): domain Bacteria; phylum Chloroflexota; class Anaerolineae; order B4-G1; family B4-G1; genus SKLM01. Next base: position 18,327 of record CAZIWL010000053.1, read on the forward strand.
GAGGTGTGGACGCCTACGCCTCAGCCAGCCGGCGACCGAGGCCCCTACGTGGTCCGCCACCGCGCCGGGAGGTCTGTCTTTGAGCACAACAGTCACGGGCTGGAGCAGGAGCTCGGCGTTTTCGTCGATCGTGACGCGCCGGTGAAGGTGGTGGAGCTGCGGCTGCGGAACACGTGGAAGCACCGAAGACGCCTGACGGCCACGTTCTACGCCGAATGGGTCCTGGGTATCAACCGGGATAGGGCCCAGCAGACCATCGTGCCGAGGTATGATCCCGAGACGGGGGCTCTGCTGGCTCGGAACCCGTACAGCCCGGAGTTCGACCAGCGCGTTGCCTTCGTGGCCGCCAGCAAGGATCCACACGGGGTGACGGCGGACCGTACCGAGTTCCTGGGCCGGAGGGGGAGCATGGAGCAGCCGGCCGCCCTGGGCCGGGTGGGGCTGGCGAGCCGGGTGGAGCCGGGCCTAGATCCGTGCGCAGCCCTGCAGATCCACCTGGAGATCGATCCGGGCGAGACAGAAAAGGTCTACTTCCTCCTGGGCCAGGGGCAGGACGCAGAGGAGAGCCTAGGGCTCATCAGGCGGTTCCAGGATACTGAGGCGATCGACGAGGCGCGAGGAAGGGTCGAGGCGTGGTGGGATGATCATCTGGGCACGGTGACGGTCGACACACCCGATCCTGCTATGGACGTCATCCTCAACCGCTGGCTCCCGTACCAGGCGCTAAGCTGCCGGGTTTGGGGACGGTCGGCCCTCTACCAGTCGAGCGGCGCCTTCGGCTTCCGCGATCAGCTTCAGGACGTGATGTCGCTCTTGCACGCCGCCCCGGAGCTGGCCAGGGAGCACATCCTGCGGGCCGCACGCCACCAGTTCGAGGAGGGGGACGTTCTCCACTGGTGGCACCCGCCGTCAGGGCGCGGTGTGAGGACGCGCATCAGCGACGACCTGCTCTGGCTGCCCTATGTGACGGCTGAGTACGTCGAGGCGACGGGCGACGAGGCCCTTCTGGAGGAGCGGGTGTCTTTTCGAAAGGGGGAACCGCTGGATCCCGACGAGGAGGAGAGGTACGGGTCCTATGAGCTGACGGAGGAGAAGGCGTCGGTGTACGAGCACTGTCTGCGCGCTCTGGAGCGAGGCACGACGTCCGGGCCCAACGGCCTGCCCTTGATCGGAGCCGGAGATTGGAACGACGGCCTGAATCGGGTGGGCATCGAGGGCGAGGGGGAGAGCGTGTGGTTGGGCTGGTTCCTGTATGCGACGCTCTCGCGATTCGCGGATCTCTGCGCGAGGGTGGGTGAAACCGGACAGGCGGAAGTCCTCCGGGAGCAAGCTGGCGATGTCCAGAAGGCGTTGGAGGAGAGCGCCTGGGATGGGAACTGGTACATCCGCGCCGTGTACGGCGACGGCACGCCCCTCGGGTCCTCCACGAACGAGGAGTGTCAGATCGCGTCGATGGCCCAGTCCTGGGCCGTCCTATCCGGCGCCGGGGACCCGGAGAGGACGGCGGAGGCGATGGAGGCCGTGGCGGAACGGCTGGTCCACGAGAGCGACGACCCCCCGCCCGGACTGATTCATCTTTTCACACCTCCTTTCGACGAGACGCCCCAGGATCCGGGGTACATCAAGGGGTACCCACCGGGGATCCGGGAGAATGGAGGACAGTACACGCACGCCGCGTTGTGGGCGGTCTGGGCCTACACGGAGATGGGGCAGGGTGACCGGGCCGGCGCGCTCTTCCAGCTACTGAATCCGGTCCATCACAGCGATACCGGGGAAAAGATGCGTCGATACGGAGTGGAGCCGTACGTCGTCGCCGCGGACGTGTATAGTGGTGAGGGAGTGTTCGGGCGGGGAGGCTGGACCTGGTACACGGGGTCGTCGGGTTGGATGGTTCGGCTGGGGATTGAGGCGATCCTCGGGCTGCGGCGGGGGGGCGATGCGCTGTGGATCGAGCCCTGCATTCCCAGCGATTGGCCGGGGTACCGGATCGGTTATCGATTCGGAGCGACGACGTACCGCATCGAGGTGGAGAATCCGGAGGGCAGCTCGACGGGCATCGAGCGTGTTTCGATGGACGGCAAGGAGCTGGACGACGGCCGCATTCCTCTGGAGGACGACGGCGGCGAGCACCATGTGGTTGTGAAGATGGGGTAAGGCATGCCGGTAAATGACTACCCGGCGTTCCCGGATGGTCATTGTAGGCACACGAAATTCCAACTTTGTGCAACCAAAGCCAAAGGGATTCCCAACGGAGCACACCTCCAGTGAGGCCCGTTTTCTGCTAGACTAAGGACAGCGCTCAGGTAGCGGCGCGGAGAGGCCCTGACAGTTCTAGAGCCGGCCTGGCATCGTGAAGACGCTTCTGGATGGCGGAGGAAAGGCGTAGTGGCCGGCGTCGGCCATAGACTGGAGGGAGCGCACGCGGGGACATAGTGGTAGGAGGTGACTGTATGCCAGAGATAAGAACGGAGCTGGATTTCGAGTTCCATAGTGACGATCTGCCCACACCCGACTTGGAGGATGACCTGTGGGAGGAGAGTTGGGAGCGGGTTCAGGCATTGGCAGAGGGGCACGACGATCTCATCGGCGCCTCGGCCGCGGTAGAGCGGGTGGAGCACAGTGACACGCCGCACGTCTATCAGGCGCGCATCGTCGCGTACATTCGCCCGGATAACATCGTGGTGAAGAAGAAGGCGGAGAGCCCGATGGCGGCCCTCCAGCAAGCGCTGGATCGGCTAGAACGGCAGATTCGTAAGAAGCGGGAGAAGCTCGGGGAGCCCTGGGAGAAGCCAAAGAGCCCATAGGGCAGCCGGGTACCTGTACCCGTGAGGGTGTTAGAGGTGGGGGAAGCTTAGCAACAGATATGAGGATGAGGGGAGGATGACGATGGCGAAGACGTATACGTACACGGCACGGAGTGCTGACAACCCAGAGCGCGTGGTCACGTTCACGCTGCGGGATTCGCGGATGTCTGTGGGGGTGGGGGCACCCATGGAACAAGTGGAGGCGGCGATCGAGTTGGGGCGCGGCAAAGAAGAGCCCGAGGAGGAGGGCGCCGAGGAGGGCACGGAGGTCGAGGTGGCGCGGGCCGAGCGGCCCAAGCTCTGGCTCCGGCCGGTCGCCGTGTCGTTGGTGGAACGAGGGACACAGCCGGTTCACTTGGACGACGTGGTCGCCAGGCTGAATAACGACTGGCTCACCGTCAGGGCCTGGGTGAGGGCCGGTGGACTGCGGGTCGTGCCGATCACGCTCATCGACGGTCGCGTGGACAATCCCGTGGCCGCTGGGGACTTTGTCGAGGAGGTCCAGGAGCGCAAGACCGTGACTGGCTTCAACATACTGGGCGTGCTTGACTACTGGGCGACGTGGATTGGCGTCAGTCTCGTGGCAATCTTTCTGCTTCAGAGCTCGCGCCGCAAGGGGAGCCAGAAGGACGAGGCGTAGCGCCCTTCGGCGGATAGGAGAGTGCGCGGCAGATGATGACAGAGGACGAGAACGGGGAGGAGCGGGACAACACGATGGGTGCCCAACGGACTGACCATCGAGACCCGGAGGGGGGCCAGCTGGAGGGAGTGTGGGCGCTGCCTGGCGAGGAGATCCTCAAGGCACTCGCTGTGTCACCGGATGATGGCCTGGACGAGGAGGAGGTGCGGAGCCGGCGAAAGGACTACGGGGAGAACCGTCTCCGGTCCGCCGAGAGGCGGGATGCTCTCGACATCTTGGTAGAGCAGTTCAAGAGTGTCATTGTGGCCCTGCTGGCGGCGGCGGCCGTCGTCTCCTTCGCCTTCGGAGAGGTGGTCGAGGGGATCGCGATAGGCGTAGTCATCCTGATCAATGCGGCAATCGGGTTCGTCACGGAGCTGCGCGCCGTCCGGTCTATGGAGGCGCTGCAGGAGCTAAGCCAGGTCAACTCGAAGGTGCGCCGGGACGGCCAGTCTCGGGAGGTGCCGGCTGAGCAGATCGTGCCTGGGGATATCCTGCTCGTCGATGGCGGTGACGTCGTCACCGCTGACGTGCGTTTGTTGGAGGCCTCGAAGCTCCAGGCGAATGAGTCGGCTCTCACGGGCGAGTCGGTACCGGTGAGCAAGCAGACGGATCCCGTGGATGAGGACACGTCCCTGGCGGAGAGAGCCAGCATGCTCTTCAAGGGGACGGCGGTGACCCGCGGTTCCGGGGAAGGTGTGGTGGTGGCCACGGGGATGGACACGGAGCTCGGCAACATCTCCTCTCTGGTTGAGAAGGCTGAAGAGCAAGAGACGCCGCTTCAGCGGCGCCTGACCGAGCTGGGCCGCCGCCTCATCTGGCTCACGCTGGGGATCGCGGCTCTGGTGATCCTCTCGGGCGTGATCAGGGGACGGGATCTGTTCCTTATGGTGCGGTCGGGGATTGCGCTGGCCGTGGCGAGTGTGCCGGAGGGGCTGCCCATCGTGGCAACGGTCGCTCTGGCCCGCGGCATGTGGCGCATGGCACGGCGGAACGCGGTGGTGAACCGGTTGTCGGCCGTGGAGACCCTGGGATCCACGAACGTGATCCTGACGGACAAGACGGGCACGCTCACGGAAAACCGCATGACGGTGACGCACCTTATTCTGCCGGCTTCCGATGACACGACCTACCGGGTCGACATCGAGGGCGAGGGACTCGACCTGAAGGGTGAGTTCAGCCTGGACGGCCAGGCCATCGACCCCAGAGAGCGGGAGGTGCTGGAGCAGGCTCTCCGGGTGGGTGTGCTCTGCAGCAATGCAGCGGTCAACACGGAGGGCGGGGAGGTCATCTCCGTCGGTGAGCCGACGGAGGTCGCGCTGCTCGTCGCGGGGAGGAAGGCTGGCCTTGAACAGGATGCGCTCACGGACGAGATGCCCGAGGTGCGCGAAGTGGCCTTCGACCCCGAGGTGAAGATGATGGCCACGATCCACCAGCAACCGGGAGAGGGAAGTGGGTACCTGGTGGCGGTCAAGGGTGCTCTGGAGCCCGTGCTTGATGGGTCGACGCACGTCCTCACCGACGACGGCAGGCGGGAGCTGACCGACGAGGAGCGTGAGATCTGGCTCGAGCGCAACCTGGAGATGGCAAAGGAAGGGCTTCGGGTGATCGCGACAGCCATGCGGGAGGCGAACTCGCCAGATGAGGACCCGTACCAGGGCCTCACATTTCTGGGCCTCGAGGCGATGCTGGATCCGCCGCGGAGCGACGTGCGCGACTCGATCAAGGCGGCGCAACACGCCGGCGTGCGCGTGGTGATGATAACGGGTGACCAGCCGGCAACGGCGAGGAACGTGGCTTACGCGGTCGGTCTGGTGGACGACCCGGAGGCCGAGGTCGTGCACGGCGGCGACGTGAGTACCCTCAAGGACCTACCGGGCGACGACAAGAAGCGCGTCCTCGAGACGCGAATCTTTGCGCGCGTGAGTCCGGAGCAGAAGCTTGATCTCATCACGCTGCACCAGGAGAGTGGGGCGATCGTGGCGATGACGGGCGACGGGGTGAACGATGCCCCGGCGCTGAAAAAGGCGGAGATCGGTGTGGCGATGGGACAGCGGGGTACCCAGGTGGCGAAGGAGGCCGCCGATATGGTGCTTAAGGATGATCGCTTCTCCACCATCCTGGCTGCGATCCAGCAGGGGCGGACGATCTTCAACAACATCCGGAAGTTCGTGATTTATCTGCTTTCCTGCAACGTGGCGGAGATCATCGTGGTTGCTTTGGCATCTCTGACGAATGCGCCGCTGCCGATCCTCCCGCTCCAGATTCTCTTCTTGAACCTCGTGACGGACGTCTTCCCTGCACTAGCATTGGGCGTCGGTAAGGGTGACCCCAACATCATGGACCGCCCGCCGCGAGACCCGGAGGAGCGGGTGCTGACGCGGCAGCATTGGACGGGGATCGTGGGGTACAGCTCGATCATAAGCGTGGCGGTGTTAGGGGCGCTGGCCATAGCGACAATCCGTCTGGGGATGCCCGAGGAGCAGGCTGTGACGGTTTCGTTCCTGACCCTGGCCTTTGCCCAGCTCTGGCACGTTTTCAACATGCGCGACCACGATACGGGGTTCATCAACAACGATGTGGTGCAGAACCCTTGGGTCTGGGGTGCCCTCGGCTTGTGTTCAGGCTTGCTCCTACTGGCGGTCTATGTGCCGGGTTTTGCGAGCTTGCTGAAGGTCCAAAATCCTGGGTTGAACGGTTGGATGCTGATCCTGGGCATGAGCTTGATTCCCTGGGCCGCGGGGTTGGTCATCAAGGCCGTGGACGGGATGCAGATCACGAGTTAACGGTGGAACTCAGGTTCGGCGGTCCGGGGGCTACCCGATGTAGCGGGGCCGCCCCGCCGTGCTGGTACGGAAGGCCGCCGGCAGCGCGCATCGAGACCTGGGTTCGAAGCAGGGCATTACGGCGATAGAGGAGGCGAGAGACGTTGTATCTTTCAGAAGCAGAGCTAGAGAACCTTTCCAAAGCGCACAATGAGTGGCACGTCTCGATCTACATGCCCACGCTGAAGGCGGGGGATGGTATTCTGGAGAACTCGGTCCGATTTCGGAACCTGCTCGACCGGGCCGAGGAACATCTGGTCGAGGCGGGTGTTCGGCGCCCCGAGGCTGCGAAGCTGCTGAAGCCGGCGCGGGGAATGATCGACGATGAGATCTTCTGGCAGCAGCAGAGCGACGGGCTCGCCGTCTTCCTCACGGAGGGTATGGCCCGCAACTACTGGCTTCCGCTCGAATTGAACGAGACGGTCGTGGTGAGCGACCGGTTCCACTTGAAGCCGTTGCTCTCGGTGTTGAGCAACAACGGGCGGTTCTACGTACTGGCGCTGAGCCAGCACGAGACACGGCTTCTCCAAGGGACGCGGCACCGCATCGGCGAAATCAACCTTGACGAACGGGAGCAGGTGCCCCAATCCATTGTCGACGTACTCAAGTGGGACGATCCGGAGGAGCGGATTCAGCTTCACACCGGGAGCGAGGCCGTCCTGGACGGCGGCGTGGCGGCGATCTTCCACGGTCACGGGGTCGCCAGCCAGGATGATCCCAAGGAGAATGTGCTGCGCTACTTCCACCGCCTGGACGCGGGCATCAGTGACTTGCTGGCGGACGACGACGCGCCGATGGTGCCCGTGGCCGACGATTTCATGCTTGCTCTCTACCGCGAGGCGAACACCTACTCCCAGCTGACGGAGGAGGGGGTGGGCGTGGAGCCGCAGCAGCTCAGCTCGGAGGCGCTTCACCAGAGAGCCTGGAGGGTGGTCGAGCCGCTCTTCCGACAGGCCGAGGAGAACGCGTGGGAAGCGTATGAGCATCTCAAGGGTACGGAGAAGGACCGCGTCTCGGACGACGTTGAACGCGTGGTGAAGGCGGCGGCATTCGGGCGCGTCGAGGGCCTGTTCGTGGCTCGCGGAGCCCATGAATGGGGCACCTTCGATAGGGAAGCGGGAGACGTGGCGATCCACGAGGAGCAGAAGCCGGGCGATCGGGATTTGCTGGACGTAGCGGCTGTGGAGACGATGCTCCATGAAGGGTGGCTTTTCGTCGTTGACCCTGAGGACATCCCGGACGAGGGGCTGCTAGCCGCGGTCCTCCGCTGGTAGGACGATAGGAGTAGGCGGAGGGCTCGGCGGCGTGATAGGTCCGACATGACACACGCGTTTGTCGTTCTCAATCCCGTTGCGGGGGACAGCGCACCCGTGGTGCGGCGTTCCCTGCGGCGCCACCTGGCGGATGCCGGTTGGAGCTGGGAGTGCCACGAGACGACGGAGGAGGAGGACGTCGCGGAGGTGGTGCACGAGAGGCTCGGCGGCGATGGTCAGCCCTTCGACGTCGTGGTGGTGGTCGGTGGGGACGGCACGGTGTCCGGTGTTGCCGATGGCATCGCGCGGAGCAGCGTCCCAATGGGCATCATCCCCGCAGGCACTGGAGATACGCTTGCCCGCGAGCTGGGTATTCCCGTGGATCCTCAGGCGGCGATGGAGCTTCTCACGGGGGATCACGTCGTCCGTGAGATCGACGCCATGACGGTGGGCGAGCGCTTCTATGTCCTGAACGTCAGTGTGGGTCTCAGCGGCTTGATGATGAGAGACACGGCACGGGTGGATAAGCGTCGCTTCGGGCGCGCGGCCTATGTGTGGACAGGGCTCCGAAAGCTCTTCGGCTACCAACCCCATCGGTTCACCGTCGTTGTTGACGGGAAGACCCGTGTCGTGCGCGCCTCGGAGGTCGCCGTGGTGAACAGCGGCGCGCTGGGTGACCCTTCGTTCCGTTGGAGCCCGAAGGTGGCGTTAGACGACGGCCGTATTGACGTCTGCATCATCCGGGCGAAGAGTGTGGCTGATTATGTCGGGGTTGCGGTGTCGGTGGCCCTGCGGCGGCACGGCGAGGAGCCGGCGATCGAGCACGTCATCGCTGAGGAGCGGGTGGTCGTTGATGCGGATCCGGAGCTGCCGGTGCAGGCGGATGGTGAGTTTTTGGGAAAGCCGCCGGTGGAGGTGAGGGTTGCGCCCGGAGCGGTGCGGGTGGTGG
>CAZIWL010000054.1:0-26712 GCA_964542755.1 uncultured Anaerolineales bacterium
ACGTCCGTCTGTCTTTCCATTCGTTTTCCCTCGTCTACTTGATCCTGCTGAACAACGCCGTCTTTACCGTCTCCAGACCTTGATCGGTCGGTTGTGAATCGATGAAAGCAGAGCTCCATAGCCGAGCCGGCCCTCAACGTCGGCGTCGTCGACAATCTGCACATCGAGGAGATGCGACAACTGAGGGGCATTGACCAGGTTGGAATAGGCCTGCACCAGTGCACGATCAAGCGCCTTCACCAGGGCGTCCAGTGCATCCGTCTTGCGACCCGCCCAGACCACGAGGTGAATGAGAGACGCCTGCTCGTCGCTACCGAAACAACGGTCCTCCGGCGTCGCATCGTAGTCTAGCGTGTAGACCGCCTTCACATTCTCGTCAAGTTGCCCGACAGCCTCTGCAACCTTCTTCGCCAGTCCGTAGCGGCAATACTCAGAGACGGCAGCATTGCCTTCACGTAGCGACTCAACCACGCTGTCGACGTTGTCCAGGCCGGCCTTGCGGGCGCAGAACGTCAATCCCTCATCCAGCACCACTTGCGCCGTGCTGGTGGCATCGGGCCATCGGAATGGTGCAGCCGTTTCGACGACGTCTGTCTTCGTGCGCTGCTTGGTGGAAACCTTGCTCATCTGGAAACCTCCCTATTGTGTCTAACTTGATGCGTGCCTTTTCGTTGAGCGCTGTCCCTATCGACTCTGAGTGTACCAGACAGACCGTGAAAATGTCATAAAACCATGGCGTTACTTCATGAAAATGGCATGAAAAAACGGCCGCGCTCGTGCACGAGCGCGGCCGTTCATCTTGGTCTGACCGTGAGTGCAGTCGGCAATCAGGTCTGGTCGGGACAGGACAACATGTAACCTACCCCTTGCGCCGTCAAGATGTGTTTGGGATCTGACGGATCCTCCTCGAGCTTGCGGCGCAGATAACGAATGTACGCGCGCAGGTAGTCCACATCATCGCGGTACTCAGGTCCCCATATCTTGGTCAACAGATCCTGGTGGGTCATGACGCAATTCATGTTCGTGGCCAGCTGCCGCAGCAGGGCGTACTCCGTTGGCGTCAGTTTCACGGGGCGCCCGCGTACTGATGCCGTGTGTCTGGCGAAGTTGATCTCCCACTCTCCGCACTGCTGGACGGCCTCGCCCCGCTCCTCAGGTCGCCGGGTCCGCTTCAGGACGGCCCTCACTCTGGCCACGAGCTCCTTGGCATTAAACGGCTTCGTCAGGTAGTCATCGGCCCCCGCATCGAACCCACGGAGGATGTCCTCGTGACGTGCTTTGGCCGTCAGCATGATGATGCCCACGTCGGAGAATTCGCGGATCCGCTCGCAGACCTCGTACCCGTCTGGGCCACCCGGGAGTCGGATATCGAGCAGGACCAGGTGAGGCTGCTCCAAGGCCACCGCCTCTACGCCTGCATCCCCGCTAATCGACGCGACGACCTCGTATCCAACGGCCTCCAGTACTGTGCGCACCAACTGCTGCACACGCGGTTCGTCATCGATGACCAGTACTTTGTCACTCATTGTTTGGATCGTCTCTCAATCTGTCCCTATTCGTGGATTGTCGTGCGGAGACTCCGCGAAGAGGGAGCGTGAAGTAGAATGTGCTGCCCTGGCCTACCTTGCTCTCTGCCCAGATGCGCCCCCCGTGTGCTTCGATGAAAGTCCGGGAGATGGGCAAGCCCAGACCTGACCCAACCACGTGGCGGCCCAGACCAGAGTCCACTCGGAAGAACTTGTCGAACAGCCGATTGAGGTGCTCTGGAGAGATCCCTACGCCCTGGTCAGAGACACTGACAATAGCCTCCGACCCGGCGACCTCGCCGCGGGTGACGATGAGGCCTCCGTCAGGGGAATACTTCACTGCGTTGTCCAGCAGATTCCGCAGAACCTGTTGGATCCGGTCGGGATCCGCGTCGACGATGGGAAAATCGTCTGGGAAATCGGTCATGAAGCGATGATCACGGGTCCGATGTGCGATTTCGTCGATGGTCTCCTCCGAAAGTCTGGTCAGGATCACTGGCTGGCGCTCTAGTCTCAGGAGGCCAGCATCAATGACAGAGGACTCCAGCAGATCATGGACGAGGGACTCCAAGGTGTCGCACTCCTCGTCGATAATCTCCAAGAACTGGCGCTGGTTGTCAGTATCGAAGGATGCCTCTTCCATCAACAGTGCTGTGGTGTAACCCTTGATGGAGGTCAGCGGTGTGCGCATCTCGTGAGCGAGGACGGAGAGCAATTCCCCTTTGAGCCGATTGGCCTGGTCGAGGGCCTTCGTCTCCTCCAACTGGACACGGAGGTGGGCGTTCTCGACCGCCAACGCGACAAGATCCATAACCGCCTGCAAAAAAGGTAGATCGCTTTGGACGAAACTGTGCGGCCGTTGAAGATTCTCGAGCATAAGGACGCCTTGCTCCCTTTCCCCGGCGAAGAACGGTACGCAGACAGCGCTCTGGGGCCAGCGATCGCTGGTAAGTGCTTCGCGGAAAGCCGCCGCGTGCTCAGGCGTGAGGCTCCTACGGGACACGGCAAGAGCCCTGGGGGTGGGATAGAACTGGGGTCGTCCCGTCTGGAACGTCTTGCCGCACGTGGCCTCACCGACGGCGAGTCGAACCTCTCTGAGCCTCCCGAGGTCATAGCCGTGGGCGGCCCGGACCGCCAGCCCGTTGTCCTCGGGGTCGTAGAGGAGTAGAATGCCGGCCTCGACTACCTCAAGAGTCTCAACCAGACTGGTCAGCGACCGCTGCAGCATCGTGTCGAGGTTCTGTTGGGTGGCGAAAACGCCCGCAATGGCAAAGAGCACCGACAAACGCGGATCCTGTCGCGTTCCGTGGCTCTCGGCCTGCTGCTCGGCGGACCCCGATGGGCCAGGGGCCGAGGCGGGATTTTCTTCGAGTCCCTCCATAGTGCGCTCCTGCTGACATTGACACGGACTACGGCCGACGAGAGCATGCCTCCGTGTGATGGACTGAACCAGACGAAGAGCATAGACGGAGGTGGGAGATTTGTCAACCGAAACCGCCGCAGGATCGGCGCTCGCTTCTGGTCGGAGCAGAGCTGTTTGGCGCGAGTGTTGGTTGGCTGATGAGGATGGCCGCTTCCACAGCGGAACCGTTTCGCCGGGGGCTACTATGATGAACAAGGGGTGCGGATCGATTGGCGGGATGTGGATATGATGGGATCGAAAGAAGATCTAGCGTGCAGCCCGCTGATGACGGCACGACCGGAGTAGGCGCGGTTCGTCCTTTTTCTGGATGGGTGACCCAGGCCCTGAATCGATCGGGATTTGGGTTGGCGTCGGGTGCAATGCGCCGGGTGGGTATTCGAATGGATCGGTGCACATTCTCGCTCCGTGAGCACGCGTTCTAGCGCTTGCGGGATGAGTCGTCTCGGACGACGCTCAATTGCCTACGGTGTATTCGGCTTTTCGCAGAAGCTTCGTGCAGTCTGGTTTTCAATGGCAGGCGCTCTGGAATGCTCAGTAGCCGAGGATGACCGTACGAAACCGTGAAGCACAAACCTTGTGCCATCGTGACCTGACTGGCTACCATTCAATGAAGCCCAAACGTGGTGCTTCTGAGTCATCCGCGTTCTATCCCCATGCTGGGTAGACTGCCAGGCAGCTCAGTGATGGAATGGGCCACTCTGTGTTGGCAGGAATGACGAAGCCCAGGGGTAGACGGGCCAACTCTTCTATGTAGGACATCAGGCATGTGCTCCCGAGCGACCCAGTCTTGTCACGGAGAGCGTTCTGAGTACAATCCAACCTGGATTCCGTGGAGGGCTGACGTGCTGGCGGTTCCTACGTGTCGTCATCCAATTGAGGGCACTGGCGGAGTCTCTCGGGGTGAACTACCGGCGTTCGTCCGAGTGACTGGCAAGACCAAGGAGAGGGAGATGAGCACAGACCTGGATCATCGCTGTATCAACACACTCCGCACCCTGGCCATGGATGCGGTCCAGAAGGCGGCTTCGGGCCATCCGGGGATGCCGATGGGCATGGCAGATGCTGCCTACGTCCTTTGGACCCGGTTCTTGAGGCACGATCCGCAGGACCCAACGTGGCTGGACCGAGATCGGTTCGTGCTCTCCGCGGGGCACGGCTCGATGCTGCTGTACAGCTTGCTCCATTTGACGGGCTATGACCTGCCCCTGGAGGAGCTGAAGGCCTTTCGTCAGTTAGGAAGCCTGACGCCGGGACATCCGGAGTATGGGCTGACGCCGGGCGTGGAGACGACAACCGGTCCCTTGGGGCAGGGCTTTGCCAACGGCGTGGGGATGGCAATGGCGGAGCGGTTTCTCGCTGCGACCTTCAACCGCCCCGGGTTTTCCATCATAGACCACCACACCTACGCTATCATCTCCGACGGTGATCTGATGGAGGGCATTAGCCACGAGGCTGCCTCGTTGGCCGGGCACCTAGGGCTGGGCAAGCTGATCTATCTCTACGATGACAACGGGATAACCATCGAAGGGTCGACAGATATCACGTTTACCGAAGATGTGGCTGATCGATTCCGTGCCTACGGATGGTTCGTGCAGCAGGTCGACGGACACAATGCGGATGCGGTGACTGAGGCTATCGAGACGGCTCACGGTGAAGCTGAACGTCCCTCGCTGATCGCCTGTCGGACCCACATTGCCTACGGGAGCCCCAACAAGCAAGATGATGCGGAGGCGCACGGTGCCCCTCTGGGCGAGGATGAGGTAGCGCGGACAAAGGAGCAGCTGGGGTGGCCCGCCGACGTGCAGTTCTGGGTCCCGGATGACGTCCGTGAGGTCTTCAGGAAGGCGGTTGCGGACGGAGGTGAGGCGCATGAGGCGTGGAGCGAACTCTTCGGCCGCTACGCGGAAGCGTATCCGGAAGAGGCGGCGCTGCTGGAGCGGCTCCTGGCGGGAGAGCTGCCTGAGGGGTGGCAGGATGCAGTTCCGACGTTTGGTGCCTCCGACGGCCCGATGGCCACGCGGAAGGCCTCGGGTTCCGTGCTGAACGCGATCGCAGGTAAGCTTCCGACGATGGTGGGCGGCTCGGCGGATCTGGCTCCGTCGAACAAGACGATGCTGGACGGCTACGGTGTGTTCGGAGCGGACAGCGCGGGTGGGCGGAACGTCCATTTCGGGGTGCGAGAGCATGCAATGGGCGGTATTCTCAACGGGATGGCGCTCCACGGTGGGCTGATCCCCTTTGGCGGTACGTTCCTGGTCTTCAGCGATTATATGCGCCCCTCAGTGCGGCTGGCCGCATTGATGGAGCTGCCCGTGGTCTACGTGTGGACGCACGACTCGGTCTGGATTGGGGAGGACGGCCCGACGCACCAGCCGGTGGAGCATCTCGCTGCCCTGAGGGCCATACCCAACCTGCACGTCGTGCGGCCCGCCGATGCGAATGAGACGGCCGCGGCGTGGCTGTCGGCGCTGGAGCGCCGCACTGCGCCGACGGCTCTGGTGCTCACCCGTCAATCACTTCCGGTGATGGACCGTGATGTGCTGACAGGTTCCGGTGGGGCAGCGCGAGGCGGATACGTGTTGAGCGAGGCGCCGGATGGTGAACCGGAGGTGCTCCTGATCGCGACGGGCTCTGAGGTGCATCTGGCCCTGAAGGCTCAGGAATGCCTGGCGGACGAGGGGGTGCAAGCCCGTGTGGTGTCGATGCCCTGCTGGGCATGTTTTGACGCACAACCCACGAGCTATCGGGACGAGGTGCTTCCGCCTGGGATCACCGCACGGCTGGCGATAGAAGCTGGCGTGTCGATGGGTTGGCGGCGCTACGTCGGATCACAGGGGGAGGTAATGGGGATCAATCATTTCGGTGCCTCGGCCCCGTACAAGGATCTGACGAAGACGTTTGGTTTCACGGCGGAGGCGGTGACGGAACGGGCCCTAGCGGTGCTGGCGAGGGTCGCCAGTGCCTGACCGTGAAGCCCGGAAGGTCACGTACGTCGGGGTCTACGGCTCTGAGGCGAGGTCGCTTCGCGGTGTCGTGCCCGCCGAGGGCGTGGTCACCCTCGAAGTTAACGGTAAGCCGCTAGTCAGGCTCATGTGTACGCCCACGCGTCTGGAGGACCTGGCTGTGGGCTTCCTGTTCAACGAAGGTTTGATCCGTGGGATGGACGAGGTCGCGGTTGTGGAGCTCTGTGGCAGCGGCGACGGGGTAGCGGTCTGGCTCGAACACGATGTCGACGCGCAGGGCATGCGGTCGATTACGTCGGGTTGTTCCGGGGGCACGACGTTCGAGGACTTGAGGGCGGCTCAGCATCGCATCGACTCGGCACGAAAAGTGACACCGGAGCAGGTGACGGCTCTGATGGAGCAGCTGGCGGACGCTGCATCTCTCCATCGCCGGGCGGGAGGCGTGCATGCGGCGGCCCTCGCGGACGGCGAGCGTGAGGGTCTGGTTTGTCTCGCGGAAGACGTGGGGCGGCACAACACCCTCGACAAGATCGCCGGCAGATGCCTGCGCCAAGGGATTCCCACTCAGGGCGGGGTGCTGCTGACGAGCGGGCGGGTGAGCTCGGAGATGGTGAACAAGGCGGCCCATATGGAGGTGCCGATCATCGTCTCTCGTACGTCGCCCACCGGCCTCTCGATTGAGTTGGCCGAGGCCTGGGGAATGACCCTGGTGGGGTACACGAGGCGGAAGAGCTTCCGGGTGTACGCCGGGGAGAGGCGTATTGACGTAGAGTTGTGACGCCTACAAGACCTGACAGGTCTGTCAGACCTGTCAGGTCTGAAGTCTACTTGGATTCGACGCGGTCCTCGAACTCGCGCAGGGCCCGGATGAGACGGTCCTGGCGAAGGCTGCTGGTGAGATCCCCGCGCGTCCGCTCGAGGACGCCGCGCAGCTGGTCGACGCGGTGGCGGAGGCCCCCAGTGATGGCGTTGGGGAAGTCGAAGGTGTTGACCACGTCGTAGACTCCGTCCATGATGCCCAGCAACCGCTCTGCCTCGGCGAGATCTCCACGGCGCATCTCGTCCAGAGAGCGTCGACGGAGCTCGCTAGCGGCCTCGCAAAGCCCATTGAGATAGGACGGAAAGGTCACGTTGAGCATCTCAGGGTCCGGGACCTCGGTGCCCTCCACCAGGGCGAGGGTGGCGTGGGCCTCGACCAGCTCCTTCATGGCGTCGCGGGTGTAGCCGGCGTGGCGGAGATCCGGATAGGGCTCGAGGACGTCCAGGATCGATCGGGCCAGATCGTCGGCCTCACTCAGCAGGTCGCGGGCCACTGTCCACTCATCCCGGTGGCTGGCACGGATGGCGTTCCCGCAGATGCGGATCAACTCGCGCGTGCGGTGGAGGACGCGGTCCCGAACGCCGTTTCGAGTTTCAAAGTCCTCGCGGATTTGGTCAGCGATTCTCTCTAGTCTATCCATGATGATCACCGACTGATCGGCCTATTCGTCGGGGGACTCGGGCGGCTTCACGCCCCCGAAGAACTGCTGGGCCAGGTTGTCTCCACCCGAGGGCAGCTTGATCTCGCCGAACTGGGCCTCGTACTTCTCCAGGTTCTCCTTGAGTGCTCTCAAGAGGAGTTTGGCGTGCATGGGCGTGGTGACGATTCGGGCGTGTACCTTCGACTTAGGTGCATTGGGGAGGACGCGGGCGAAGTCGATGATGATCTCGGAGGGAGAGTGGGTGATCATGGCGAAGTTGGCGTAGGTGGCGTCGAGATCGGCGGGGAGTTCGATGTTGATCTTCTGCTTGCGTTTGGGCCCGTTGCTCATGCTCAGCCTCCTTCGGAGGGTGTGATTGGTACGGCAGGATAATGCAGAAACGCCTGCCGAAGTGAAGGGACTATCCAGCCTGGGGCAGGCGCAACAAGACCGCGCGGGCGGCGATGCTGTGTCAACGGTAGCTTGCGGCCGGGTCTAGAATGGAATCTCTTCTTCCTCGTCTTCTACCGGAGGCTCCTCCATGCTCGTGCCAGCGGAAGAGGGCGCACCCGCGCCAGCACGGCCCATAAACCGGACATTCCGTGCCGTGAGCTCGAAGGACGCACGCGGATTGCCGTCCCGATCGGTCCATATGCGGGGGCCACCCGTCTCTGGGTCAGGATTGAGGCGACCCTCCACCAAAACCTGACGCCCTTTCGCAAGGTACTCGTTACAGGTTTCGGCCAAACCGCGCCATGCGGATATGCGGAACCAGACGGTCTCCTCTCCCTGGGAACCGTCTTGGTTTGTCCAGCGACGGTTAGTGGCGACGGAGAAGCTTGTGACGGGGACTCCGCTCTGGGTGTAGCGCATTTGAGGATCCTGACCCAGGTTGCCGACGATAATGACTTTCTGGTACATGGGTGCCTCCTTGTTGAATAGTGGATGGGTTCTGGCGTGGACTAGTATGCATCTTACAGCAGATTCTGGGGCGCGTCAAATGCGGACGAGCCCCTGCAGCTGCAGGGGCTCGTCCGCACTCAACTGGGGCGGACAAGCTTCACGGGCCTAGACCCAGCCGCGGAGCTTGCAGACCTCGGCGACGCGGGCTACGGCGACCACGTAGGCGCCCATTCGATTCTTCACGCCGTAGCGATCGGCGGTTTCGTGGACGGCGTGGAAAGCGGCCGTCATCTTCTTGTCCAAGCGCTCATAGACGGTATCCTCCTCCCAGTAGTAGTCGTAGGCGTTCTGTACCTGCTCGAAGTAGGAGACGGTCACGCCACCGGCGTTGCAGAGGAAGTCTGGGATGACGTAGACACCGTTGTCATAGAGGATGTCGTCGGCCTCGGGGGTGGTGGGGCCATTGGCGAACTCGGCCACGATCTTGGCCTTGACGTTGCCCGCGTTGGCGCCCGTCAGCTGGTTCTCCAAGGCGGCCGGGATGAGGACGGTGACGTCTAGCTCAAGGAGTTCATCGTTGGTGATGTTCTTGGCGCCGGGGAAGTCAGCCACGGCACCGGTGTCCATCTTGTGAGCTTTGACGGCCTCTGAAGCAAGCCCGTCCTGGTTGTAGATGGCGCCGCTGGAATCGGAGACAGCAACCACCTTGAGGCCTAGGAGCTCCTCGCCTAGACTGTGGCCAAAGGATCCAGCGTTACCGTAACCCTGGATCGCTGCAGTGGCCCCGTTGAGGTCGATGCCGAGGGTTTCTCCGGCTTCCCGGATGGTGTACATTCCCCCACGGGCTGTCGCATCGCCGCGGCCCTTGGAACCGCCCAGGGGGATGGGCTTACCGGTGATGACGCCGGGAACGTTGTGGCCCCGGAGGAAGGAGTACTCGTCCATCATCCAGGCCATAATCTGAGGATTCGTGTAGACGTCGGGTGCGGGCACGTCGACCTCTTCCCCGATGATACGTCCGACCTGGCGGATGTAGGCTCGGCTGAGGCGCTCCAGCTCTCGCTGGGACATTTCCTTGGGATTGCAGACGACCCCGCCCTTGCCACCGCCGAGAGGCAGATTGACCACGGCTGTCTTCCACGTCATCCAGGCGGCCAGGGCGCGGACCGTGTCAATGGTCTCCTCCGGGTGGAACCTCAAGCCACCCTTGGTGGGGCCCAGCGCGTCATTGTACTGCACGCGGAACCCGCGGAAGACCTTGATACTACCGTCGTCCATGCGGACTGGGAGGGTGACGTGGAACTCGCGCAGCGGCCAGCGCAGGAGTTCGTGGGTCGCCGAGTCCAGCTTCATAATGCCGGCGGCTTCATCCAGTTGCTGCTGCGCAATGGCGAAAGGGTTCTGTCTTGACATTAGGCTTTCCTCCGTATAGGTTTGTGGATGCTCTCCAGCCGACTGAACATCGGCTGTGCTATTGGACTGGGGAAGGACCTCCGGCATAGCCTCGTCCCGATCTTACCGGGAATACTGTGGGCCGTTGTCGGTTGCTCTACCCTTCAGTTGCGGTTCTGTAGACCCATGAACGAACCAGAGGCTAGCCACGTCGTCAATTGCTAGCCTCGTCTGATCTCCAGCTGTTCGGTCAGTAGGTCTCGGGCCAATTGAGGATTTGCCTTCCCTCGCGTGGCCCTCATTATCCGGCCGATGAACCATCCGATGACTTGATGCTTCCCGGCAAGGTACTCTTGGACTTGCTCCGGGTTGCGATCGAGTACTTGGGTCACGATGCTCCGGACCTCCGCTTGATCCGACATCTGAGCGAGGCCCTGTTCCTCGACGATGGGGCGTGCTGCACGACCGGTTTCCACCATCTGCTCGAGGACATCCTTTGCGGTGGTCTGGTTGATGGTGTCTCTTTCCACCAAGTCGATAAGCTCCGCCAGCTGCTCCGGTGAGGTCTTGATGTCCGCGATGGACCGGCCCCTGGCCTTGAGCAAGCGGAAGAGCTCGCCCGTGATCCAGTTGGCCGCCTGCTTGGGTGGGGCGCCAGCCTCAATGACGCGCTCGAAGGTGTCCGCCACGGCCTTGTCCTCTACGAGCACCCGCGCGTCGTAGTCGGTCAGACTGTACTCGCCAACGAAGCGGGACTGCTTTGCCCTCGGGAGCTCTGGAAGGGCGTCGCGGAGCGCCTCGACCTCCTCCCGACTGATCTCGATCGGTGGGATATCGGGCTCGGGGAAGTAGCGGTAGTCGTGGGCGAACTCCTTCCCGCGCTGGGGCACGGTGACGCCTTCGACCTCGTTCCAGCCCATTGTCTGCTGCTCGACGACCCCGCCACCCTCCAGGGTCTGGATCTGCTGGTTGATCTCGTGGGCGATGGAGTCGTGAAGGGCGCGGAAGGAGTTGAGGTTTTTCACCTCATGCCTGGCGCCCATCTCGTCCGAACGTGAGGGGCGGACGCTGACGTTGGCCTCAAACCGCATCACGCCGCGCTCCATGTTCCCCGAGTTGACGTCGAGATAGACGAGGATCTGACGCAGCGCCTCGCCGTAAGCCCGGGCCTCCTCGGGCGAGTGCATGTCGGGCTCCGACACGATCTCAAGCAGTGGGACACCGGCACGGTTGAGGTCCACCTTGCTGCCGCCATTCCTATGGTAGAGCTTCCCGGCGTCTTCCTCCAGATGGGCCCGGCGGATGCGCACCGTACGCTGGGCGCCGGCGACATCGAAGGTGAGTTCGCCGTCCACGGCCACCGGCAGCGCGTACTGGGAGACTTGGTAGCCCTTGGGTAGGTCAGGGTAGAAGTACGACTTACGCGCGAAACGGTTGACCGGCGGGATGGTGCACCCGAGGGCCAGGCCGGTCTGTACCGCGATCTCGACGGCTTGCTGGTTGACGACCGGAAGAACGCCCGGCATCGCCGTGCACACAGGACAGACGTAGGTATTGGGCTCCAGGTTGCCGGTGTCCTCCACGACGGGACACCCGCAGAACATCTTCGAGCGGGTATGAATCTGGGCGTGGACCTCCAGCCCAATAGTTGGTTCGTACCTGGTCACAATCTTTCGTCGCTCTTAGTCATCGTTTGGACCGCGGCGCACTGCTCTCCGGCCCAAAGCCATGCACGGAGTGCGTTGCGAGCATGAACGTATTATACTGGATTCTGCGCTTCTTGCCACAGTGTGGGCTGGCTTAGCCGTGCTGACGCATGAAGCGTTGGAGACGCTCCAGGGCCTGCTCTATCTTCTCATACGCCGTGGCGTAGGAGCAGCGCACGTAGCCGGAACCGGCCTCGCCGAAGGCACTGCCCGGGACGACGGCGACTCGCTCCTCGTGCAGTAGGCGCTCGGCGAACTGGTTGTCGTCCATGCCGGTGACCTGGATGGAGGGGAAGGCGTAGAAGGCTCCCCGAGGCTCGAAGCAGTCGAGTCCGAGGTCGTTGAGGCCGCTCACGATAAGACGGCGACGCCGATCGTACTCGGCGACCATCTCCTGGACGAAGGGTTCTCCCTCGCGCAGGGCGGCCAGGGCCGCGTGCTGGGACACCGTGGGAGCGCACATGATGGTGTATTGGTGCACCTTGCGCAGCTGGCCCAGGATCTCGGCGGGGGCCGCTATGAAGCCTATGCGCCAGCCGGTCATAGCGTAGGCCTTGGAGAAACCCTGCAGGAGAATGGTGCGGCTGTACATGCCGGGGAGGCTGGGGAAGCAGACGTGTTCGGTGTCGTAGACCAAGCGGTCGTAGATCTCATCGGAGATGACGAGCAGGTCGTACTGCTTGGCCACGGCGGCGATCTCGTTGAGCCGCTCCCTGCTCATGACTGCGCCGGTCGGATTGTTGGGGTAGCCGATAAGGAGGGCCTTGGTCCGCGGCGTAATGGCCGAGACGATCTCGTCGGCCGTGATCTGGAAGTCGTTCTCCACGGAAGTGGGCACAATCACGGGCTTGCCCCCGGCAAACGTGACCTCGGGGGCGTAGGAGACGAAGCAGGGCTCAGGGACGATGCACTCGTCGCCGGGGTCAAGCGTGGCGGCCAGGGCCAAGTAGAGCCCCTCGGAGACGCCCACCGTGACCAAGATTTCGCTGGCCGGGTTGTACGTCTGGTCGTAGAGGGTGTCCAGATGGTCGGCAATGGCGCGGCGGAGCTCCATCAGACCCGAGTTCGAGCTGTAGTGGGTCTCCCCTTCCTTCAGGGACTGAATGCCGGCCTGAACAATGGGGTCTGGTGTGGGGAAATCAGGTTCACCGATACCCAGGCTGATAACGTCGTCCATGGTGGCGGCAATGTCGAAGAAGCGGCGAATGCCCGAGGGGGGGACGTCCGTGATGCGCTTCGAGACGAGGTTACTGACGCGATGCATTAAGGAACCTCCGTGACGCGTATCAAGCGTCGTCTGATTGGTTGACTTGCGGTGACGATGGGTTTACTTCTCGGGTCCACGCGGGGACCCGAAGACCAGCTCTGTGCGTTCGTTCCACATCAGCTCGGCGACGCCGCGCAGACGGCCGTCGGTGACGAGCGGAATGAGAACGATGGTCTCATCGAGACCGTCCTCCTTCACGTGGTGGTACCGGGTGGGGGTGAAATCGCCGGTGCGGTAGCGAGCGTACATCGCCTCGATCTCGGCCTGAGAGGTGGGGTTGTGGCAGTCGTTCAGATGGGTGCCCACCAGCTGTTCGCCGCCGCGGTCCCCGTAGTGCTGGAGGGCCAGGTCATTGAGGTAGATGATGTGTCCAGTCTCATCGGCGATGGTGACGACGGCCCGCAGACCCTCGAAAAGCTTACCGAGCTCTCCGTAGTCCATCAGGCCTTCCTCTCGCGGCGCTGGAGGAGCCAGGCGCCGACGCCCAGTGCGCCAATGAGGGCGGTCAGGCCCACCGCCGCTGCGGCGACGGTCTCGCGCTGCATGCCGGGCATAACCGCGCCGCGTAGGCCGGCCTCAGCACCGTACTCGCAGAAGAGTCGGCCCCATTTGGTCTCCAGGGCCCTCTCGACGCGCGGTCGGCCGACGAAGGGGTACCAGTAAACGTTGTGGTAGAAATTACTGGCGAAATAGGACCAGGGGACGACGGGTGAGCGGAGGAGCAGGCCCTCCATCGGTTTGAGGGGGCCATGGTAGATCAGCTTCTGACCTCGACTGGCGAAGGTGTCCTCCTGGACGAAATCCCAATCCTGGGCCATGACCCAGTCGCGGTCCTCGCCGACGATCTCGATCTCATCGGGATCGCCTACGCCGAGTCCCATCTCGTGGGCGGTGCGGATGAAGCGGATGTCCAGCGGATTGAAGCCCTGCAGATGGGCCGACATGGCGTCGATGGCCACCTGGTCGGCGCTGGCGAGAAGGATGTCTTTCTCGTGCCAGCGCATGGCCCGCGGGCCTGGGCCGTCGCCGGCGAAGGTGCCGTCCATCACGGCAAAGAGCCCAGGATGGATATCCTGCTGGATCATCAGCAGGTCGACCAGCGTGTCGTGGATGTCTGCGTGGGTCCAGTGGCGCCGCCGGCCGAGCAAGCCCCCAAAGGCGTTCTTCATAGCCCCGGTGATGGTGGTGAAGACATGGGTCTTGACCGTAGGAAGCTGGACGATATTGCGGCCGATCAGGATCTCCGGGATGTGGACGCCCTCTGGATAGATCTTGTCGAGGACGAGGAACGGTTCGGGCGGATCGTAGCGGACCCAGTTGTACTGAGGTTCAAAAAGGTGAGCGTTGCGGATGCCGTAGGTATCCACGACGAACTTGTGTTTGTTGTTCCGCTCCCCGACGTGGGCGTCGACGACCACGGTATCGTTGTGGGCGGCGATGAGGTTCTCGTAACCGGCGGCCCGTAGCCCCCGGATGACGCCCTCCAACTGCCACGGCGCGGTGGAGCAGGCCGGATACCAGGTCTGCCACGAGATGTTGATCTTGAGGAGAGTCTCTTTGTCCTTGGGGAGGGCATCTTGGATGTCGGCCAGGTCCATGAGACGTGAATAATCCTTAAGCACCGTCTCTGGGCTGGTCTTGAGAACGGCTACCTTGCCTCGTCCAGGAAAGTCCTTGGTCATCTTACCTCCGGTTGCTCGTCGATTGAGATGGGCGTCTTTGGACAACGGGACAGGCCACATACGCCGTCGCGCGCACCCATCGTGCGACGGCGATTGTACCACGCTTCAGGATCAGGTCAACGATTTGTCTGGGGGGCGCAAGGCGCCGCGTCATACGATGCGGGGCACCCGGGCGAGGATTTCTGAGACGACCTCATAGTTGATGGTGCCCAGCCAGGCGGCGACCTCCTCAGCGGTGATCTCATCGGTGCCCTGGCAGCCGATAAGGACGACCTCATCGCCGACCCGTGCCTCCGGGATGTGGTCGAGGCGGATCATCGTCTGGTCCATACAGACGCGGCCGATAATGGGGGCGCGGCGCCCGCGGACGAGGACCGCCTCCCAGCGGGTGGGCGCCCGACGGAACCCGTCAGCGTAGCCCACGGGGATCACGCCAACGGTCTCTTCCCCACAGGTACGGTACGTATTGCCGTAGCTCACGAAGCTGTCGGGCGGCAGAGTCTTTACCTGGGCGACGCTGGTCTTCCAGGCGAGGGCGGGGCGGGACGCCTCCGGCAGCGAGACGTGGTGCGAGGGGCGGAGGCCGTACATCGCCAGTCCCACGCGGACCATGTTGAAATGGGACTCGGGCAGACGCAGCGTGGCTGACGAATTGGCGCAGTGGATCCGGCGGAAGGTGATGCCCTCTTCGGTCAGGTCTGTCAGCACGCGCCGGAAACGGTCCAACTGCCAGCGCGTGTAGTCAAGATGCTCCTCGTCGGCGACGGAAAAGTGGGTGAAGATGCCCTCCATGTCGAGGCCCGGGAGGCTGCGGAGCTTCTGGGTGAAGGGAAGCACCTGGTCCGGGAGGAGGCCCAGACGGCCCATCCCCGTGTCCACCTTGATGTGGAGGCGGGCCGTGCGGCGGAGCTCCTCGGCGGCGCGACTGTAGAGGCGGGCGACATTGACGTCGTATACGGTCAGGGTGACGTCGTGGAGGAGGGCCTGCTTGGCCAGCCACGCCGGTGTGTAGCCGAGGACGAGTATTGGTGCGGCGATTCCCGCGTCGCGTAGTCTGACTGCCTCATTGACGGAGGCCACTCCGCAGCACGATGCCCCGTTGTTGAGGGCGGTGCGCGCGACCTTGATCGCACCGTGTCCGTAGGCGTCGGCCTTGAGCACTGCGAGGATGTCCACCGACGTTCCCACGAAGTCCTTGATCTGCTGGACGTTGTGAGCCACCGCCTCGAGATCGACCTCCAGCCAGGTGGGACGGCTCGGCCGCACGGCCTGCACCGTTAAGCCCTTGAGGCGTCGAACGAGCTGTTCGCTCTCGGCTTGATCGCGGAGAAGTCGTTCAACCACCTTCTCCAGATGGGTCTCGACGTCGCCCTTGATCAGAACCACGTCGCCCGGCCTCAGTCGCGGGCTGAGTTTGCGGACTGTGTCCTGGATGGTGTGCGTGACCGTGATCTGGTCCCTGGGAAGACCGGCGGCCTCGGCTCCCTCGGCAATCCAGGCTGCCCGTTCGCCGTTGGTGATCAGGAGATCGACGGTGTCGGCCGCTGCCTCCCCGACGACATGGTGACCCTCAACGGCGTAGCTGCCGAGTTGAGCCATGTCGCCCAGTACGGCAATCCGACGTTCGGCCGGGTACTCCGCAAGGGCACCAAGCGCTTGGAGGGCGCTGGCCGGATTCGAGCCGGCGGAACCGTCCAGAAGAAGGGAGTCATTGATGCCTCCAAGGACTCGCAGGCGGCCGCGGCCGGGTCGAAGGGACTCCAGAGCGTCACGAATGGTCGACCAGGGCAGGTCGTAGGCTATGCCGACGGAGATGGCGGCGAGGAGGGGGTAGGCCTGATGTCGACCGTGAAGCTGGGAGAAGAGCTCACCCTTCGCCGGAAAACCCGGGATGCCCAGCCCAGCGACGCCAGGGAAATGAACGACCATCTGGAGACCCTCGGACGTCGGCCGGAGATCGGAGGCGACAATATCGGCGTCGGGACTCAACCCGAAGGTGACGACGTCGGCCGCGGTCCCCTTGCGCATACCGAGGACGCGTGGATCGTCGTAGTTGAGGATGGCCAGGCCGTCGGCGGGCAGGGCGGCCGGGAGCTGGGCTTTCTCGGTCGTGATCTGTCCCAGGCTGTTCAAGTAGGCCAGGTGAGCGCGCGCGATGGAGGTGACGACGGCGATCCGGGGCTGAATCAGCTCTGCCATAGCCGCCACGTCACCAAAGGCGTGGACTGCGATCTCGAAGACGGCGATTTCTTGGTCGGGCTCAAGCTTCTCGATGGAGAGTGGGATCCCGAATGTGTTGCTCAGGCCGGGTGGGTTGGCGAAGACACGGTTCTGAGTGGCAAGGACGGCGGATATGGCGCGGCAGGTGTCCGTCTTGCCCGTGGACCCGGTCACCGCGATGGTGTCCGGATTCACCGTGCGAAGGACGTGGGTTGCCCATTCGGCCAGTGCTGCGCGGGTATCAGCCACGACGATGCAGGGGACCGAGGGTTCAGGAGGTGGGAACTGGCAGAGGATGCCCCCTGCGCCCCGGGCGAGGGCCTCCGGGATGTAGTCGTGTCCGTCGCCTCCCTCGGACTTGACGGCCACGAAGAGCTCCCCAGGCGAGAGGCGCTGGGTATTGTAGCAGAAGGCTGGAAATGTGGTGGTCGAAGACCCTCCAACCAGCTGTCCGCCTGTTGCGTCCAGGAGATCCTGAAGGTGAATCATGGATGTCGTCGTGATCGATTATAGCACCGGTAGGAGCGATGGCAAACGCAGACACAAGCAGCAGAAGTATTCTGGCTGCGGTTCGCGGCCCGTGGGGATGTTGTTGGCGGGAAGCGGCCAGAAGAACAAGGGGACGGGCCCGTTGAGAATGGCTTGAAGCCGGCGATGTAGATGGCACGGAACGTGTGCCACGCAGCGGGAGCGGGGTGCGCTAATGAGTTGTCGCGGACATGGTGGCTGGTTGGCCACCGTCGGCGCCACACGGGTGCCGGTGTGCTAACCAGTTGTGACTGGCATACGAGGCAAGCATACGCTCGTGAGGTACAACGCACCTGAAGGGTGCATCGTACCGGCAGGGGCGACAACTCGTGAGTGCATCCGCGGGAGCGAGTATCGTTGTCGTTTCGGCTGGCCCATGCTATCATCTGCTATCATTCCCGTCACAGAGGGGTGGGCGAGGGCGACGCGAAGGGATCTGTCTTAAGCGTGCGCCGAAGGCCGAGGCCTAGCGCGGAACGGCTACCCCTTGCTGACCTCCCGCTCCGAGCATGGTTCCGCCGGCAGACACCTTCGTGCTCCGATGTCGTGTGGATGCTTTCACGGGAGGGCCTGGCCTACTTCAGAACGATGAGCGAAACTGGGGACTCTATGGGCACGCTGGATATTCATCGCGCGACGCTGGAGACGTGCGGCGAGGCCTCGGGTACTGTGGTCGTCATCGACGTTCTGCGGGCCTTCACGACGGCTGGTTTCGCGTTCGACGCGGGTGCCGAGGCAATCACGCTGGTGAGCGAGGTGAGAGAAGCCTATGCGCTACGCGAGGCGCATCCCGACTGGCTCATCACGGGCGAGGTGGGGGGCCTGCCGGTGCAGGGTTTTGATTTCAGCAACTCACCCGGTGGGTTCGTGGGAGAGGACCTGAGGGGACGCCGGCTGGTGCAGCGGACGAGTTCAGGGACGCAGGGGGTGGTGCGCAGTACGGGGGCGGCGAACCGCGTTGCTGCGAGTCTGTGCTGTGCCAGGGCGACGGCGGTTTATCTGGACCGGCTCCAGCCGGATCGGGTGACGATGGTGATCACTGGATCACACCCCGAGGGACTGGGCGATGAGGACCAGGCATGTGCCGACTACCTGGAGGGGTTGATTCGAGAGCGTCCGGTCGATCTGGAAGGTATCCGGAAGCGGGTGCGGAGCGCGCAGGCGGCGCAGAGATTCCTCGACCCGGAACAGAGGGCTTTTTCTCTGGAGGACCTCGAATACGCCCTCGACGTGGATCGATTTGGATTTGCCATGGTCGTCCGCAAGGAGGGGGCGTACGACGTCATGCGGGCGGTCGACGTGTGTGGCGGACCAAGGAAGGTGCACGGGTGAAAGGCCCGCCAGCGATGATGGGATAAGGGCGAAGGGACGGAGAGAGCGGCGCAGAGAGGAGGGCCGATGGGTGGGTCAGCTGTGGTTCTAGATACGAACGTCTTCGTGGCTGCGGGATTCAACGAGGAGAGCAGCTCTGCTCGACTGATTGAGGAAATCCGGCGCGGGGAGCTCACGCTGGTCTGGAACGAGGACACTCGGCGGGAGAACTGGAGCGTGGTGGAGCGGATCCCGCCCGTGTCCTGGGATCCGCTCGACGACTTGTTCCGGGAGGAAGGACGGTACGACGCCGGGATTGCGCCGGAGAACATGGACTACGTGCCGGACCCGGCCGACCGCAAGTTCGCTGCCCTGGCGCGGGCGACGGACGCGGCACTGATCACCAACGACGATGACCTGTTGGCGAACCGAGAGGAAGCGGAGGTTTGCATTTTCAGTCCGGGTGAGTACGTCTAACGGCGATACACGGCGGCCCCCAAGCGAGGCGGCGGAAGGGCCGCCTATGGTCTCTTGGGCTGCGAGTGCTCAGGCAAGGTCTGCCCGGGGATTTCCGGAGCGCCGCAACTGCGGGCTAATTGAGGAGGCATAGGCATGCCGACGAATCTACCTCCAGATTACTTCAAGATCGAGGAGGCGTTCCGCCGGGCGAGCTCTAACGAGGAGAAGATCGCCCTCCTGCAGGAGATGATGAGTGTGGTGCCCAAGCACAAGGGCACCGACCGGCTGCGCGCCGACTTGAGGAAGAAGCTGGCCGCCCTGCGCCGAGCGCCCAAAGGAAAGAAAGCCACCGCTCGCCACGAATCCCCCTACCACATCGAGCGCGAAGGCGCGGGCCAGGTGGTGCTGGTTGGCACGCCGAACACGGGCAAGTCGGCCCTCCTGCGTGCCCTGACCAACGCTGAACCTCAGGTGGCCCCCTATCCGTTCACCACCTGGACGCCGAAACCGGGGATGATGGCCTTCGAGAACGTCCAGGTCCAGCTCATCGACACGCCGCCCTTGAACGAGGACCACATCGAGCCGGAGCTCATGAATCTGATCCGGCGGGTGGATCTGGTGCTCCTGGTCCTAGACGTTCAGGGGTATCCCATACAGGCGTTTGAGGACGCTATGGAGCTTCTGGAAGGGGCTCGAATCGCGCCTTTGCACAGCATAGATGACTACGTATCGACGTTGGACGTGAACGAGCAACGGAGCTGGAGCTTCAAACCGTTCCTGGTGCTGGTCAACAAAAGCGATGAACCCGGCGACGACGAGGATGTGGAGGTGCTGGGTGAATTGTTGGGAGAGGCCTGGACGCTGCTGCCTGTCTCGGCCGAGACGGGGCGAAACCTGGACATGATGCGCCGGGCCGTGTTTGAGCGGCTGGAGATCATCCGCGTCTACTCGAAGCCCCCGGGAAGTGAGCCAGACCTCAGTGCACCCTTTGTCCTGGAGAAGGGGAGCACGGTGGAGACCTTTGCTGCCAAGGTCCACCGTGACTTCCTGGAGACGTTGAAGACGGCGCGGATCTGGGGCGAGGGCGTCTACGATGGACAGATGGTGGGGCGAGATCACGTGCTGCACGACGGCGACGTGGTGGAGTTGCGTACGTAGCGCACCAGGTCCTACAAGTCGGGCTCAAGGTTCGAGATACGAAACCTCCTCGAGTTGGCTCAGAATCTCACGCACACCCTGCCTGGGTGTCGTGCTCTCCGTATCTACGACGATCAGAGGGTCCCGGGGCGGCTCGTAAGGGACCTGCAGGCCGGGCACGGTGGCGGCTTCACCGGAGAGGGCCTTATCGTAGGTCCCCTTCTCGTCACGCTCGATACACGTCTCCAAGGAACACCTGATGAAGACCTCCCCGAAAAGCTCGATCTCCCGTCGGGCGTAGGCCCGGTGACGGCGTCTGTTGGCGGTGGCGGCGATGAGGACGTCGACGCCGTTTTTGGCAAGGAGGCCGGCGATAAAGGCGAGGACGCGGTAGAACCAGTTCCGTTCCTGTGCAGAATAGGAGGGGCTGGGGGTTAGAACCGAGCGCAGAGCGTCAGAATCGAGGATCTGAACCGTGTGTCCTCGTTCGCGCAGTGCGTCGGCTAGCTTCCGGGCCAAGGTCGACTTCCCTGAGGCGGGCAGGCCGGTGAGCCAGAGGACGAATCCCGACGCTCCCGTCAAGAGCCTGACCCTCTGGGATACCCACCTCGGACGCGGCAGCAAAGCACCGACAGGGTCGGAGGTCGGGAAGGGCGGTTAGCGAGCCTAGTCGCCAGGCATGGGCTGATCAAGGGAATCTCACCTGAGGTAGGCATCAGTCTCGTCAGGATCGAAGCGATCGGTCTCCAGGACGTTTTCCGCAAAACGTAACAAGGCCTCCCGGACCGGGGGACGGAGGCTCGGATACCAGACGGGACTGGCGAGCACGAGGGCGCGCCAGGCAAAGAAGGGTTGGACGACAGTCAGGAGCTCGTCATCCTCGGTAACGCTCAGGTAGCGATCCCAGAAGGCGCTGTAGAGGCGCAAGAACAGGTCTTCCAAGGCACCCGAGCCGCGGAGGGAGAAGAAAACGTAGTTGAGGGTCATGGAGCTGACGTCGTCGGCCGGTTCCCCCCAGGCTCCACGGCTGCGGTCGAGGAGGGAGAAGCTGGTTCCCTCTTCGAAGAGCACATTCCAGGGATGGAAATCGCCGTGGACCTGGCTGAGTCGGTGGGTGGCCTCCTTCACTCGCCAGCGCCAGGCAACACAGCGTTCCTCGATGGCCTGGAGCCGCCCGGGCGGGGCCACGTTGAAGTCGGCAGGGTAACTGTCCACGAGGCCGGCGATTCCCTCGCCGTGGCCCACCAGGTCACGAATTCTCCGTCGGTAGAGGAGGGCATCCGTGTGCTTCACGGCGTGGATCTCGGCCAGGTAGTCGGCCAACGCCAGTGCCCGATCCAGGTCCTGTGTCGCCAGCTCACTAGCGTCCGAGATGCGATGGAGGTCAGCAGCGTAGGGCTTTCCAGGCGCGTAGCGGGTGAGATGGAAGAACTCGCCGGCACTCCCGAGGGAGATCAGCCCGTCGTGCGCGTCGAATGCGCCGACGTCGAGGGAGGGAACGTGACCAGGGAGGTGGTTGAATGTGGCGTGATCCAAGAGCAGGTTTGCGGCCCGGTCGGAAGCGCGCTCGTGACCGAAGCCGCTGCGAGAGACCGTGTGAAGGACGAAACGCTCGTCCTGATCGCCGCACCGGCACTCGATGAGCAGGGGGACGCCATACCCGTAGCCCTTCAGTGCGTCGGAACCGTCCTCTCCGTCCAGCTCACTTAGCGCGAGAGCCTGGACGGGTTGACGGCGGAGCGCACTCAGGTAGCGTTCGAGGTCCGCTCGATCGAAAGGGAGGGTATCCAGTTTCACGTCCATGGTTGCGGCTCCTTCCCGTTATCTCCTTGAACGAGGCGCGCGAGTGCGGGCGGGGGGCGCCCCGGGCCGGGCAGGATCTGCTGAGGGCGCGTCCGAAGCGGTCGACTGCGCCCCTGCTGCAGGAACAGCCTGCGCGACATCTGGGGTTAGGGGGCTCTCTTGTCCTGGCTCGGCGGCTCCGCCAGGGATAGATCGAGGCTCGCGCTGCCGTAACGATACTTGACCCATAGAATGGTGAGGATGATGCCGAGGGCCATCGCGCCGAGCCCCAATAATCCGGCCTCGGGGCCAAATGGACCGCCGGTCCAGAGATCGGGCCCTTTTTGCTCGACAGCGATGACGGTGGCAGAACGGAAGTCAGTGCCGCTGACGGGGAAACCGAACACGTTTCCCTGGAAAAAGTTCCAGGTGATGTGGAGGGCGATGGGAATGGCCAACTCGCCTGTCAGCAGGTACCCCACAGCGAGGAGGATCCCGGCGAAGACGATGTTGAGGGTACTGAACAGGGTGGCGTTGGGGTTCCCGGCGTGGAGGGCTCCAAAGACCGCGGAAGAGAGAAGGGTAGCGATGACGATGGCGGTCCCGGGCGTGATGAATCGCCAGGTGAGACCTTCGGCCAGGTTCTGGAGCTGATACCCCCGGCTGAAAAGCTCCTCATAGAATCCCACGGCGAGGAAGGCGACCAGCGGGATGAGAATGGTCGGCAAGAAGCTCGCGCCGGGGTTCTGGGTGACGAAGGTGCCGGTGACCCTGACCCAGCCGGCAGCGAGCTCGATCACGAAGATGATGAGCATCAGGCATGCACCGAGGAGGAGCCCGAAGCCAAAGTCGATCCACCAGTTGCGATTCAGGTGGAAGCCGAAGTCTGCGAAGGGGCGACGGTCCAGGAAGCGACCGGCGAGCCAGATGCTGATGGTGAGCGACGGGACGAGCCCGAGGTAGGAGAGCATCATGATGAGAGGATCGTTCATGATGAGCTGCTGCACGACGCGCGGGTCTGAGAGCTGCTCCGGTGGGATGCCCTCGCGGGCGAGTATGACCCC
Source organism: uncultured Anaerolineales bacterium (assembly GCA_964542755.1). Taxonomy (GTDB): domain Bacteria; phylum Chloroflexota; class Anaerolineae; order B4-G1; family B4-G1; genus SKLM01. The sequence goes on from CAZIWL010000054.1 coordinate 22,824, forward strand.
GAAAGCGACAAACCCCACGGCTCCCTCCACGACGAGGGCGATGATGCCGAATATGATCAGCTGTCCAATCAGGCGCCACAAGGTTCGGAGCCGCTGCTGGTCAGGATTCAAGAAGATGGTCTTGATGGCGTGCATTGGGTATGGACTCCTCCGTGCTTGACGGTCTTTCGGTTACCCTTTCGCTACCGAGGCCATGCCCACGCTCGAGTAGGGCGAGCACCGGCCGGGAGCTAGCTGAGAGGTGTCTCGAACGGGAGCTCGGCCTCCAGATGGACGATCTGCGTGGGGTAAGGCATGTCGATACCCTCCCGCTCAGCCAGGTCGTTGATGGCATCGACGACGTTGGAATGGACGCCCAAGAGGCTGTCCGTATCCTGGTTTACCCAGAAGCGGGCGGCCATGTTGAGGGTCGTGTCGCCGAACTCCTCGGTGAGGAGCTCGGGCTCGGGCTCGTCGAGCACGCCCTCGGTGGCGCGGATGACGCTGAGGATGAGATCCCTTGCCCGGTCCATGTCCTCGCCGTAGCCCAGGCCGATGGCCACGGTACGGCGTCGGAGCGGCAGCTCCGAGTAGTTGACAATGGGGTTTGAGTAGACATCAAAGTTGGGAATGATCTCCATAACACCATCCCATGTTCGGATGACGGTGTCGCGCATCGTGACCTCCAACACGGAGCCAGCGTGCCCGGCAACCTCCACGGCGTCACCGACGCTGAAGGGCCTTCGCAGGAGGATGAGGAGCCCAGCCATGAAGTTCCTGGCGATGTCCTGGAGGGCGAAGCCGATGGTGAAACCGAGAATCCCGAGGCCAGCAAGGAGACTGGTCACGTCGACGCCAGGAAGCTGGTTGAGGGCCATGAGGGTGCCGAGGGCGAACACTCCCCAATAGGCGATCTGACCGAGGAAGTGCTGCGTATCCTCCTCGTCGATGCGGTCCTTGACACCGTGCTCGACGGCTTGCTTGGCGAGTCGGGAGAGAATCAAGGTGGCTACGAAGACTCCGACGGACCAGAGGTAGCTGGGCAGGTTTCGGAAGAAGGCGTCAACCAAGTCGCGCAGGAGGGAGGTCATTCTCAATTCCTTTCACCCTCGGCGTAACCGCACAGGGCAATGGCCCGGGGACCGGTGTGGACGCCCAGCACAGGTCCGGTGATGTCAATAAGCAGTTCTTGAGGCGCGTACTCGCGCTCGATCCGCTGAGCCACCCGCTCAGCGTCGCGCGGGGCATCGCCGTGAAGAACAGCTACGTGGAGCGAGCTGTTCGTCCCAACAGCCTCGAAGAAGCTGTCGTAGAGCATACCCAGCCCGCGTTTGCGGGTCCGCACACGTCCAGCGGCCTCCACTTTGCCGGTGTCGTGATCGACGTAGACAAGGGGCTTCAGATCGAGCAACGAACCGATGAACCGGGTCGCGCCGCCGATGCGTCCCCCCTTGTGGAGGTACTCGAGCGTGTCGAGCGAGACGTAGACGCCTACTCGCCGCCGCGTCTCGTCCGCGGCACGGATCATCGCCTCGGCATCGCCGCCTGCTTTTCGGGCACGGGCAGCGGCCAGCACCTGCCACCCCAAGCCCATGGTTGTCTCCTTGGAGTCGAAGACTCGCACGGAGGCCTCCGTCATCGTGCTTGCCTGGCTGGCGGCCTCGAAAGCGCCGCTCAGCTGGCTGCTCAGAGTGATGACCACGATCTCACGCGCACCGTCCTGAACAGCTTCCCGATAGGTCTCGACAAAGCCACCGGGCGTGGGATGGGCGGTGGTGGGATACTCCGGGTCCTCGGTAAGGCGCCGATAGAAGTCTCTGGGATCCAGGTCAACGCGGTCCCGATAGGTCTCGTCGCTCCAGATGACGTGGAGAGGAACGACGGTGATGTCGTATTCCTCGATCAGGTGTCGAGGGATGTCGCAGGTGCTGTCGGTGATCAATGCTGTTCGGTGCTTGCTCATGTTGCTCCTGGATCATTCTCCCGGTTGGCTGCGCCAGCGGCGCAGGGTGGCTCAAAGTCACGGAATCGTTGCGCTGCCTCCTCGATTCGGGCGGTCGGCGCGGTGGCTGAGATGCGGATGAACCCCTCACCTCCCGGCCCGAAGAACGAGCCGGGAGCCACGGCAACGCCGGTCTCTTGCAGCAAGGTTCTGGCGAAGCTCTCGGATGTCCATCCTCCGCCCCTCCAGTCGGGGATGGCGGCCCAGAGGTAGAGGGTTGCCTTAGGAGGCTGCGCCTCCAGTCCCAGGCTGCGCAGTCCGTCGACGAGGAGGTCGAGTCTCTCCTCGTAGATGCGATTGCGGGCGGAGATCCAGCTCCGGTTGGTGGAGAGGGCCGCGATGGCTGCTTCTTGAAGGGGCCGGAAGATTCCGGAATCGATGTTGGACTTGACCTGCGTCAGGGCAGACAGGGCCTCGGAAGAGCCCACGGCCATCCCGACCCGCCAGCCGGCCATGTTCGCCATCTTGGAGAGGGAGTTGAACTCCACGGCGACGTCAGTGGCACCGGGGACTTGGAGCACGCTGGGAGCCCGGTAGCTTCCGTAGGTGACGTCGGCATATGGAGCGTCGTGGCAAAGCAGGAGATCGACCTCACGGGCGAAGTCGACGGCCTGGGAGAGGAATGATAGGTCGGCGGTGGCGCCTGTAGGGTTGTTGGGGTAGTTGAGCCAGAGGAGGCTAGCCGAGCGGGCCACGCTTGTGGGGATAGCCTCCAGATCGGGCAGGAAGCCAAGTTCGGGACGGAGAGGGATGGTATAGATCTCGGCACCGGCCAGGATGGCGCCCCGCGTGTACGGCGCATAGCCTGGATCGGGCACCAGGGCCAGATCGCCCGGGCCCAGGTAGGCCAGAGCAAGATTGATCAGGCCCTCTTTGGAGCCCAGGAGCGGGACGACCTGTTCGTCCGGATGGAGATCGACGTCGAAGCGTTGGCCGTAGTAGGCCGCGATGGCCCGGCGGAGCGCAGGAATGCCCCGATAGCCGGGATAGCCGTGCCGGTCGGGCTCGCGGGCCGTCCGGCAGAGGGTCTGGATGACCTCCTCCGGGGGCGGCAGGTCCGGGTCACCCATGTCGAGCCGGATCACGTCGAGCCCGCGCTCTTGAGCGGCCTCAATGTGGTCGGCCCAACGGGCGAAGGGGTACGGCGGCAAGTTGGAAAGCCTCTTGGTAGGTCTCACGATGGGTTCTCAGTCCTCTCCTCGATATGGTCCAGGAGGGCCGTCAGGCCGAGGAGGTAGCTCCGCCAGCCGAAGCCGGCGATCTGGCCGACGCAGGCTGGTGCGGTGAGCGATTCCCGGCGAAAGGGCTCCCGAGCGTGGACGTTGGACAGGTGGACCTCGACGGCGGGGAGGGCCACTGCGGCGAGGGCGTCGCGCAGGGAGACGCTGGTGTGGGTGAAGGCGGCGGGATTGATTAGGACGCCGTGGATCCGATCCCGTGCCTCGTGAAGGGCGTCAATCAGGACGCCCTCGTGGTTCGATTGGACGATGCGCAGTGAGGCACCGCGCTCCTGCGCTGCCTCACGCAGAGCGGTATTGATCTCCTTGAGGGTCACACGGCCGTACGTCTGGGGTTCCCTATGGCCCAGCAGGTTGAGGTTGGGCCCGTGGAGCACAAGGATCATCGTCTGGGATGCACACATGGTCTCTACCCTCCGGATTGTCTGTTTGAACCTCATTGTACCATAGAGCTGGTGCAACAAAAGGTGCGGGGTGTGCTAGTATTCTTCGGCGAAAACCCTCCACCGGCTGCGGAACGAGCGCCGGTTGAGTAACTTTGTAGCGCCAGCGGAAAGGTGTATCGAAACCAAGCGTCGTCTGCACCAAAAGGCATTTCCGCAAGCCGCTTGGCTTCGACGCCGTGCTGAGCTTGTCGAAGCATACGTCGCTTCGCTCCTACTCAGCCGGC
>CAZIWL010000055.1:0-26327 GCA_964542755.1 uncultured Anaerolineales bacterium
TACGCAGGAACGCGGTGTCACGCGGGCGCAGTTATCAACTCAGTGGCACGAGGCTGCGAGACGAGGCTGCGAGACGTGGTTGCGAGACGTGGTAAGGACGTGACCATCGGCGCGCTTGGCGTCGCGCCGACGCCGGGATTTGACCCGAGACGGGCATCAAGGTATAATGCAGGACTAAGCTCTGTAATCGGCGTCTATTCGCGGGCGAGTCTCCCTCCCACGCCACCCGATGCGGGCGTGGGAGTGTTTCTGTGGCGCCCAAAGTCTCACGCCACAGGGGGCTTGCCCTGGGGTAGACGTTATCGTTGTCTGAACTGGTGAAGGAGGACTATGCCAAAGCGAACGTATCAACCTAAGAAGCGAAAGCGAAAGCGCACTCATGGTTTCCTTGCGCGTCGATCTAGCAAGGGCGGCCGGAGGGTTCTCAAGCGGCGTCGTAAGAAGGGCCGCCAGCTGTTGAGTGTTGGCAAGCCCGAATCGAAGAAGCGGAACTGGAAGGGCAGCTAGCCGGCTGACGTGCGAGGTCGTCGGTGCGGTCTCGCATCTTCTGTGTGACACACGCGATCTCGGTGACGAATCGGCCCATCCAGCGATAGCTGGGGCTACCGAGTCATGGAACGGAGAATTCGACTCCGGCGCAGCGGTGACGTCAGGCGGGTCTTTGATGAAGGGGAATCCTGGGCACACCCTCTCCTGGTGTTGATTGTCCGGCGTAACAATGGGGGTACTAGTCGTGTCGGCGTCACGGCGAGCCGCAAAGTGGGCGGCGCCGTGGAGCGCAATCGAGCCAAACGTCTCTTGCGGGAGGCCGCCCGGCATCTCTATCCCGAATACGAAGATAAAGGTTGGGATATCATGCTTGTCGCTCGCCCAGGGCTTGGCGGTGCGAGCACAAGTCATGTGGAGTGCGCGCTGGCCTCATTGCTGGAGCGGGCGGGATTGCGGACGGATCACTCCCGGCCCTCATCGGAACAGGGCATCACGTAATACCCGGGAATGCCTACGGGGACAGGACCTCATTCCTGTCCGAAGCCTAGCGGGTGTTGCGGTTTAGGCCAAGGCTGGACGCAAAAGGAATATGAAGCTTATCTTGCTGGGGCTCATACGCCTCTATCAGTGTACCCTATCTAGGGTGCTGCCTCCCACCTGTCGCTTCTATCCCTCTTGTTCCCAATACAGCTATCAGGCCATTCGTCGTCACGGTCCGTGGCGTGGAGGCTGGCTGGCTATCAAGCGCATTGCCCGTTGTCACCCGTTCAACCCGGGTGGGTACGATCCTGTACCTCCGGTGGATACGCCGGCCGGGTTCTCCACGCCGCACAACGCTAGTCATCGGTCTCGTCCTGTGTGACACGAGTTATGGCAGAGGACGCGACCTGCAACCTGGAGGAGCAATCATTGAATCAAGCTTGGATAAAGCGCTGGCCCGTCGTGCTCGCGATGCTGGCGGCGCTGGTCTTGGCTACGAGTGGCTGTGCGGGCGGCGTCAGTGCCTCTAGTTGGACCGGTCTGACCGTCGTCGGCGACAGGCTGTACGCGGCGGATTTGCAGCAAGCCCGCGCAATGGATGCAGAGAGTGGAGAGACAATCTGGACGTTCCCAAGGAACCTGGAAGAGGATAGCCGAGGGCTTTTCTATGCCACGCCGGCGGTCGGGGACGATGGACGGGTCTTCTTCGCCTCTCAGCTCACCACTGGCGGATTCCTCAGCCAGCGAGAGAGCATCGTTTGGGCCTTGGACATCGAGGATGGTCGTGAGCTTTGGCGTTTCGAAGGGGCGGCAGGTATGTACGTCGAGGGGGGAGCCCTGGGCGGCGATCTGTTTGTCATCGGGAACGGCGATGGTCATGTGTACGCCCTGGACCGGGAGGATGGGTCCGTTAGCTGGACGTTTGAGACGGAGCATCGCGTGTGGGCCACGCCTCTGATCGTCGAGGACACCGTCTACGTCGGCTCCATGGATCGCACCCTCTATGCTCTCGACCTGGATGACGGCGAGCTACAGTGGGCATTCAGCAAGGACGGGGCCTTTGGCGCACAGCCGACTCTAGCGGACGGCACGCTCTACATCGGTGCCTTCGACGATGCGGTGTATGCTGTTGACGTGGAGACCGGTGATGAGCGCTGGGCCTTCCAGGGAGAGGATTGGTTCTGGGGCAGCCCGGCCGTCTCTGAGGGCGTCGTCTACGCTGTTGACGTCAAAGGGCGGGTCTATGCCCTGGATGCGGAGGATGGTGAGGAGATCTGGCACAAGTTTCTCGTCAGCGATCAGAACCAGCCTGTGCCGGTGCGGGCCGGGCCGACCTTGGATAGTGACAACGGCAGGCTCTTCGTCAGTGCTCAGAATGGCAGCCTCTATGCCCTGGACATTGCCGACGGTTTCGTAGATTGGTCGGTACCTGCCGAAGGGCGTGGACTGTCTGAGCCAGCGGTTGACGGTTCCCTGGTTTACCAGTCGCTTGTCCTTGGAACCGCTCGTGTACGTGCCCTGGATGCTGTGGAAGGCAGGGAGGCCTGGGCCTTCCCGCAGCCGGAAGAAGACTAGGATAAGAAGCTGACATGCTAGATTTCATCATCTATCCGTTCGCCAACCTGTTGTTGCTCCTGTATGCGTATCTCGGTCATCAGACCGTGGTGGCGATTGCCGCGCTTACCATTCTGATTCGATTGTTGATTCTCCCGTTGACGTTGAGCCAGCAGAAGTCGGCTCAGAAGATGCAGGAGCTGCAGCCCGAGATCGAGAAGCTCCGAGAGAAGTATGGAGACGATCAGGAGAAGCTTGCGCAGAAGCAGATGGAGCTCTGGAGAAAGGCAGGAGTGAATCCGGCAGGAGGCTGCCTTCCGCTGATCATTCAGCTACCGATCATGATCGCCCTTTATCGAGCGATCATCTTCTGCGTGCCGTCCACGCCGCTTCAGCTCTTTCAGTTCTCGGGTCACATCTTCATCGACGAATGGCTGCCCAGCCTTACGGGTCTCGTGCCCCTGCAGAGTACGTTCCTGGGGATGGATCTCGGTCAGTCTCCGAGCCCGGTTCAATGGTGGTCTTATTCGCTACCCATCCTCGTCTTTGCTACGTCGTGGCTCCAGCAGAAGCTGTTGAGCCCCTCCACTGCAAGTACGGGGGACGGCGGATCGCAGGCGGAGATGATGAGCCAACAGATGCAGATCATGATGCCGCTGATGTTTGGTTTCATCTCCTTGCAGTACGCCACCGGGCTCTCCATCTACTTCATCATCTCCAACCTGTTTGGCATGGCTCAGTACTACTTCATCCGCACGAACCGAGAGGGGGATGAAGAGCCTGAGGCCATTGCCAAGAAGCGTCCGAAGAAGTGAAGCCTTGTCTTTCCTGTTTGTTGAGGAGCAGTGCATATGTCAGAACAGAATAAAGAGATCATAGCTGCCGGAAAGGACGTTGACGCGGCGATCGCCGCCGGACTGGGACGTCTCGGTCTTCCCCGCGACGCTGTGAAGATCGAGGTATTGGACGAAGGGCGGCAGGGGATGTTTGGCCTTGGCGCTCGAGCTGCGCGCGTTCGCCTCACTGTCATCTCGGGTGGGGGGAGACGGACAAGTCCTGAGCCCAAGCCAGAACCCAAGCCAGAACCGAGACCAAGCCAAAAGCCCAAACCCAAGGTTGAAACCAGGCCCGCGACGCAGCCCTCGACGGCGCAACCTGTGGTAGAACCGGAGCCGGCGCCCGAGCCTGGCGCGTCCACGGAGGCTGCGGAGGGAGAGACGGTCGAGGCGGGTGAGGAGGAGAAGATCCGTGTTTCCCGCCAGGTGACGAAGGGGCTGCTGGATGCCATGGGTCTCCACCAAGCGCGCGTCGAAATCGAACGCGCCGAGCCTGGCCCGAGCAAAGACGAGGTCCCGCCCCTGGTCGTCGATGTGAGTGGGCCGGGCACTGAGATCCTGGTCGAGAGCGACGGCGAGGCCCTGAATGCTTTCCAGTACATCGTGCGACTGCTCGTAGGACGGAAGTTGAAGGGCTGGGTTCACGTCGTCGTTGATGTGAGAGGGCACAAGGCACAGCGCGCCGACCGACTTAGCGACCTGGCCCATCGTATGGCGGATCAGGCCGTCGACACCGACCGAACCGTGATCCTCCAGCCTATGCCCCCACACGAGCGTCGTGTCGTTCACGTCGCCCTCCATGACGATTCGCGCGTGATGACGGAGAGTATCTACGAAGGGGAGAGGCGCCGGGTCACCATCACCCCGAAGGAGTAGCTGTCTCCCAGAAGGGGGAACGCTCGTGTCCGGCCTGGAATTTGGTGTTGGCGCCGGGGATTCCGAGGTGGTGGGGCGACAACCGACCCTATTCTGACCGGCGACCGTGCGCGACGGATCCGTGGTGCGTTGCCTGAGGATTGGCCTCAGATCCAGGCCGGGAGGGCCCGCCATGGCTTGCCGTGACCCGATCACGGCAATTCGCACGAGTCTGGGCCGTGCGGTGGGCGTGTGGCATGGTGGACCTCGACTACCTGGTCATTGGTCACGTCACCCGTGACTTGAACGTCCCGTCGTCACAGCGGCCCCGTGGGGATCCACAGATGGTGCCGGGGCGCCTAGGTGGCACAGCAGCCTATGCAGCCCGCACGGCCCGTGCTCTAGGCTGTCGTGTAGGCGTCGTTACCAGCGCGGCGTGTGACCTGGGGCTGCGTGAGGAGTTGGGCGACGTTAGGATCGCACGAGATCCGGCTCGGGCCTCGACGGTCTTCGTGAACATCTACGGCGACGGGCGGCGCCAGCTTATCCGCTCTATTGCGCGCACCATCGATCCGGCGACTGTGCCCGCCGATTGGCATGCCTCACTGATCCACATAGGACCGGTGGCCGGTGAGTGTGATCCGTCCCTGGTCACGAGCTTTCCAGGAGCCTTTGTCGGGGTCACGCCCCAGGGTTGGATGCGCGAATGGGATCAGACGGGTCACGTAACCCGCCGCCCATGGTCGGAAGCCGCGAAGATACTGCCGCACGCCGACGCCGTCGTGTTGAGCGAGGAGGACGTGGCTGGTGATCGCTCTCTGGTGATCGACTATGCGTGCCAGACGCGCTGTCTGGTCCTGACAGAAGGAGCGGCCGGCTGTACGGTCTACGCCGCGGGGGACACTTACCAGGTTAGCGCACCCAAGGTAAGCGAGGTCGACCCGACCGGTGCTGGGGATGTGTTCGCCGCATGCTTCTTCTACGTGCTCCAACGGACGGGGGACCCTTGCAGAGCGGCACGTTTCGCCAATTGTTGTGCCGCTCGATCGGTGGCACGTCCCGGGCTCTTGGCTTCGCCGCTTGTTGCGGAGGTCGCTCGCTGTCGTCGAGGGATGATGAGTACAGGGAACGATGGCCAAAGTCTACGCGCTGGCTAACCAGAAAGGGGGCGTCGGGAAGACCACGACGGCGGTCAATCTGGGTGCCTACCTCGGCACGCTCAGCCAGCAGGTTCTCTTGGTCGACATCGATCCCCAAGCCAATGCCACGTCGTGTCTCGGCATTGAGAAATCCGAGGTCGACTTGTCGACCTATCACGTCCTGGTTGACGGCGTCACCTTTGCCGATGTGGTGCGGCCGACAGTGCACGCGGGGCTCGAGATCGCCCCCTCGTCGCCCGACCTCGCAGGCGCTACTGTCGAGCTGGTGGACATGACCCGACGGGAGTACCGGCTGCGTCGAGCTCTCGCAATCCTGTCAAAGGCTAGGTCCTACGACTATATCCTGATCGACTGTCCGCCCAGCCTTGGGATCCTGACGGTGAGCGGACTCACAGCGGCCAGGGGCGTCATCATCCCCGTGCAGTGCGAGTACCTGGCCCTGGAGGGGCTTTCGCAACTCGCGCGGGCCATCCAACTCGTCCGCCGGGCCCTGAACCCCCAACTCACGCTGCGGGGGCTGGTGATGACGATGTATGACGCCCGCACCAACCTATCTGAGCAGGTTGTGACAGAGGTCCGACGGCACTTTCGGAAACAAGTGTTTGACGCTATCATTCCTCGGAGTGTTCGTCTCAGTGAGGCCCCGAGCTTCGGTGTCCCTATCCAGGTGCATGCGCCGCGTTCGTCTGGGGCCCGGGCCTATGAAGCGCTGGCTCGAGAATTGCTCGTTGGCGACGGGCGTGCGCCTGATGGAGCTGCCTAGTAGAGTATCCGGCTGGCGTGCCGCGGCTGGGCTCGGGCAGCACGCTCGTGGGAGTGGTCTCGCCAGAAATTGCTCGTGGAGGTAAGCCATGTCACCACGGAAGATCGGGCTTGGCAAGGGGCTGGAGTCGCTCATTCCTGCCTCGGAGGCGGAGGACGCTGGCTCGCGCCAGGGAGTCCTGGAAGTCCCCCTGTCATCCATCTCACCTAACCCTCATCAACCCCGTTCCCCGATTGACGAGCAGGATCTTTCCGAGCTCGCCGCCTCCATCGAGGAGCATGGTATCATTCAGCCCCTGGTCGTTACGAAGGATGCAGGCCAGTTCCAACTAATCGCAGGTGAGCGTCGCTGGCGCGCCGCGAGGGTGGCGGGTCTCTCCGAAGTCCCGGTCCTGGTCAAGGACGTGGCTCCCCAGGAGATGCTGGAGCTTGCTTTGGTCGAGAATCTTCAGCGTTCGGACCTGAGCCCCCTGGAGGAGGCCCTGGCCTTTGAACAGCTGGCCGAGGATTTCGGACTCACACAGGCCGAGATAGCGCGGCGCGTGGGCAAGAGTCGAACTGCCGTTGCCAACACACTACGTCTCCTGAAGGCCTCCCGTCCGATCAGGGATGCACTCTTGGAGGAGAGGATCAGTGAGGGGCACGCTCGGGCGCTTCTGGGCCTGGATAAGGATGAGGCTCAGGCAGCGGCTCTCAAGACCGTCCTCAAGCGGGGTCTGAACGTGCGTCAGACCGAGGAACTTGTGCGTCGTCTGCAGGGTCGCGATGAGGAGGGGGGTAGCACGCCCAAGAGATCCGCGGCTGAGATGGAACTGGAATCTCAGTTTCGCCAGGCTCTGAGCACAAAGGTCAGCCTTCGCCGCAAGGGCCCTGGCGGCAGCCTGGTGATCTACTTCTATTCGGAAGAAGAGCTGGCTGCCATCTACGACCAGATCGTTAGGGAGTAGCTGGATAAGGCAGCGATCGAACCTGGTCAACGTCGGACGGCTGCTGCCGGAAGGACCTAGTGTGGACCAGAGGTCCTTGGTCTCTAGTCCCCGTATGTGTGTGGTAACTGGATGGGGTCAGAACGGCACATAGGGCCCTATGGCTGATTCTGGGGGCTGCATGGTGCGGGGCTGGGCGTTTGTGGTAGGTGAGTTCCAGATGCGGTGGAGTGGATTGGAAGCAAGCCCGCGGATGGCAAGATCTAGGCTTCGTGTACGGCACGTTCGTCGGCGGGCAGGCTGGCTTCATCTCGGCGTGAGTGCCTGGGAACGGAGGAGGAAGGATGACGGAGAACAGACTGGCTGACGCGGTTCAGAAGAGAGCAAGAGACGGAAAGTTGAGCTGTGGGGCAGCGTTCCGCATTGCGGAGGAACACGCCGTGAACCCACTTAAGGTCGGGGAGACGGCCGATGCTCTGGACATCCGACTCTACCACTGTCAACTGGGGCTCTTTGGGTATGACGCGGAGGAACGCATCGTACATCCGGCTGAGGAGCTATCTCCGGAGCTTGAGGAGGCGATTCGGGAAGGGCTGATTGTGGGAAGGCTGCCCTGCGCGGTCGCATGGGCTATTGCCAGCCGCTTTGATCTACCCAAGACCCACGTGGCGAATGCTGCCGAGAGTATGAGAATCAGCATCGGTCAGTGCCAACTCGGCGCTTTCTAGAGGGTGTATCGGAAGGGATAGGATCGGCGACGCGCTGGCTGCTGGGGCGGAGCTACCTATCGAGGAGGTCAGCGAGTCATCAACGTGAGAGACAAAGGCCTGGACGGCATAGCGGTCACGATCCTGGGCTGTACCAGGTGCAAGTTGCATAAGGAGAGGACCCAGGCAGTGCCCGGCTCGGGGCCTGCCACCGCCGAGGTGTTCTTCCTTGGGGAGGGACCTGGGGCCCGAGAAGACGAGCTTGGACTGCCCTTCGTCGGCCGGTCCGGCAAGTACCTGGATCAGCTGCTTCAGGGCGTGGGGCTCGCACGTGACAGAGTCTTCATCACCAACGTCGTGAAGTGCCGACCGCCCTCCAACCGGGACCCACACGTCGCCGAGGTGGAGGCCTGCGCGCCCTACCTGGAACGACAGATTGAACTCATCCAGCCTCGCCTCGTCGTGACGTTGGGCCGCTTCGCTATGGGACGCTTCTTCTCGGACGGAACGATCTCGGAGATCCACGGTCAGCCGCGGCGTGTCGATGACACGATCTACCTACCTCTCTACCATCCCGCAGCTGCGCTCTACCGCGGTTCATTGCGGAGCGTCGTCGAGGAGGATTTCCAGCGCATTCCGGCCCTGCTGGATGCGTCGTAGGCAGTGTGCGGGCCAGCCACGCTTCGGTGGGCCTAAGCCGGCGCTAGATCCACAATCACCAATTGGGGCCTGCACAGGAACCGCAGGCGGGGCGCGTATCCGCGCTCCATGCCAATGCCTCGGGAGACAATCAGGGTTTTGCCCGGCGCGATCTCTGTGACCCCAGATGCCCACTTGCGCGGTACGTCTGAGAGAGTCATTACCGGGCCTATGAGAGGCAGCTGGACCTGCCCCCCGTGGGTGTGGCCCGCGATCAGCAAGTCTGCCTCCACGCTTCCCCTGGCGAAATTGGGCACGTGGCCCATCACGACGTGGAATCCCTCGACTCCTTGGACCGAGACCGCTGTGTCGGATGAAGCCCGGAGCGAGAGCGCCGTCAGCGTCAGCGGACCTAGATCCATGGTGTCCGACTGATCGACGGTGCTGACGGGCAGGCCGGAGAAGATCCCTTCCCATTGGCCGGGCCAGTCAACATTCCCCCGTACGGCGTAAGCCCCCAGTGGTGCATGCAACCCCTCCTCTTCCATCATCCGGCTCAGCTCGTTTGCGGCCTCCCGATACCTCTCTTGGTCAGCTTGCTGCACGTAATCGCCCGCCAACAGGATCAGATCTGGCTCTTCTGACTGGGCGCGCCGGAGCACCCGCCTCTCATAGTTGCCCGGATCGTCTGTCTGGATATCGGCTACCACGACCAGCCGCACGGCGCGCCCTAACTTGGGCGACCGAATCCTCACGTGGTCGACGGCCAACCAGCGCGGCTCAATGAAGAACGCATCTATCCCGACGACGACGAGGCTCGCGGCCAATACGACGCACGCCAGCGCCAGAGGGCGCCGCTGGCGAATGCACGCCGCGGCCCAGCCGAGCAAGTACATCGGCGCGTGGACGAAGGCTGCCCAGGTGAGCAGTTGGAATCTCCCGAAGCTGGGGACGGGAAGTAGGATCGCACCCATCAGCACTGCAAAGCTGAAGAGGGTCACAGAAACAAGGAGCGAAACGACGTTCCGGTACCGTCCGGCCGCGTGGGGCAAGGAGAGTAGACCGGCGACAAGGGCGAGGAGGGACAGATTGTACGCGGCGATAGCGGCAGCTGGGGACATCCTCAGAGCTCGACCGTGCACCCCAGGCCTGGCACATCCTCTGCGATCAGCCAGCCTTCCTCCAGTCGGAAGCCCGGCAGGGTTGGATCTCCCGCCAGGTCGAAATGGCCGTCCAGATCGCCGTACTCGACATTGCGGCTGCTCAACGCGAACGAAAGCCCAGCGGCTGTCAGTAGGGCGGGCTGATTGACGCAGCTCACCATGGTGTTCATTTGCGCCACCCGCGCGATGGTGTCGATCTGCCGCGCGCAGCGCAGCCCCCCGCAGGCCGTGAGCTTGATGCTCATGCCGTCCGCGGCTCGCAGTTTCGCCACTTCCAGGGCCGAACGGGGCTGGCTAACGCTCTCGTCGGCCAGGATCGGCACTACACTCCGCTTCGTGACCTGGTGCAGCGCCTCCAGATCGCCGGCCGGGGTGGGTTGCTCCAGCATCTCCAGCTTGCCGTCAAGCGCGCGAGCAACGTCCAAGGCCTCTCGCACTGTGTAGCCCTGATCGGCGTCCAGCCGGAGTGTGAAGTTGGGCAGGGCCGCGTGGATAGCGCGCACTCGACGCACGTCCTCGTCGGGATTCAGCCCGCCCTTGATTTTGAGGATTCGAAATCCCTGAGCTGCACGCTGACGTGCCAAGGCCACGGATGAATCTACCCCGGCGATGCTGATCGTGATTGAGGTCTGGATGCGTTTCCTGTACCCGCCCAGCAGCCGATAGAGGGGCATACCCGCGGCCAGGCCGAGCAGGTCGTGGAACACCAAGTCGAAGGCGCATAACGCCGAGGGCGTACCCTCTGTGAGCTCGGCCAGCTGATCCAGGGCGTATTCCGTGTTGAGGGGGTTGAGATCCTTCGACCGCTCGGCGCACGCACGGCAGGCATCGACCACCGCCTTTCGGCTCTCTCCCGTGAAGGCCGGATCAAAAGCTGCGCAGCCCCAGGCCTCCTGTCCCTGTGTCGTCTCGATGCGGACAAAGACGGCGGTGATGCTTTCGATGGGCTCGGCGTGGTAAGCTGTGCGATAAGGTAGACGGAGCGCTAGATCGACCGGGACGACTTCAACACTCGCAATCTGCATTTTGACCTCCTCTACCGCCCCTGTGCTCTGCAATGGTCGGTGTCCAACCATCCAGTTGGATCTCCTGCGTCTCCCTATGACCCATTATAGGCCGGTGTGTCCCTGGGGTCAACGGGCCCCGGTCCGGCGCACTAGTGTCGGAAGACCACGACGGCGGAAGGCACCGAAGCGACGGAGTCGATGGTTACGTCCCACTCGGTCCCCTTCAGCCACATGCCGCTCGATCGACCACCATCTAGATTCAGGGCTACGTCTAGGCCGAGGCCTTGTTCGCTGAGTAAGACGGCTAGCTCGTGCAGGCTCATCGTCCCGCGTGGGGCAAGGACAAACAGGAGGTTCCCCTCCGAGTCCTGCCCAACCACCGTACGGCGCGCTGGTGTACCGTCGTCGCCGTCCGCTGGGAAGCCCATGATGCCCCCGGGTTTCACCAGGACTGGGAAGGACTGCAAAGCCTGGGTCAGCGGTTCGGCAGTGTCGTACGGTCGGTGGCGGAGCCAGCGCACGCTGACTTGCCCGTCCTGACGGACCGCTAGCATGCCGGCGAAGTCCCGGAGAGGTGAGCCCCAGCGCTGCCCATCGCTTACCAGGAGTCCGATTGTCTCGAAGCCCCTGTCACTCTCTTGGCTGAAATAGCTCCCGTTTACGGTCAGTAGCGCACCTGACTCGGCTGCCCAGTCCGAAACGGTCCTGGGATTCGCCGGATCGTAGTGGATGCGGATATCGAACGTCGAAGGTCCCAACCGGACGATGCGCAGGCGTTCGCTGCCCCGCTCCGCGTTGGCCGGTACCTCGATCTCCCGAACGTGGAGGCCCGCCTCCAGGAACCGCCACCCGGTATCAGCCAGAGAGCTGAGCGCGTACACAGCTTCAGCTGCGATGGTCAGACGGTCTTCATGGAGATAGAGAGCCTTGGCGCCGGCTCTTCCGGGGAGTGGTCCGGTGACCACCAGAGTGTCGAGCGCCCGCTGCACCCGGCGGCCTCTTGGTAGAAACATGTTGGCTAGCGAACGGGATGCCGGCATGCCGTAGAGCTCATCATTCAGGAGGAGCCCGCCAGGCTCGAGTGAAAGCGTCGTTCCCTCTTGCATTAGCAGGAGACCCACCCGGTGCTCGGTTAGCCCGAGATCAAGGTCTCTCCAGAGGACCAGTGCGCCTGGGTACAGATCGACTCGAGTACCGCCGGCGCTCTCGCCGCCCCCGCCGCCAGCCAGCTGGTGCTCTTGAAGGAGCTGGTTCAAGCCCTCTTCACTGATTGTCACGTAATACGTGGTCTTGCCCGGCCTCGTGGCATCACCTATCAGGGGGGGCGTGGTGAAACCGCCCGGTAGGATATCTTCGGGAGTCACCGAAAGCGGTTGGGCAATCAAGGACGGGGAGACGAGGTCGACGACCTCCAGAGGTGCGCCCTCTGCTGTCAGAGGCGTCTCAGGCCGCAGCACCCCGGACAAGGGACCCATTGGGTCGAGGCCCAGGATCTGCGCGGCCAAGCTTGGATTGACGTTAACGGCGATGAATGCGCCGATCAGAATCGTGACGGTCGCCACAGACGTGACCAGCACAAGCTTGACCTGGCAACTGCTCCGCGTTCCTGTTTGCGAGGGCATACCCTACCGATGCTACCACGTCCTGGCCACGGATGCAAAAAACCGCACGGCCTGCGGATGAGCCGTGCGGTCGGTGATCTAAGCCAGGATCAGCTTGGTGTAGTTACAGCCAACCCGCTCCAACGTCCTGTTCAAGCGAGCGCACCTCGGCGGCCCGCGGCCCCTTGTCGCTCGCCTTGACGACGAACTCGACGCGTTCGCCTGCGCTCAACGAGCGGAACCCGGAGCCCTGGATCGCGGAGTAATGGACGAACACGTCCTCACCGCCCTCGCGGGAGATGAAGCCGTAGCCCTTTGGGTTGCTGAACCACTTGACCGTTCCCTCAACCTTCCCCCCGGCCTCCTCGGTCTCTTCCGTATCTTCCGTCTCTTCCGTCCCCTCGACCTCGTCGGACGCTCCCTCCGCTTCGAAGGCCTCATCCGCCTCGGCCTCGACCTCGCCGAATGCTCCCTCCGTCTCGAAGGCCTCATCCGCCTCAGCCTCGACCTCGCCGAATGCTTCCTCCGTCTCGAAGGCCTCATCCGCCTCAGCCTCGACCTCGCCGAATGCTTCCTCCGTCTCGAAGGCCTCATCCGCCTCAGCCTCGACCTCGTCGAATGCTCCCTCCGTCTCGAAGGCTTCGTCCACCTCGGCATCGACCGCGAAGGTCTCTTCCTCTACCTGGGCCTCGGGCGAAGTCTCTTCCGCGGACTCGTCCTGAGGATTAAGTTCACTCTGCTCTTCAGTTTCGAACTCGAACATACTTGCTCCTTTTCTGCTAATGCTTGCGTCTCATGAAGCGGGCAGGCTGCAAAGAAAAAGACCATCCAGCATCCGCAAGCCTGGACAGTCTCCCGTTTGCTCTGCATCCATTCACTTCATACTGCACCGTCATGCTAGCACACCCGCGCTAGAAGTCAAATAGTCGCGCCGCGGGGGCACTACAGAGATGTCACCGCCACGTCCTCGGTGCGTTGCACGTGTCCTGTAAGATGCGCCTTAGTCACTGCAAGCCATCCCGAACGGGTCCGTCCCCTCATTCTGTTGGGTTTCCTGCACTGATCGGGCATCACGAACTCGCGACCGGGACAAGTCGTGAGGGCGTCGCGGTGCGGGATCTCGCTTTGCACCAGCGAGCGACCTCGCCACACATCGTGTTTTCGCCAGGGTGCCGTCAACCTTTCTCACTCCAGCAAGCCCATATCCTCGGCGTCGTCGAAGATGTCGCCCAATGCCTCCTCCCAGGCCTGTCCCAGGGGATCGAAGGGGTCCTCGGAGAACTCGTCGTTGACTCGCTCCATGTAGGGACCGACGATGTCTGGCATCTTTCGCTCCAATTGTGCAATCCGGGCTTCCCATGCCGCCACCAATTCCTCGCTCCGTGCTTCCAGATCCGAGAGATCCAGATCGAGCCCAAACATGTAGTCGAGTCGCCGCATGAGATCGTACCATGCCTTGTAGTCCTCCTCGGCCGATACCCGCTGAACCGCGGTGGAGGCCTGAGAGAAGTCGTAGGCTGGGACCATTGCGTAGTAAGAGACCAACTCGATGTCACGCTCTTCGGCGCGATCTGCCAGATAGACCCCGATGGTGGCACCGCCCTCATAGTTTGAGAGTCTCACCGCGTACCCACCCAGCTCCTCCTTCATCTCGGGAAGGCTGTAGACGCATGATATCTCCCTGTCCCTGTCGTAGGGCATCGGCCCGTTGACGCCGGCGACGACGGCAACGCGCTCCACGCCGAGATCCTCGACAGCGTCGAGAAATGCCTCGGCGTAGCGCTCCACGTTCATGTGGGGCTCGTCGCCTATGAAGATATAGAACGGCGTCGCGGTCTCACCGGAGACGTAGAAGGCATTGGTGCGCTCCTCCAACGCCACCCGATAGCCCTCGTCCAGGGTCACCATGGGTCGGAGCAGATCGTGCGTGCCAGGAAACTGAAAGAGATAGTATCCGTCTGGATCGATCTCCCCCACTTGCCGCGCCTCGGTTCTCTCAATAAGATACTGGGGGAGGCCAGACGAGACCTCGCCGGCATCGGCCCACTGATACCAGCCCGCAATAAGATACTTCGCAGCGTCGGGCTTCTCCCAAAGGTCAAACAATTCGTTCATCATCCGTCACTCCCCAGACTCTAACCGGAGGGACCATCTCTCGTCCACGGCCCTTCCGCTCGTTACCGTTGACTGCCGTCAGTCAGGGGCTGGTCAAGCCTTCTTTCCATCCCCCGATCAATTATAGCGCATGAAGGAGAGCCTTTCCAGCCGGACGAATCATCTGGGACCGTCCGATGGTGGCTCCGAGGTGCCCGTCATAGCCAGCCTCGGCGCGCCGGCGTCTTGCGTACAAGCTTACCGGTAGCATAACCCTCGTCGGAGCTCTTGGGCAGGGTGCGGGAACGGCGGTCCAAGGCTTGACGGCTGGTTAGTATCGGCGTCTCGAGAGGTACCGGGTTCTCAGGAGGGGAGGGCCAGCGTCCAATGCGACGCTATGCGGCCAACCAGGTTGCCACGGCGACGATGACTGGCGCGATCACTATGGCGGGCAGCAGATTACCCGTGCGGATCTTCTTGATCTGCAGCATTCCCAGTCCCAGGGCTAGCATGAGCACGCCGCCGGTCGCTGTCATCTCAGCCACCATTGGATCTGTCAGGACTGCTTCGGCCCAGCCAGCGCCCAGTGTAAGTGTTCCTTGATACACCAGGACCGTGAGGGCCGAGAAGATCACACCAGGTCCCAGCGTGGAGGCAAACGCGAGGCTGGCGAACCCGTCCATCGTGGATTTCACCGCGAGGAGCGTGTAGTCCCCCGTGAGTCCATCTTGAATGGAACCCATGATCGTCATCGGGCCTACACAGAAAACCAGGCTTGCCGTGAGGAAGGCGTAGCTGAACGTCGTCGCCCCGGATGGCGAACCGTCGGCGCGCGCTCTTCCCTCGGATGGGTTCCCAGCGCCCGTCTGTCGTTCCAGCCAGCGTCCAAGCTGGTCGATTGCGTTTTCGATGCGCAACAGCTCGCCAAGCAATCCTCCCAGGAGGAGGCTACCCAGCACGATGAGGATGTTCGCCGTTTCGAGTGAGAGCTGGAAGCCGATCACGATCGTCAGCAGCCCCAGGGCATGCATGATCGTCTGGCGCATCCTCTCCGGCAGGCGGTTCCCGAGCACGGTGCCCAGGGTGCCCCCCAGCAAGACGGCCACGACGTTAATCACTGTGCCAGTAGCAACCATGCGATCCTTTCAGACTGATACCGCTCCGGGCTGCGGAGGTGTCATCTCTGCCAGGCACGGGGCGAAGGGTCGCTTCAGGTAGATCTTGGTGTCTCCTTGGCGCCCCGACCTAACCTGTGCGTGGAACCGCAGAAGCTTCCCTACTTCTTTGCTCTCCCAGACTTGGCCGAGGTCGGTTATCTGGTCCGGACAGTCTGTAGGGAATCAGCCATACGACTGAGGTACGTCCGAAACGGGAGCAATAGGTAGGGCTAAGATGATAATCATCCAGAGAGCCAAGCGTCCAGGCAGTTGCCGCGCTCGCCCCGCATTCTTACCACAGGGCGGGTCAAGAAGGGGCTATGCAAAGGGGGACCGGCCTCATGACCAGCCGCGCCTCCCCTCTGCCGTCGATATTTCGTCACATACGGTTCCCCGTTGGCCCTGTCGCGAGGGCACCTCGCGACAGGGCCAACCTGCCTGGGTCTCCGCCCACCGCCGCAGGACTAAGCCTCTTCCTCTAGGTCGAGGAATGCCCTGGCGCCTGCCAGAGCTTTCAGGAGGTCGCGCCGCCTCAGCGCCCGCTTCCTGTCGATCTCCAGCATACCCGCCGTATCGTCAGCCATCTTGGTCAGCGCCTCGATCCACGCAGCGCTCTGGACCGGCTGGTGGCGGACGCGCCACCGCTCAACCCAGATCGGCAACTCATCGCGGTTGACGATCCGCTGGTGTGCCACTGTCTTGGTGACGCCGTGAGACTCAACCGTTACCATCTCTTCTTCGTACGCCGGCTGAATTGGGCAGACTTGCATACAGGCGCCGCACTTGATGCAGTAGTAGTCGGCCAGGGCCAGATCACCGCTCTCCTCGTCAATGGTCAGCGCCCGCGTTGGACAGATGTCTGCACATGCAAGGCAGCCCTCAACGCATCGATCCCGGTGCAGTTCGACTCGACCCTGCCAGGGCTGTGTGACCTGGAACGCGCCGTCGCTGGCGACCTCGCACTGACGGCAGCGGATGCAGTGCTCGTCATCGACGACCATTGTCTCTTTCTCTTCATCGAAGCTGATCACGTGGGTGGGGCAGTTGTCGATGACGAAATCCTTCCTGGTCCAATCAAACCGATCCTTGCGGAACGTCGTCGACTGGATCAACTCTGGGAAGGCGTCGTGCACCAAGACCGGATTCTCACGCTCGCCGTTGATGGTGAGGGTGATAGCGTTCTTCGGACATATAACCTCGCACATGCCGCAGAGCACGCACGCCTCTTCGTCGATATCCACAGCTGGCTTCTGCGCCAGCCGACCGTTCTCGATCTGCCCGGGTACGTGCTCCACGGCGTCCTTGGGGCAGACCAGAGGTCCCAGCTCGCAACCCACGCAGCGCTCCAGGTCCCATTCCATATGATACTGGCGCGTGACCATACCACGTGTGAGCGTGATCGCGCGCTGGCTGGTCTGTTTTTTCGTGCTTCCTCGTCTAGCCATACCCTCTCCTAGTCCCGACGGATCTCCTGTACCAATTCTCGTTCTTCGTTGTAGAGCCGCACAATCATCGGCATCTGACCGGGCAAAGTATGGGTTGCACAGCCGAGACACGGATCGTATGCCCGAAAAGCCATCTCAATCTTGTTCAGCATACCATCGTCGACAGGCTGTCCGGCACGCACTAGATCCTGCGCCGCCTTCTTGATCGACATGCTGATAGCGGCGTAGTTGTTGGTGGTGCCGACGATCAGATTGACTCGCTCGAGCAGGCCGTTCTCGTCTGTGACATAATGATGGGTCAGGGTGCCCCTCGGAGCCTCGACGATGCCCACACCCTCGCTGGGCGTTTCGGTCGGGAGGGTCCGAATTTCCTTGCTGGTGATCTCTGGATCTTCGGCTAGCTGGAGCGTTCGCTCGGCGGCGTACAGCAGCTCAATCAGCCGTGCCCAGTGAGTTGCCAGCGTCGCATGCACCGGCTTTCCGCCCAGTGTATCGAAAAAGCGCTCGTACTCAGCTTGTGCTTTGGGCGTCGCCATGCCGTCCGCCGCGTTGAGTCGGCTCAACGGCGTGGCCCGATAGACGCCGCTCTCGGGACCGTCGACGAACCCCTTCCAGCCCACCTGCTTCAAATAGGGGAACTTCAGATACGTCCAGGGCTCGACGTGCTCCGCCACCACGTCCAGGTAGTTGTCCGCGCTGTACTTGAGGAGCTCCTCACCATCCGGGCCGACCACGCGCACCTGGCCGTCGTAGAAGTTGACCCGGTTCTTCTCGTCTACCAGACCCATGTAGTAGGTCTCGTGGGCAAATGCGTCGTTCAAGATCATGTCCACGTAGGCCTGGTTCTGGAGCACCACGTCATCGAACAATTGGAGCGAGAACTGGGCCGTCTCAATGGAGCGCTCGGAGATTTCGACGATGCGCTTCCGTTCATCCTCGGTGATCGGCTTGCTCATTCCCCCCGGGATGCAGCTGGCCGAATGGATGTAGCGGCCGGCCACGATGCTTGCGATCTCGTGATTCTCCTGGAGCAGCTGCACGACACGGGCCCCGACATCTTGGCCCACTTTCTGCACCAGACCCAACAGGTTGCGCTGGGCCTTCGGCGCATCGGGACCGACGACGAAGTCGGGTGCCGCCAGTGCGTAGAAGTGAGTGGCATGATCGGCAACGAAGAACGACGCGTACAACAACTCGCGCAGCTTCTTGGCTGCCGGCGGTGGGTCGACGCCGTACACCGCGTCGCCCGCCTTGGCGGCGCAGACGTGGTGTGCCAACGGGCATACACCGCAGATACGCTGCGTGATGCGCGGCATCTCCTCTACAGGCCGGCCCTCGCAGAACTTCTCGAACCCGCGCAGCTCCGGGACCACCAGGTAGGCGTTAGCCAGCTCTCCATCGTCGTTGAGGAAGAGATCGATCCGGCCGTGGCCTTCAAGGCGCGTAATTGGGTCTATGCTAATCTTCTGGCTCATACTTTGCCCTCTTCTTCAGAGTTGTTCCCGTACTTCAACGCGCTCAGGAGAGAGTTGGCGAGTCCAAACCGGTAGCTGAGCCCGGCTGGATCGACAACTGTATCCATGATATCGGCCACGGCTTCTGGCTCCTCGGTGTCGATCAGCGCGCCAATCGCGCTGAGCAACTTCGCACCTTGATCGACGACCCCCTCCGGGGCACCGTAGCAGCCACGGCAGGGCATATTGCCGCTGATACAAGGCAATCCGCATCCCGCTCGAGTGACCGGTCCGCAGCAGATGACACCCTGGGCCAGGAAACAAACATCGGGATCGAGCTCGACTTCGTGTGGCCGCTTCCATTCCTTCACGCGGAATCCGCCCTCGCCCTTCTCCCGAGGACAGACGTCGCAGTTTGTCTTGGCATCGGCACCGATAGTAGCCCGCCGCTCCGGCAGCCCCCCATTCAGAATCGTCTGGAAGACGTTCCACACCTGATCAGCTACCGGCGGACAGCCGGGCATGAAGTAGTCAACGTCCACCGTCTGATCTAGCGTCTGGACTTGGTCGTAGAACGTGGGTATTTCGATCGTGCCCTCTGGCATCTCGACCGATGGGGCGGGGCGGGTCCCTCGCGAGTCGTCCACCGATGGGGCGGTATCGAAGACTCGCTCCAGGATCGATTCAGCATCGTAGAAGTTTGCCAGGCCCGGGATCCCTCCCGTGTGGGAGCATGACCCGAAGGAGACCAGGACCTTAGACTTCTGCCGCATCAGCCGGGCGATGTGCTCGTTCTCACTAGAGCGAATCGCCCCGTTGAAGAAGCAGACGTCGATTTCGCCGTCCTCCAGCGCCTCTACGTCGCTGTACTTGAAGTCCATCAGACAGGGCCAGAAGACGATGTCGACCTTCTCTCCCGTGGCTATGAGCTGCATCCCCAACTCGGTGATCGTGATCTCGCACCCGCCGCAGCTGGCCGCCCAGTAAAATGCGAGTTTGGGCTTTGCTCCCGCCATTACTCTGCCTCCTTCCAGGCTACCAGATGCTCCATCATACCGTCTATCTCGCTGCGGACGCGGCCGCGTTCCTGTGTGCCGATCTGCACGAAACGCACCCGGCCGTCACCCATGTTCATCTGCTCCAATGCCCGGTTCAACAGCCCGATCTTGCAGCTGCTGACCACTGTGCCGCGTTGGTAGTGGCACTCACCCGGCGCGCAGCCACAGACCAACACGCCGTCGATGCCTGAACCCAGCGCCAGGAGCGCCATCTCCGGGTCGATGCGTCCGGTGCATGGAATGTGCACCACCTGCACGTTTTCGGGATAGCTCTCAAGAAGCGCCACGTCTGCATCCGCCCGAAGGCACCAGTCACATACGAACGTAACCATGCGTGGTGTACCGTTTTGTCTGGGGAAGTCCAGTTGTTCTCGGATCTCCTTGTTCGCCACCCCGGGACGCGCGATCGCACCCATTGGACAGGCCCCTACGCAGATGCCGCAACCCATACAAGCGTTCGCATCCACCTCCGAGAGACGATCCATCACGCCGTCGATTTCTTTCTCCACCAGGTGGGGCGCTTCGTACGGACAGGACATCACGCAGATGCCGCAGCCGGAGCACAGCGATTCGTCCACTGAGACGGTCTCCAGCGGTGATTCGTAGCCGGCCTCGACAGCCAGCTGTTTGACCGCGCCGATGACGCCCGATATGTGGATTTCCTGTGGGCAGGCCGGATAGCATAGGTCGCAGGCGGAGCAAAGCCACGTGGTTGGGCTCTCGAATGCCTCCTCGCGCATGTCCATCATCACCATGCGCAGCAGCCGGCGTGGGTTGTACTCCGGCTCCACCTTCTGTTGAATCATGCACTTGCTGACGCACGTCCCGCACGAGTAGCACATCTCAAGATGTTCGCCACCGGGGATAGCACGGACCTGATCAGCGAAGGATTGAGTTTGAGAACTGTGATCTGCCATTAAGCATTCTCCTACCGTCGTCTGTTACGAAAGAGAGGATCGTCAACTCGTTATGGTCTCTGTGATCCTATACCGCTTGTGGCTCTCTTGCCCTATATGCCTCCGCGATCTTGTCTGCGAAGTCGGACGCCTCTTCGATCTGCGGCACCTGGCGCATGCGTCGAGCTCTCTTCGCCATATCCGACCGCATGGTCTCGATCTCCTCCAATAGTTCTTCTTTGGGCAGGGAATCCAGCACCTCTTGCATCTCGTTGATCACCCGGGCGTACTTCTCGCCCTCGGCGGCGCTGATCCACTCCACCCGGAACCGGCCAGGCGTCATGCCCATCCTTTCGAATCGTTTCAACAGACGCTCTGCTCGATGCGCGCCCACGCGCTGGCCTGTGATATAGTGACAGTCCTGCGGATGACAGCCAGAGAAGAGAACCGCTCCCGCTCCGAGGCGGAAAGCCTCGTAGATGAAGTCCGCATCCAACCGCGCGGAGCACATCACCCGCAGGCCGCGCTCATTGGACGAGTATTCGAAGTGACTGACCCCTGCTAGGTCTGCACCCCCGTAGGAGCACCAGTGGCAGCGGAAGGCCAGAATCTTCTCCTCTGGCTTGTCGGCCAGCAAGGTCTGTATCTGCGCCAGAATCTGAGCATCGGTGAAGTGCAGCTGGGTCATCGCGTTGTGGGGGCACTCTGCCACGCACCCGCCGCAGCCGTGACACTTGGCGGTGACGATGTTGGGTGCCTTTCCCTCTTCGTACTCAATCGCGCCGTAAGGGCACGCCTCCGCACACAGGCCGCACTTTTTCCCCTTGGCACTGATGCAGCGGTCCTCCCACACGGCTGCGATCACGGGCTCAATCTCCCACTCGTCGGCGTGGACCACCCGTCCCGCTCGTGAGGCTGCGCCTGATCCCTGGGCCACGCTGGAGGGGATGTCCTTCGGCCCCTGACACGCGCCGGCCAGGAACACACCGTCTGTCGGGGTGTCGAGCGGCCGCAGCTTCGGGTGATACTCCATGAACCACCCTCCCGGGCTTTGAGCGATGTTCAGGACCGAGCTGATCGAGTCGACGTCAGATTGAGGTACGGCGGCCTGGTTCAGCATCACCATGTCGTATTCACGTTCGGTGACCCGGCCCAAGTCTCGATCCTCCGACTGCACAAACAAGTTGCCGGTATCCGGGTCCTCGGTGATCAGTCCTGGGCGCCCCTGGATGAAGCGGATGCCCATCTCTCTCGCGCGGTTGTAGAACTCCTCGTATCCTTTGGACGGTGTGCGGATATCCATGTAGTAGATACTGAGGTCGATGTCGGGATAGGCCTGCTTGAGCAGAACGGCATTCTTGATTGCATACATGCAGCAGAAGTTGGAGCACGACGGGTTGAAGCGTTTGTCGCGCGAACCAACGCAGTTGATGATGGCTAGACGCTCGGGAATCTCCCCGTCGCTCGGGCGGATCAACTTTCCGGCCGTCGGGCCGGCGGAGTTGTTGAGTCTCTCCATCTCGATGGCCGTGATCACGTTGGGGAAACGACCATAGCCGTACTCCGACATCGCCGTAGGATCGAAGTGGTCGAATCCCGTGGCCACTACGATCGACCCCACGTCCTCCCAGACGAACTTATCCTCCATGCCGAAGTCGATGGCGTCCAGTTCGCCGCAGGCCTCAACGCACTTGTAGCATTCGATACATGAGTCCATATCGACGTTGTACACCAGAGGCACCGACTGGCTCATAGGGACATCGATCGCCCTCCGGGGGGCCAAGCTCAGTTCGAAGTAGTTGGGCACCTCAATGGGGCACACTTCTGCACATTCGCCGCAGCCGTTGCAGCGATCCTCGTAGACGTACCGCGACTTCTCGCGCAGCTGGACCTTGAAATTGCCGACGAATCCTTCGACTCGCTCCACTTCCGTGAACGTTCTTACATCAACCTTCGGGTGACGCGACGCGTCAACCATCTTTGGGGCGAGTATTCATATGCTACAGTCCATCGTGGGGAAGGTCTTGTTCAACTGCGCCATGACCCCTCCGATGGTAGGTTCTTTCTCGACGAGAATCGTCTCGATGCCCTGGTCGGCCATGTCCAGAGCTGCGCTGATGCCTGCCACGCCGCCTCCAATGACCATAGCGCGCTTGGTGACCGGCACCTTGATCATGTCCAGCGGCGTCAAGAATTGAGCCTTTGCCACCGCTGCCGCCGTCAGGCTCTTCGCCTTCTCCAAAGCTCCCTTCTCGTCGTGGCCATGGGCCCACGTACACTGCTCGCGGATATTGGCCATCTCCATCAAGAATGGGTTCAGCCCTGCCTCGGCGACTACCGCGCGGAAGGTCGGCTCGTGCATTCGAACAGAGCAAGCCGACACCACGACCCGGTTCAGATTGTACTTCTCGATGTCCTCTCTGATGAGACTCTGACCGCTGTCCGCACAGGCATACGAGGTGTCGACCGCCCGGACCACGCCGGGGAGTGTCGCCGCGTATTCCACCACATCCTTCGGGTCGATGACCCCGGCTATGTTGCTGCCGCAGTGGCACACGTACACGCCAGTGCGCACGTCCTCGTTTCCGTTATCTCCTGCCATACTATCCTCCTGAAAAGAACGTATCGGGTCTGACCGAGTCAGCGCTCAGACCCGCTTTCTGCGCCTTGAAACCTGCACCGTCAGGCGCGGATGCACCACTGGAAATCCTCCGACTCGTCCTCCCAGTGACACAACCGCGCCTGACAATAGACTCTGCTTTTCTAAGCCGTTCGCGGACTCAGCCGGGATCTATCTCCTGAGGACTTCCTCGATCGCCCGCTTTCGCCGGGTCTTTTGTGCTCTCCGATCAGGTGCGGTCAGCTCGAGTGCTTCCTTCGGACACCACTTGATGCACTGTGGACCGTCCTCTTCGTCCTCGCATAGATCACACATCTCGGCCAGCTTCGTCCGAGGGTTGATGGAGATCGCGCCGAAGTCACACGCCTCAATGCACCACGCGCACCCGTCGCACCGTCCTGCGTCGACGCGTATAACACCTGTCTCCGGGTCCTGGGTTAGTGCGTCCCGCGGACAAGCGATCACGCAAGGTGCATCCTCACACGTGCGGCAGGCCACCGCCGTCATCAGGACCTTGTGCTCCCGTATGGTCCGAATTCTGCTCCGGAACGTGTTGAACTCGCCTGTCTTGTTGTGCGAGCAAACGTACTCGCATATCTGGCAGCCGACACACTTCTCTGGATCACACGCTATGTACTGGTATTTCGAAGTTGAGGGGAGAGGCATCATAATCTCCTATACACCAATCTCTTCTGCGACATCTTCCATCCCCAATTCCACCAGCTTCTCCGCGGGGATCAAGCCTTCCTCGGTCCAGCCTTTGGCCTCGTAGTAGAGGTCCTTGAGGTACTCCAATTCCTCGTCGGTCACCATGTGCCCGGCGGATACCCCCTTCGTCATGGGCTCATGCTGCCACCGGTAGGGTAGATGATCATCCTCTCTCGTCCAGCCCTCGCGGATGTTGAAGGCCTTCTTCATGGTATGCGCCCGCTCGCCGATCAGATCCACCGCATCGTAGTCGAAGTCCCAACCCGTCGTGGCGTTAATCAGCTTGGCGATGGCCGGCCAGGCTCCTGCCCGATCCGCCTTCCCCGTGAAGCAGCGACGAATGAACTTACACAGAGGGAGCGTGTCATACACGGCTGCGTATTCCTCCGTGCTTCTTGCCAGCTCTCCTCGAGTCTCGTCAACGCTGAACCGATCGACCTGGCCCTTGATGTCGGGATCGTACGCCGCCGACCGGTTGTGGCACCCGCCACGGGTTCCCACCGCCAGCCCGACGGAGAACGTCTTGAGCGATCGCGCGTCATAGCCCGGTGTCTCCAAGCCTTTGATATTCATCGCCCATTGGTAGCTTTCTGTGCCGCGCTCCTCATCCAGCGTCGCGCTCGCGCGCTTCGTCCCCTCGGCCAGAAGGTTGCCCATGTACCCGTCCCGATGGGCGATCATCTCGGTCAGCCGCACCATCGCCATGCCGTCACCGAAGTTTGCCTCGAATCCCTCCGGGTATCGCTCGCATGCAAAATCTTCCTTTGTGAAGATGCCCCGCTCAAAGCACTCCATCGCCCAGCTGATGGTCACGCCAGTGCTCATCGTGTCCATACCCAGCTCGTTGCAGTTGACAATGGCCTTGATCGAGGCCTCCATATCGCTGACGCCGCAGTTCGATGACAGAGCGTAGAGCGACTCGTACTCGATGTGTCCCATCGCAGGGGCGTAGGGCCCTTCCTTCACATAACCGACTTGCTCGCACGCGATCGGGCACTGGGCGCAGGCGATCGTCTTCTCCTTGTAATGCTCGTGCAGGTACTCGCCGCTGACCAGCTCAGCCTCCTCAAACACGCCTTCCTGGTAGTTTCTGGTCGGCAGCAGTCCCAGCTTGTTCATATTCAGCACGTTCGAGGAGGTGCCTAGGATCCGATACTTCTGTGTATGCGGTCCCTGCGCCGCTTGAAGAATGTCGTATGAAAGCTCAAGCAGCTTCTCAGGATCGGCTACCTGGATGCCGTTCGTCCCGCGCACGGAAAGCGCCTTCAGCTTCTTGGAGCCCCACACCGCCCCGTGACCCGTGCGACCTGCCTTTCGACCGTCGTTGCTTACGTTGGCGATGCGCGACAGGTTCTCGCCGGCTGGTCCGATAACCGCGGATCGGACCTGGTCATCACCGTACTCTTCCCGAATCGTGTCCTCCGACTCGGTGGTGGTCAAGCCAACCAGATCGGAAGCGTCGTGGAACTCGATCTTGTCATCGTCCACGAGGACCCTGATCCAGTCTTCGCTGGTTCCATGGATGACGATTCCGTCCCACCGCGCGCGCTTCAGCGCGACCGTGAACCAGCTGCTCGACAGGCTGTCGCCAATGAACCCCGTCAACGGCGACTTGGAGGCCATGCCATACTTCCCACCCACCGGCACGGGGGTACCGGCGAAGAGGCCGTTGGCGATACAGATTGGGTTCCCCGGCGACAGCGGGTCGCAGCCCGACTCGATGTTCTCCCAACAGAGTCGGGTTGCCATCGAGACGCCGCCAATGTAAGTCTTGTACCATTCTTCGGGTTTCGACTCGACCCACGTCTTTCGATCAGCCAAGTCGATGTGCAGAATCCTTCCACTGTAGCCTTCCATCAATTAACCTCCTGCTGACATAGACATCACGATGATCCGATCACTGTCACTGGGGCTCTCGTCCATCTCGTGGGGTTGTATCATACGCCTCCCGTCCAGGTTCAGGATGTTGGGGGCTTGCAGCGACTCTCCATCGGCCTGAACGATGTCTCCGACCATGTCGGGATACTCCCGGACCAGGGCTCGCACAACATCTCGGAAGGTGGCCCGGTCCTCAAGCCTCAATGTGATTTCTGACTTTCCGGCGATGAGCCTGGGAAGTCCGAAGAGTTCAACTTCGACACGCATATCCGTCGACCGCTTTCTGGCCCTTCACTCGGCACACCGAACCGACCGCGGCGCGCCCCATGGTTTCTTCGAAACGCGTATATTCTATCAGTACCGCCTTATAAGTGCAAATGAACGACGAGGCGTGGATGTGTTACTGGTATGCGCCAACGACTTGTCGCGGTTCGCACCTTGTAAGGTTTGGACCGGTCGGACGCGGCGTGCAACAGACAGATCGGGTCCCTCGGAGGTGTGAGGCTTCCGGCTACCCGCGAGGTCGGGGGGTGCACGAACGAGTTGTTGCCCCCTACCGGTGCGATGTACCTTGCGGGTGCGTTGCACCTCACAAACGTATGCTTGCCACGTGTGCCAGTCACATGGTCGGTACGCCGGCGCCAAACGTCTCCAACCGACAACGATCTCCGCGACAAAACGTTAGCGCACGCATTCCCCTTGCGAGGGTTCCGATGGCTAGGGTGGTCGCGGTATCGCCTGGGGAAGCGAGGTCGAGGTCGCTGGACTTCGATCGGGTACCCTACTAAGAAACTGTCATCGGCTGAGCCTATGGGCGCATTCGCACCATTGGTCTGTC
>CAZIWL010000056.1:0-26102 GCA_964542755.1 uncultured Anaerolineales bacterium
GACCTCGATTACGTGATTGTCAGCCACATGGAGCCCGATCACTCAGGCGTGCTGCGCACGCTCCGTCGGGTAGCGCCCCAGGTCACCGTCCTAGGTACGAAGAAGACGAAGGCCATGCTGGAGGCTTTCTACGGCATCTCCGACAACGTGCGTGTGGTCGAAGATGGCGAGATCCTCTCGCTGGGTGAGCGGACGGTGCGGTTCTTCTCCACGCCATTTGTCCATTGGCCAGAGACGATGATGTCGTATGTGGAGGGAGAGGAAATCCTCTTCTCGTGCGACGCGTTCGGCGGCTACGGTGCTTTGCGGGGCGGCATCTTTGATGATCAATGTACGGACTTTGGGTTCTACGAGCAAGAGGCCCTGCGCTACTATGTGAACATTGTTGCCGTCTTCAGCAGACCAGTTCTCCAGGCGATCAAGAAACTGGTGGATGTGCCGGTGTCCATGATTGCGCCGTCCCACGGCATGATCTGGCGGGAGCACCCCGAACACATCGTTGAGCTCTATCAGAAGTGGGCAGGCTATGCCGGGGAACCAGGTGACGTGGGTGTGACGCTGATCTACGGCACGATGTACGGGAACACGGAGGAGATGATGAACGCCGTGGCCCAGGGGGTCTCGGACGAGGGCGTGAGGGTGAACATCTTCGATGCTAGGCGGACGCACGTCAGCTATATTCTGCCGTCCCTGTGGACGAACCGCGGCGTGATGGTGGGCG
Organism: uncultured Anaerolineales bacterium; assembly: GCA_964542755.1. Taxonomy (GTDB): domain Bacteria; phylum Chloroflexota; class Anaerolineae; order B4-G1; family B4-G1; genus SKLM01. Next base: position 722 of record CAZIWL010000056.1, read on the forward strand.
CGCCGACTTACGAAGGTTCGCTCTTTCCACCGGTGGCGGAGGTCCTGAACATGGCGGCGACGAAACGGATCCGGAATAAGATTGCGACGCACTTCGGGAGCTATGGATGGAGCGGCGGAGCGCAGCGCGACTTTGAGGGTTTCGTGGACAGACTGAAGTGGGAGATGTCTGAACCGTTTGAGTTCAACGGTGGACCGACGGACGAGGATCTGAAGCAGGGCGAGGCGTACGGCGCAGCGTTTGCGCGGAGCGTGAGGGAAGGCGCGTAGACGAGTAAGGGAGTTGGGGCGGTGTAGGACCGCTGCGGAATGGGCGGCACCCGCCGGTGGGCGGATGGTGGCGGCCGGCGCGAACGGGCGGGAGAGGGCGCGGGATGCGGTTCCGACGGCGGCGGCTGGATGACTTGCGAAGGAGGGGCGATGGGGAAGGGATTGAGGGGTAGGGTGGTTCTGGTCGGGGGCGCTACCGGCGCGCTGGGGAGCGGGGTGGCGCGGGTGTTTGCCGGGACTGAGGCGCGCTTGGCCCTGACGAGCACGTCGGAGGCGGACCTGGAGCACCTGGCTGACGATCTGAGCCTCCCGGATGAACGGCTCTTCGTGTCGACGGTCGATGCCACGGATCCGGAGAGCGTGGACGACCTGGTGTCCCGTGTGACTGGGCGTTTTGGCAGTCTTGACGTGTTCCTGAACACGATCGGCGGGTGGGTTGGCGGGAAGACCGTAGGCGAGACAGCCGTGGAGGATTGGGAGTGGATGCTGACGCTCAATCTGCGGACCGCGTTTCTGATGTCGCGGGCCGTTCTGCCGCCTATGCGCGAGGGAGGGTGGGGCCGGATCGTTCACACGGGATCTAAGACAGCGCTGGAGCCGCGAACCAAGGAGGTGGGTTATGCGGTGGCCAAGTCCGGTGTCGTGACCCTGACGGAAACGATTGCGGCCGAGGTGAAAGGGAGCGGCATCACGGCGAACGTGGTACTTCCCAGCATCATCGACACGCCGGCAAACCGGCGGATGATGTCCAGTGCGGACACCAGCCGCTGGGTGACGCCGGAGGAGATCGCCGAGACTATGCTTTTCCTGTGCAGCGACGGGGCTGCCTCCATCAACGGGGAGATGATCCGCATCTACGGGGCCGTCTAGGCGAGGTGGCCGCCAGACCCGGTGCGGCGGCAGGAGGTACCTGAGCGTCCCATGCGCATGGACGGGGATTCACTCAGGGCTTTGTGAATGTCATGCGCTCACCTTGTGAAGCATCTGTGGTGCTAGACAACGGCGCGTAGGAGGCGCGGGCAAGCGGGGATCCTTCTTGGTCTATCGCGGGCCGCCTGCGCGGTTCCCCCAGTGAACGATCGGCCCACGTTATTTAGTAGATGGCTATTGACTTTATTGTCGATTGGGTGTACAATTGTGTTGAGGAGGGACAACCTCCGGGCGTTAAGGTGTTTCTGCCATCCAGTGTCGGCTCGAGCGGTTGACACACGCTGACTATCAAAGGAGCGGGCTGTGTTTGAGGACGTCATCTACCTGGACAATGCTGCTGCCACTCGTCTGGACGAGCGCGTTCTGGAGGCGATGGAGCCGTATTTCTTCGATGTCTATGCTGTCGCAACCTCGCAGTTTGGCTACTCCGTTGGCATAGACGCGCGCGATGCCCTGGACGAAGCCAGGGCGCAAATCGCTGCGCGCCTGGGTGCCCAGCCCGACGAGTTCGTGTTCACGTCGGGGAGTGCCGAATCCACAAACCTCGCTCTGAAGGGTGTGGCGAAGGCCCTGGGGAGATCAGAGGGACAGGTGGTGGTAGGTGCGATTGAGGATTTCCCCGTGCTTCACAGCGCCCGCACCCTGGGAAAGCAGGGGTTTGAGGTGACGAAGGTGGGCGTCGACGAGGACGGGCGGCTGGATTTGGATCAGTTAGGCGAGGTGGTAACACCGGAGACGACGCTGGTCTCGGTGCAGGCAGCCAATCAGGAGATTGGCACCGTCCAGGACCTGGATGCCATCGGCGCGATCTGCCGCGAGAACGGCGCTCTTTTCCACACCGATGCGACCCACAGCTTCCCTCGTGTTGGGCTGGATGTACGCGAGGTGCCTGTGGACCTCGTCACGGTGGCCGCGCACACCATTCACGGGCCGAAGGGGATTGGAGGACTCTATATTAGAGAGGGAACTCCGATCCAGAAGTGGATGGACGGAGGGTTCCAGGAGTCGAACCTGCGGCCCGGGGTGGAGAACATCCCGGGGGCAGTAGGGTTCGCGAAGGCCGTGGAGCTGGTGACCCCCGAAGAGACGGGCCGGCTCCAGCATCTGCGCGACGACCTTACCGAGAAGCTGCTGGCGATCCCACACACACGGATCAACGGTCACCCGGTTCACCGCCTGCCTCAAAATGCCAATATCTCCTTCCGATTCGTGGAGGGAGAGTCCCTACTACTACATCTTGATATGCGTGGTTTCGCAGTGAGCACCGGTTCGGCGTGCTTCAGTCGATCATTGGAGGCGAGTCACGTCATCCTGGCGATCGGAGGAGATCACGAGCGAGCGCACGGCTCGGTGAGGTTCACGTTCGGACGGTACAACGATGAGGAGGACGTCGGGGCGGTGACGACGGCGGTGGATGAGGTGGTGCGTGAGTTGAGGCGCATCAGTCCTCTGGGCAAAGATGTGTCATAGGCGTAAGGCTTTCGAAGATAGATCATAAGGAGAGACAAACGATGTTGAGCAATGCGATGCAGGACGCACTGAACAGGCAGATAAGGGATGAGCTGTATTCAGCCTATATGTACCTCTCGATGGCGGCCTATTTCGGCTCCATTGGCCTTCCCGGATTCGCGGCGTGGATGCGGGCGCAGAGTGAGGAAGAGGTGGAACATGCGATGAAGCTCTTCGACTTCGTGGGCGAGCGGGGCGGACGGGTGGAGCTACACGCGATCGAGCAGCCTCCGACTGATTTCGAGTCGCCGCAGGCCGTCTTTGAGAAGACTTACGAGCACGAGCAAACCGTGACGGGGCTGATCCACGACCTGTATGCCCTGGCGCTGGACGAGAATGACTACGCGACCCAGGTTATGCTGCACTGGTTCATCGAGGAACAGGTTGAAGAAGAGGACGGCGTTTCCCAGATCTTGGACACGCTGGAGCGGATTGGAGAGAAGGGTCAAGCGCTTATTATGCTGGACAGGGAGTTGGGCCGGCGGGGCAGCGAGTAAGACACCTCTGGCAGGACGGTTGGATAGAAGGCGGACTCGTGGTCGGGTCCGCCATTAGAAGGGGGTTAGTATGCCACTTCCGTACAGTGAGATCGTGATGGAGCATTTTCGGAATCCCCACAACGTGGGGCAGCTGGAGGATCCGGACGCCGAAGCGACGGAGGGGAGTCCGGCCTGTGGAGATATGGTGGCGGTCTACCTGAAAGTGGAGGAGGAAACGCAGGAGATTCAGGACATCAAGTTTGAGTCCTACGGATGCGCCTCCAATATCGCGACCGGGTCGATCATCACGGATCTGGCGAAAGGGAAGACCCTGGAGGAGGCGAAGAAAATCACGTGGCAGGAGGCCTCTGAAGCGCTGGGGGGCCTGCCGTCGATCAAGGTGCACTGTTCGGTGCTGGCTGTCGATGCTCTGCGGGCGGCGATCCAGAACTATGAGGAGCGACACGGCCTGGTCACCGAGAGAGAACCGACGACGGTGAAGTTGGTGCGGAAGCGACTGAAGCGGGTGATGAACCCTATGGTGGGGTTGGATTTGATCCGCACGGATCTGGTCGAGGAGATCGAGGTTTCTGACGGCGTCGTCCGGGTGGACATCTCGCTGCCGAAGGGTCACCAGTTCGCGAGCAATATCCGGCACGAGATCCTGGAGAAGGTGGAGCATCTCTGGGACGTGGATGAGGTCGTGATCAACTTCGTCGGGGAGGGAGGCTGAGATGAAGGCCGACGTGAAGGCTGACATCAAGGTAGACACGAGCGCAGGAGTGTGTCCCGTGCATCCAGATATGCGGGTCGACTGTCGTGGGGAGACGTGCCCTGTGCCGCTGGTTGAGGTGCGAAAGGCGCTCCGTAAGGCCGAGCCGGGGGATGTACTGGAGGTTGTGGGCACCCATGCGGCGTCGATGGAGGAGATTCCCATGGCCGTGAAGGCGCTGGGCATGGAGCTGCTGTGCGTCGAGGGTACCGAGGACGACTGGCGAATCTGCATCAAGCGGTAGACAGAGGGTCGGACAGGAAAGGGGACACGTGAACGGGCACGATGTCGGAGCGCACGCGCCGCACCCGCGCAAGGTGGCAGTGGTCGGGGCGGGCAACGTGGGGGCCACGTTCGCTTATGCCCTGGTCCTCAACGGCCTGGTCGGTGAGATTGTACTGATCGACATCGATCGGAAGCGGGCCGAGGGCGAGGCGATGGACATCAACCACGCCGTGCCCCTCTCGAATCCCGTTCGCGTGTGGGCGGGTGAGTATGCGGACTGCGCGGGGGCGGATGTGGTGGTGGTGACGGCAGGGACGGCCCAGCGACCCGGAGAAACGCGTCTGGATCTCGTGAAGCGAAACGCGGAGATCTTCGGGGACGTGATACCCAGCATCACTGCACACAACGAGACAGGAATTCTGCTCATCGCCACGAACCCGGTCGACGTGTTGAGCTACGTGGCTTGGAAGGTGTCGGGATTCCCGTCGAGGCGCGTGATTGGATCGGGAACCGTGCTGGACACGGCGCGCTTCCGCTATTTGTTGAGCGAGCACCTGGACCTCGACCCACGGAACGTGCACGCCTACGTGGTGGGGGAGCACGGCGACAGTGAGGTGCCTATATGGAGCCTGGCGAATGTGGCGGGCATGCGCCTCGAGGAGTACTGCCGGCGGACGCAGTGTGACGTCGACAGCGGGGTGCGCGACCGGATCTCGCATCAGGTGCGGGATGCCGCTTACGAAGTCATCGAACGGAAGGGGGCGACGTACTACGCGGTGGGGGTGGCCCTGGTGCGCATTGTCGAGGCGATTCTGCGGGATCAGCACACCGTGCTGACTGTCTCCAACCTGGTGCCGGGGTACTACGGCATTGAAGACGTTTACCTCAGCCTGCCGGCTGTGGTGGCGCGCGAGGGCGTGGAGCGGGTCGTGGAGCTCTCGCTGCTGGATGAGGAGGTCAAGGCCCTGGAAGGGTGCGCCGAGGTGCTGCAGGGCGTGTTGGACCAGATCGCTCTGCCGGGTTAGGGGGGCCGAGGCGCCTGCGGCATTGAGAGCGTAAGGGCAATGATCGGAGCGGAAGATATCGAGGTGAGGTAAGGTAGTCTTCTGTAGAGGACGAGGACGCCCTGGGGCTCTCGGTCCTGGCCGGGATCTGGTGCTGGGTGACCTTCACGGGCCCGGGGGAATGGTATGGGTCACGACAGCAGAGGATGAGGACGGCGGCGAGGTGGCGTCGGGAACGCGGAAGCGGGACTACAAGACGAGGGTGTTCATGACCCGGTCCGTTCTGGTTGGTGCGTTGACAAGGTCGAAGGGGAAGGAGACTCGTCGTGCTTTTTGAGCGTATCGAATCTCAGGGGCTGGCCCACTACTCGTATCTGATCGGAGATGGCAACCGGGCGGTCGTGATTGACCCGCGACGGGATGCGAGGGTTTACGTGGAGAAGGCCACCAGGGCGGGCATGCGCATCACGCACGTGTTGGAGACCCATCGTAACGAGGATTACGTCATTGGCTCTTGCGAGTTGGCTGACGCCACAGGGGCGACGGTGCTCCACTCAGCCGAGGGCGACCTCGACTACGGGTACGGGGAATCGATCTCAGATGGAGAAACTCTGACCATTGGGCGGTTGAGCCTGACGGCGATGCACACGCCAGGGCACACGCTGGGCCATATGAGCTACCTGCTTCACGACCCGGATGGTAATCCGTGGATCGTCTTCACGGGGGACGCGCTGTTCGCCGGCGACGTAGGCCGAACGGACTTCTATGGCGAGGGGAGGTTGGACGAGATTACGGGTCTCCTCTATGACACGATCTTCAACAAACTGCTGCCGTTGGGCGACGGGGTAATCGTCTGCCCTGCCCACGGGGCTGGATCGGTCTGCGGAACGGCCATCGCGGAGAGGGTCTGGACGACTATGGGCCTGGAGCGCAAGGCGAATCCCAAGCTCCAGTTCACGGAGGAGGCAGCCTTCGTGGAGAATGTGGGTAGGATGCTGGAGTACCCGCCCTATTTCAAGATGATGGAGGCTCTGAACCTGGAAGGTGCACCGGTGCTGGGGTCGCTGCCGTTAGTACCGCCGCTGCGGCCCGATGAATTCGCCGCTAAGATGAATGACGCACAGGTCGTGGATACCCGGTCGGAGGTAAGCTACGGCGCAGCCCACGTGCCAGGTGCGCTGTCGATCTGGGAGGGCGGCTTGTCAAGCTTCGCGGGGTGGTTCCTGACGTACAACACCCCAATCCTGCTGGTCGGTGAGACGAGTGACGTGACGCAGGCTGTCCGCTATCTGGCGCGGATGGGGTATGACAACGTGGAGGGGTTCTTGGCGGGCGGGATGCTGGCGTGGCACAAGGCGGGGCTGGCGAGTGAGAAACTGGAGACACTGACGGTACAGGAGCTCTGCGATCGAATGGATGAGGATGGGGAGCTGACCATCCTGGATGTCCGCAGCGAGGAGGAGTTGGCGCGTCAGCGGATACCGACGGCGCATCACATCCATCTGACGCAGCTGCCGGAACGACTCGACGAGGTCCTGAAGGGTCAGCGGGTGTACGTGTTTTGTGGGAGTGGCCGCCGCTCAATGGTCGGCGCCAGTTTGCTGCAGCGGGCGGGCTATGATGACGTGACGGTGGTTCTCGGGGGATTGGCGGGGTGGTCGTCGGTTCGTTGTCCTTTGGAGTAGAGGGAAGCGGCGGGTATGGAGACCCGCCCTACGCGACGGCGGGTATGGAAACCCGCCCTACGCGTGCGGTTAAACCGGCACGACAGATCGGTGGGAGAGGTGGCGCTTAGGGGGGAGGGTTTATGAGGGACGACGCGGCAGAGATGGAGCGAACGACTATCATCCTGCACAGCGGGGATATGGATAAGCTCTACAGTGCCCTTATCATCGGCAATGGGGCTCTGGCCATGGGGATGGAGGCCTACATCTACTTCACGTTCTGGGGTCTCCAGCGCCTGAAAAAGGGTGGGCTGGAGGGGGGACCGCTTTCGAAGATGCACATGCTGGGCCTGGGTAAGTGGATGATCAAGCGACGCATGAAGAAGGCGAACGTCCGGTCGCTGAGGGGGATGCTAGAGGATTTCAAGGAGCTGGGCGGACACGTGATGGCCTGCGACATGACGATGGAGATCATGGGGATCGACCCGGAGGATCTGGAGCAAAATCTGATCGATGAGTACTGCGCAGTAGGCACGTACGTCCAGGCTGCGCGGGATTCGACGGTCACGCTCTTTATCTGACGCTGGCTACCTAGGGGATTCCTAAGGAAGTGGGCCCTCAGGGGCGATTTCTGACGGCCTGTCCCGCGGGGCCTTACAACATCATGCTGACTGGTGGAGGACAGACGAGGGCTCAAACTGAGGCGAGTGGGACATGAGCGGAGTTTGGACAGAGTCCCTGGGCGGGACCGATCATTTGCGAGGGGGGGACATGAAGTCGAATAGCATCAAGCTGGCCCTAGTTCTTGTCGTTGTGGTGGTAGTGAGTGCGGCGTCGGGCTGCGGGGGCGCGCAAGAGGCGCCCGCGGGTGAACAGATGGTCGTCGACGGTGAGACGCTGCTCGAGGAGCGGTGTACCGAGTGCCACGGCCTGGACCGGACGACGTCACAGGAGAAGACGCGGGCTGAGTGGGAGGCGACTGTGAGCCGGATGGTCAACCAGGGCGCGGAACTGAACGAGGACGAGAAGACGGTCCTGGTCGACTACCTGGCGGAGACCTACGGGCCGTAGGGAGAGAGTGCTTATGACAGCAGTGAAGACATGGTGGAAGTGCTCGAACTGCGGCTATACATTTAAGGCGGAGGCGCCGCCTGAGGCTTGTCCGAGCTGTAAGGAACAGTGCGCCTTCATTGACGCGACGTGCTACCGACCGGATTGCGGCGGGCCGGAGAACGTCGATCCAAAGATAGGACACGGCTAGTGCGGCGGAGCGTCCACTTGATCGATGCCAGTGGCCCAGCGTGTCTTGTGAGTTCGATAGGTTCAAGGAGTTAATGGTATGGCAGATGCAAGAGGAAGTGTGTCGGGATCGCGGAACGAGAAGCCGGTGAAATTCTATGGGCTCTCGACGTGTGTCTGGTGCAAGCGAACGCGGAAACTGCTGGAAGAGAACGACGTGGCGTTCGACTTCACCTACGTGGACCTGCTCCATGGGCAGGAGCAGCAGGAGACGATCGAGCAGGTGCGCAAGTGGAACCGGGCCGGTTCGTTCCCTACGGTGGTTGTGGGCGAAGAAGCGTGCATCGTGGGTTACAAGCCCGATGAGATCAAGGAGGCGCTTGGACTGTGAACGAGAGGGGGGGCACAGAGGAGATCACGCCTGAGTCCATCAACCAGGAGGAGGTCGACGCCGTCTATGAGCGCCTGAACCGGGAGGCCGAGGCGGCTGGGTACCATCTCAACCCGGACACAGCGTTCACGAAGGATCTCGTGAGAGGGCTGTTGGTAAATGAGAAGCGGTACGGGTACTGGGCCTGTCCCTGCCGTCTGGCGTCGGGTGAGAAGGAGAAGGATCTCGACATCATCTGCCCGTGCGATTACCGGGATCCAGATCTGCTAGACTGGGGGGCCTGCTACTGCGCGCTCTACGTCTCGGACGAGGTGTTGGAAGGAGAGCAAGAGCTCCAGCCGATTCCTGAGCGGCGTCCCCCGGAGGGTGAGCGACCGCAGGAGACTGCCGCGCCAGCCCCTCCGAAGCCGGGCCGTGCGAGCGCTGAGGACGAGGAGACGATTCCCGTGTGGCGGTGCCGCGTATGTGGTTACCTGTGTGCCAGGGAGCGGGCGCCCGGGCGCTGTCCGATCTGCAAGGCGAAGCAGGAACGGTTCGACCGGTTCTGGTAGCCGTATGGTCTGCCCTTGGTCGTGGGATTGTAGTCATCAGGATGCTGTCAATGTCATCAGAATTGAGAGGTATGTTAATCGGGGGGGCACTGCCGGCACTTCTCTACGGCGTCACCGGGGTGCTGCAGAAGATGAGCGCGAATGCCAAGGGAGGATCCGGGATGTATCTGATCTTCCTGGGCGTGGGGACGGTGCTCGTGGGTGTTGTGTTCCACGTGATCCTCCCGGAGCCCCCGATCACACTGCGTCCCGCGTCGTTTGCCCTCAGCGCGGGCGTGACGTTCGGCCTGGGCGCAGGATTGATCTCCTACGCGCTGATTCGGCACGAGGCGAGTATCTCGCAGCTCACGCCTCTGTATAACATGAACGTGCTGGTGACGGTGAGCATGGGGCTGCTGCTCTTTGCTGAGTACAGGGATCTTGAGGTGGTGCGCCTGCTGGCAGGGACGGTGCTGCTGATCGGCGGGGCGCTCCTGGTGGCGGGAGCGTAACTGTGTGGGCTGGCGGGGAGAGGACAATAGATGGTGAGTGCTGAGAGATGCGAGGTGGCGACGCTGGGCGGCGGCTGTTTCTGGTGTCTGGAGGCCGTTTTCGAGCAGTTGCAGGGCGTGAATGCGGTCGTGTCGGGCTACTCGGGAGGCGAGGTGCCGAATCCTAGTTACAAGCAGGTCTGTCGAGGAAACACGGGCCACGCCGAGGTGGTGCAGGTTACGTTTGATCCGGAGGTGATCACGTACGGCCAGCTTCTGGAGGTCTTCTTCGACATCCACGATCCGACGACGTTGAACCGGCAGGGCGCGGATGTGGGGCCGCAGTACCGGTCGGTGATCTTCTACCACGACGAGGGACAGCGGGAGACGGCAGCTGAGGTCATGGAGGATTTGGAGGAGGAGGGCCGATGGGAAGATCCCATCGTGACGGAGCTGGCACCGCTGGAGGCGTTCTATGAGGCAGAGGGCTACCACCAGGCGTACTATCGGGAGAACGCGACGCAGCCGTACTGCCGGGTTGTGATCTCGCCGAAGGTGGCCAAGTTCCGGAAGAAGCACGAGGACAGGCTGAAGAACTAGCGTCTGGGAATTTGCTGGAAAGTCTGTACGGGGGAATACGACTATGGCTGAGAAGCGAAGCATCTACGAGAATGTGGCGAAGCGCTTCAACGAGGCGGCGGACCTGGTGGAGCTTGACACAGACGTGCGTAAAATCCTCCAGGAGACCAAGAACGAGATATCTGTCAATTTCCCCGTAAAGATGGATGATGGAAGGATCGAGATGTTTCGGGGATACCGGGTGCAGCACAACAACGCCCTGGGCCCCTACAAGGGAGGTCTCCGATACCATCCCGCGGTCGATATCGACGAGGTGCGGGCGCTGGCTGCCTGGATGACGTGGAAGACGGCTATCGCAAACATCCCGCTGGGCGGGGCGAAAGGCGGCATTCAGATCGAGCCCTCTGCGTATTCCACCCAGGAGTTGGAGCGGATCACGCGGCGCTTTACCTTTGCCCTGGGGAGCAACATCGGGCCCGACTATGATGTTCCGGCGCCAGACGTCAACACGAATCCCCAGATCATGGCGTGGATACTGGACACGTACCTGTCGACGCTCCGCCCGCAGGAGAGGAATCGGTCCCTGCACGTGGTCACGGGGAAGCCCATCGAGTTAGGGGGGAGCGTTGGGCGGGACAAGGCGACGGGGCAGGGTATCGTCTTCATGATCGAGCGGTGGGCTGAGGATCGAGGCTTCGATCTGAGCGGGTCGACCTACTTCATCCAAGGGTTCGGCAACGTGGGCGCGTGGGCAGCGCGGTTGATGAAACCCCTGGGAGCAAAGCTGGTGGCCGTGGAGGACGTGAGTGGGGCCATCATGAAGAAGAATGGGATCGATGCGGATGACCTGGCCGATCACGTGGTGGAGAACGGGGTGATAGCGGGCTACCCAGGAACGACACCCATCGATCATCAGGCCTTTATGGCGACCGAGGCGGATATCTTCATTCCAGCGGCGCTGGAGAATCAGATCACGGCGGAGACGGCGCCGTTACTGAAGGTGGATCTGGTTGCGGAGGGAGCAAACGGTCCGACGAACCTGGACGGCGGCAGAATTCTTCAGGAGAAGGGCGTCGAGGTGCTACCGGATATTCTCTGCAACGCTGGAGGCGTGATCGTGAGCTACTTCGAATGGCTCCAGAACAAGCGGAGCGAGTTCTGGGATCTGGATCAGGTGGATACGAAGCTGCATAAGATCATGAGCGACGCATACGATCGGGTGCACGAGGCGGCGAAACGTTACGACGTGGACTGGCGGTTGGCGGCGTACGTTGTGGCGCTGGCGCGTCTGGAGAAAGTGTACACCGGGCGCGGCATCTTTCCCTAGCTGAGGCGCAACACGCGCGCACGGACGGGGACAGTGGTTCCTAACAATGAGAACACCCAGGAGGAAGACCATGACGAACAAGGTATACAAGAAGATTGATGTGATCGGCACGTCTCAAATGAACCTCGAGGACGCGATTCAGAATGCCATCAAGCGATCGGACGAGACGGTGCGCAATATGCGATGGTTCGAGGTAGATGAGATCCGGGGACGCATTGACGAGGGTGATGTGACCGAGTGGCAGGTGACCGTGCGGATCGGTTTCGCCGTCGGCGAGTGACTAGATTGGGCGGCGAGAACGAGCCAGGTGGTATGATGGCGACGGAACGGATGGAGCCGGGCCCGGGGCAGGAGTCGGTCTGGGACTACCCCCGTCCTCCGCATGTCGAGGAGACTTCCCGACACTTGAAGGTGGTGTTCAACGGCGTCGTCATTGCTGAGACGGAACGCGGGAAACGAGTCCTGGAGACGAGCCACCCGCCGGTGTACTACTTCCCGCCGGAGGATGTGCGGATGGCGTATCTGCACGATACGCGGGGGTCGAGTTGGTGCGAGTGGAAGGGGCGTGCGAGTTACTATGACGTGATCGTGGATGGGGGCGAGGCGACGCGATCGGCCTGGACGTACGACGAACCGCGAGAGGGGTACCGCTCCATCAAGGACCACGTGGCGTTCTATCCGGAAGCGATGGATGGATGCTTCGTGGACGGCGAACGCGCTCGAGCGCAGCCTGGGGGATTCTACGGCGGCTGGATCACCGACGATGTTGTGGGTCCCTTCAAGGGTCCGCCCGGAACCGCCGGGTGGTAATGGCTGTGAGGACTACAGGCACGCCATCAACCTGTCTGCGGCGAGATTCGTCCGGTTCTGGAAACAAGGATTGGCGTTTCGACTAGGCGGACAGGCTCTGATTGGGGCCTCGTGGTGTGCGATAGGAACGGCCACGAGGCTTGCCGTGAGGACGACGGTGACCTGAGGCCGAGCGGGCGAGGCCAGGTCGGACGGGCACGCCCATCGGCAAGCGAGAGGAGGAGAGCGGGCCGTGGACGACGTCAAGAACGTGGAGGAGTATACTGCGAGTCTGGATGACTGGCGGGGCGAAGTTGTGTCTGAGGTGCGTGACTTGATCCTGGAGTGCGATCCGGATGCCAAGGAGTCGATCAAATGGTCCCGGCCGGTCTACGAGGACAGCGGCCCGCTGGCTTACCTTATGGCCTTCAAGAACCACGTCAATCTCGGATTCTCACGGGGCGCGGAGTTGGAGGACAAAGCTGGCGTCCTGGAGGGAACGGGCAAGCAGATGCGGCACGTGAAGCTCACCGGCCCTGAGGACGTACGGCCCGATGTGCTTCGGGATTTGCTCCGCCAGGCAGTCGCGTTGAACCGATCGCAGGCGGAATCCACGGTTTAGGGGCAACTGGGCTAGTATCCGTACGCACGAGATCAGGAGGGATTCAGTCGTGAGCGCGGAAGTGCCTTGGCGTGTCATCCGTAAGGATGTCTCCGTCGACGCTCCAGTGAAGGATGTCTGGGAGGCGTGGACGACGGAGGAGGGTGTGCGCTCTTTCTTCGCCCCGGCCTCGCACATCGAGTTCCATGTGGGTGGGGCGTACGAGATCCTGTTCGATCCAACCGCTCCCCAGGGGGAGCGCGGCGCGGAAGGTACGCGGATCTTGGCCCTTCAGCCGCCGAGGATGGTCGCCTTCACGTGGAACGCGCCGCCCAACCTGACAAGCGTGCGGGCTCAGTTCACTCACGTACAGATTTGGATTCAAGCGGAGGACGCGAACAGGGTGCTGGTCACGCTCATTCACAGCGGATGGGGAGCGGGCGGCCAGTGGGACGAGGCATTCGCGTACTTTGAGCATGCGTGGGGTGAGGTCGTGCTGCCGAGACTAGCGCAGCGGTTCGCGCGTGGTCCGATCGACTGGACCGATCCTCCCGGACGTTAGGCGCGCGCCCGGCTGACGGAGTTGGGGGGCTCGGATCTAGAGATGAGGAGGCGCGGTGGCCTACGACGCGGGGCTCGTTGAGAGGTTAAGAGACGCGCTCAGCGGGCAAGGGGAGCTGATTGAGAAGAAGATGTTTGGCGGCGTGGCGTTTATGGTCCGAGGGAATATGGCATGTGGTGTGCTTGAGGACGGGCTTATCGTGCGGGTTGGTCGAGAGCGATACGAGGAGGCGGTGATGGAGCCGCATACCAAGCCCCTGGACATCACCGGCCGTCCGATGACCGGATGGGTGGTGGTGGAATCCCTGGGTCACGCCTCCGACGACGATCTGGAACGGTGGGTCAAAGAGGGTGTGGAATTCGCGCTGACACTGCCCGCCAAGTGATGGGGTGGGGAGTGTGATCTTGAACCGTGGACCGGGAGGGCCTGCGGGGTATTCCGCGCGCACCGGCACGGGGAACGCAGAAGGACTACGAAGATTTGCAAGACAGTTAAGGAGGATAGAACCATGGACTGGAATTCGGCCAAGGGCATTTTGCGAAGAGGTATGAGCATCGAGCGCGACGGTTACGCGTTCTATATGGCGGCGGCGGAGCGCGCTTCAGAGGAACACGGTGAGGAGATGTTCCGCGACCTGGCGTATCAAGAGGTGGATCACCTCCACTTGCTGTTGGTGGAGTACGGCGCTCTGGAGTCCGGCGAGGGGTGGATTCCGTATGAAGAGGCGATGGAGCGCGATCTGGAGATCGATCCTGAGAATCCGGATCTTCCCGGTGAGGAACCGCCGATGGAGGATATGCCGGTGTTCAGCCCCAAGCGGGAGTGCTCGCTCGAGGGGGACATCGAGGCATTGGACTGCGGCCTCGAGACGGAGGTGATGGCTCGCGAAATCTACGCTCAGGGCGTGGAGCAGGCGGATGATGAGACGGCGAAGGAGGCATACGAGTTCCTTGTCAAGCAGGAGGAGCAGCACTATGAGCTGCTCCAGAACACGCGCGACTACCTGGTGAACCATCAGACATGGTGGGACAGTACGGAGCGGCCCTTCTTCATTGGGTAACGGTATGTACGGGCAACGGTGCGTACGGTGACCTGTACGTACGGGTCACCGCACGTACAGGGTCACCGTACGTAGCCTCGGGGGTCCTTGAAGTCCCTGGGACCCTAAGGGTCGGCCAGGCAGCGCATACGGGAGAGGGGGTGGACCATGCGGATGGAGACTGAGAAGGCTGTTGGGGCCCTGATGATGGCGCTGCGCATCGAACAGAACGGTTACCGGTTCTACGAGAGAGCGGCCGAGGAGACGGAGATACCCGAAGCCCAGTCGTTCTTCAACGGGTTGGCCCAGGACGAGAGGGCCCACGAGAGTATCATCAGAACGCGACTTGAGGCGCTGGAGAGGGAGGAGGCTTGGAGTCCGGTGGAGGAGTCGGAGTGGCCGGTCCAGACAGAGGATGCCGCAGGCGCAGTCTTCTCACCGGAGCGCGTGCAGAACGGAGTGTCTGATTACACATCGGAGCTTTCAGCCTTGCGGATGGCGTTCTTGATCGAGCAAAACGCTGTGGTGTTCTACAGCAAGGCAGCGAAAGATACGGACGAGCCCGCAGCCAAGGCGATGTACGAAGACCTGGCCGACTGGGAGCGGGGGCATCGGGGTGTTCTGGAGAAGGAGTACCGATTGCTGGCCGACCGCTTCAAACTGGATGTAGGGTTTGCCCCGTTCTGACGGCGAGTTGCGGTGCAGGCGGCGGGCCTACGGGGTTCTAGGTGGGGAAAGGGATCGACTGGTCTTTTCCATAAGCGCCTGAGCTCCAGAGGGCCGGCAGGTAGGTGAGGGGTATCAGCCTTCTACCGGAGACTGGAGGTGAGATTGCATCCCGCGGACGCTGAAGAGGTCGGAAGGACCTTTCAAGAGGAGACGGTGTACCGGCGCGGCACCCTGCGCGGCCGCCGGCTTGACTGGAGCAACAAACCCGCGACGTACAAGCGCTACCCTGATGCTCCAACGATTGCCTTAAGCTCACCGGAGGTGGGTGACGGGCCATCCCTCTGGAAGCTGTTGAATGAGCGGCGAAGCCGGAGGCAGTTCCAGGATGTGCTGCTGGACGAATCGGACTTCTCGCAACTCCTGTGGGCGGCCCAGGGGATAACGGAGCGCAGGCGAGGCATCGAGCTCCGGACGGCGCCGTCGGCCGGGGCGTTGTACCCGGTGGAGACCTACGTGGTGGTCCACGATGTGGAGGGGGTGCCAGCGGGCATCTATCACTACGACGTCAGCGGTCACCAGCTTGAGCAATTGGAGAAAGGCGATTTCCGTCGGGAGATCGCCCGCGCCGCGCTGGATCAGCGCATGGCGGGTCTGGCAAAGGTAGTCTTTGTGTGGACGGCCGTCTTTGAGCGTTCGACATGGAAGTATCGTCAGCGGGCCTACCGGTACGTCTACCTAGATGCTGGGCACATCGCGCAGAACGTAGCTCTGGCCGCGGTAGCGCTAGGACTGGGGAGCTGTCAGATCGCCGCGCTCTATGATGAGGAGGCGAACGCGCTCCTTGGGGTGGACGGGGAACGTGAGAGTGCGATCTACATGACCGTAGTGGGGAAGCCTGCTTAGTCGAGGAGGTTCTATGAAAGAAAGAATCGTGCTGGTTCTCTTGGGCGGCCTGGACATGCCTTGTCGCATGACCCATACGTTCCTGTGGGCTCTGGATATTGCGTCCCGAGGGGGCGACGCCAAGATCGTCCTGGAGGGTGAGGCGCCGCATTGGCTGCACGAACTGCCGAACCCCGACCATGGGCGGCACAATCTCTACCGTAAGGTCAGAGAGATGGGTTTGATCGACGCCGTCTGCAAGGCCTGTGCCGTACAGGCCCAGGCGGTGGAGGCTGCAGCTGAGGAGGGACTGCGTCTGGTGTACGACGCCTCAGGGCACGTCAGTCTAATGACGTATGCGGAGGAGGGGTATCAGATCCTGACGCTCTAACCCTCGCTTGGACCCCGAGTCCAACCCGTTTCCAACCTTCTCCAACCAAAGACAAACGTGGCTGCAACGAAGCGCAGCATAAAGGTTACGGTTTCTATGCTAGAATAGGGGCGCTATGTCGCGTGTGGGTCGTGCCTGGTGGAACCCTGGCGCTGCTCCACGTTGATGGGCGCCGTCCCGCTGCGATGGGGTCCTTGATTCCGCGTGTGGATCGCGGTCCACGATCCGCGGATGAGAGGGTCTGCCACCGCAAACCATTACCCAACAAGGAGAGACGATGTCGACCGAGTCGAACAACGAGCTTACCATCCGTATCGGCGGCGAGGCCGGGATGGGTTTGGAGTCCAGCGGGGCCGGATTCGCCAAGGCCCTGACCCGGGGTGGGCTTTACGCCTTTGGGCTCCCTGACTACTATTCGAGAATCCGAGGCGGACACAACTTCTTCTCAATCCGAATCTCCTCCGATCCACTGGTATCCCACGCCGAGCCCGTGCATCTGGTGCTCGCGCTCGACATGGAGACCGTGCGCCGGCACACTGAGGATGTGGTGGACGGCGGCGCCGTCGTGTACGAGGAAGGCGAGGAGATCCCAGAGGATCTCAGGCGTTCCGGGGTGTCCTTCTTCCCCGTGCCCCTCACGAAACTGGCTGAGGAGAAGGGTGGGCGGGCCATCATGAGGAACACGGTGGCATTCGGCGTGGCCGCTGGCTTGATGGGCTTCGACCCGAGCTATTTGGAGAGCGTGATACGCGATAACTTCGCGGCCAAGGGGGACAAAGTCATCGACGCGAACCTGCGGGCCGTTGAAGCAGGCGTAGATGCCTCCCAAGCGGTCCAGGATGACTTCCCGTTCGGGATCGACGCAGTGCCCGACGCCCCGGCCCGGATGATCCTCAACGGCAATGAGGCCTTCGCCATGGGGGCGCTGGCCGGAGGATGTCGGTTCGTCGCCACGTACCCGATGACACCCGGATCCCCCGTGCTGCACTGGTTCGCGGCGCACGCGGATGAGTATGGCGCGGTGATCAAGCATGCTGAGAGCGAGATCAGCTCCATCAATATGGCGATTGGGGCGGCCTACCAGGGCGCGCGGGTCATGTGCCCCACGTCCGGCGGAGGGTTCTCGTTGATGGTGGAGGCCCTGGGGCTGGCGGGGATCACGGAGACCCCCGTGGTGATCTACAATGCCCAGCGTCCGGGTCCGGCAACCGGGTTGCCCACGCGAACGGAGCAGGCGGACCTGCTCTTCATGATGCATGCGTCACAGGGTGAGTTCCCGCGCTTCATCCTGACACCCGGGACCATCGAGGATTCTTTCCGCGTCGGGTGGCAAGCCTTCAATCTGGCCGACCGGTATCAAACCCCGACGCTGGTCATGAGCGATCACTACCTGGCAGCCGCCTTCCGGACCGTGGAGGCGGACGCGCTGGACTTCGATGAGGTGGAGATCGACCGTGGAGAGCTCTTGACGGAAGAGGACCTGGATCAACTGGAGGAACCGTACAAGCGGTATCGGGTGACGGAGTCGGGCATCTCGCCGCGGGCGACGCCCGGGCATCCCAACGCGGTGTGGGTTTCGACGGCGAATGAGCACGATGAATTTGGTGCCGTGAGCGAGGACGCCGGTAATCGAATCGAGCAGGCGGAAAAGCGGATGCGGAAGATGGAGGGCATGACGGGAGAGGTGGACGGCCCGCACCGCTTCGGTCCGGAGGATGCGCAGATGACGCTAGTCTGTTGGGGCTCGACGTTCGGGCCGGTGCGAGAAGCCGTTGACCGACTGAATGGACAGAACCCGGGCCGCGCCAATATGCTTCACTTCACGACACTCCATCCCTTCCCCCCTGAGGCCGAGGAGGCTCTGGAGCAGGGCAATAGGACGATTGTGGTGGAGGGGAACGTGACCGGCCAACTGGAGACGCTCATCCGGGCGCGGACGGGGTTATCCGTGGACGGATCGATTCGGAAGTACGACGGTCGGGCCTTCAGCCCTGAATACATCGTCGCTCATGTGGATCAGGAGGTGTGAGATGGTATCGCTTATGGATTTCAACACGGATACACTGCCCACGTGGTGCAAGGGATGCGGCAACTATGCTATCCTCAGCGCCATCAAGATGGCGCTGGCCGAGCGCGACCTGGCACCTCACGAGGTCTTTTTTGTCACCGGCGTCGGGTGCGGAAGCAAACTGCCCCACTACATGCGGAGCACGGGGTTTCACACCCTGCATGGACGGACGCTGGCGGTGGCGACGGGTGCACGACTGGCGAATCACGAACTCCCTGTTGTGGCCGTCCACGGCGATGGCGACAGCTTCAATGAGGGGATGAATCACTTCGTGCAGACGGTGCGGCGGAACGTCAATCTGGTGGACCTTATCCAGGACAATCGGATCTACGGCCTGACGAAGGGGCAGTACTCGCCGACCAGCGAGAAAGGGAAACGGACGCCCACCTCGCCGGCCGGATCGATCGAGCGACCGGTGAACCCGCCGGCGCTGGCGATGACATTGGGGGCGACGTTCGTCTCCCGCGGGTACTCCGGTGAGCTCCAGCATCTGGCTCGGCTGATCGGCGAGGCGTTGGACCACCCAGGATACGCGCTGGTGGACGTGATGCAGCCGTGCGTGACGTGGAACCGATCGTACGCCTATGGATTCTACAAGGATCGGGTCTACAAGTTGGAGGACGAGGAGGGGTACGATCCAACGGATTGGGACGCAGCGTGGGCGAAGACGCAGGAATGGGGTGAGCGGATCCCGTTGGGCGTATTGTATCGAGATTCGTCGGTTCCTAGCTATGAGGAACAGGTGCCGGCGCTGAAGGCGGGACCGCTGGTTAAGCAGCCGTTGAACGAACTGGGGCAGGAGGACGTGGAGGCGCTGCGGGCCGAGATCATGTGATGAGATGCCAGGTGGGTGGGCGTTGTTCCCACCTGGCGAGAACAACGGCGCACGAGGGCTCGTGCGGAAGGGGGACTGATGCCGAGAGAGGTGGTGGACCTGCCTTACCAGGTGGAATACCTATCTATCCTGGACGAGGACGGGAACCTGCTGGACGAGGACCTCGAGCCGGACATTCCTGAGGAGCGGCTCCTAAGGCTTCATCGGGTGATGCTGCAGGCCCGGCGGTTTGACGAGCGGATGCTGCAGCTCCAGAGGCAAGGGCGCATCGGGACGTTTGCGCCGGTCAAGGGCCAGGAAGCGGCCCAGATGGGGATTGTGGCGCCGCTGCGCGATACTGATTGGATGGTGCCCTCCTTCCGTGAGCAGGCAGCCTCGCTCTGGCGCGGTCAATCGATGGAGAGTTTTCTGCTCGTCTACGGTGGCTTCTACCAGGGGAACGAGATCCCTGAGGGCACGCGGAACCTTCCGGTGGCCGTCCCGGTGGGCACGCAGCCTCTCCATGCCGTAGGGCTCTCCTACGGGATCAAGCATCGGGGGGAGGACGACCTGGTGGTGACGTTCTTCGGGGACGGCGCAACGTCGGAAGGGGACTTCCACGAGGCGCTGAACTTCGCCGGTGTGTGGAAGACACCGACGATCTTCGTCTGCCAGAACAACCAGTGGGCCATCTCCGTTCCACGCGCGCATCAGACCAACTCCAAGACATTGGCGCAGAAGGCGCTGGGCCAGGGCGTCCCAGCACTGCAGGTGGACGGGAACGACATTCTGGCTGTGTACGCGGCGGCCGAGGAGGCGGCGGAGAGGGCGCGCGCCGGCGAAGGACCGACGATGATTGAGTGCATCACGTATCGGTTGTCAATGCACACCACGGCGGATGATCCCAAGCGATACCGCGAGGAGGAGGAGGTCGAGAAGTGGCAGAAGCGTGAGCCCCTTCATCGCTTCCAGACGTACCTGAAGAACAAGGGCCTGCTCTCTGACGACGACATCGCCAAGACAGAGGAGGAGATCAAGGCGGAGATCCAGGACGCGGTGGACGCGGCAGAGAGGCGGATGAAGGAGCTTGAGGGCGAAGAGCTCTCCATGTTCGAGCATATGTACGCCGAGATGCCACCGTATCTGAAGGAGCAGCGGGAGGAGCTGGCAGACGAGCTGCAGGCCAAGGAGGGAACCGATGGCTAAGATGACAATGGTGGATGCCTTGAACACCGCCCTCCACGAGGAGATGGAACGGGATGAGAGCGTCATCGTCCTGGGCGAGGACGTGGCGGTTGACGGAGGGGTCTTCCGGGTGACGGAAGGACTCCTGGAGGCGTACGGTGAAGAGCGGGTGATGGATACGCCCCTGGCGGAGGCGGGCATCGTGGGGACCTCCATCGGTATGGCGATTTCAGGCCTGCGCCCGGTGGCGGAGATCCAGTTCTCGGGGTTCAGCTACCTGGCTTTTCAGCAGTTGGAGGCCCACGCAGCAAGGATGCGCTGGCGGTCGCGGGGCGCCTACACGGTCCCGATGGTGCTGCGCACGCCGTACAGCGGGGGTGTGCGGGCTCTGGAGCATCACTCGGAGAGCCGGGAGGCGTACTGGGCCCACACGCCTGGTCTCAAGATGGTCATCCCGTCGACGCCGCGCAATGCTCGGGCTTTGCTCCTCAGCGCCATTCGCGACCCGGACCCGGTGATCTTCTACGAACCGAAGGCGGTCTACCGGGCCTTCCGGGAGGAGGTGCCGGAGGAGGAGGAGACGTGGCCGCTGGGGAAGGCCCGGGTCGTCCGTGAGGGGAGCGACGTCACGATGATCTCCTACGGCGCGATGATGCGACCCACGTTGGAGGCGGCGGATAGGCTGCGCGAAGAGGACGGCGTGGAGGCGGAGGTGATCGACATTCTGACGATCTCACCTCTCGATCACGAGACATTCGTCGAATCGGTGAAGAAGACGGGGCGCGTGGTGATCGTGCACGAGGCGCCGCGGAGCTTCGGTCCTGGCGCTGAGATCGTGGCTAGACTGGTGGAGAAGGCGTTCTGGTATCTGGAGGCGCCTGTGCGCCGGGTGACGGGGTACGATGTGGTGATCCCCCTCTTTGCCTACGAGAAGGTGTATCTGCCCAGCGCCGATCGGGTGCTGAAGGCGACGCGCGAGACGCTTGCGACAGTGGCATAGGGTTGGCGAAACCTGGGGGACATTGTCACCAAGGCGCGACGAAGGCCAAGCTGGGCGGCGTTCTTGAGCAGTGCCGTTGGGAACGATGGTTTGAGCGGAGGGCGGTAGTGGGGAGGCGGCGAGAAGATGGCTCGAACATTCAAGCTTCCGGACCTGGGAGAGGGGATCCACGAGGGCGAGATTATCGAGGTGCTCGTGTCGGTGGGCGACGAGGTGGAGGAGGGAGACGATATCGTCGTCGTCGAGACGGACAAGGCCTCGGTAGAGATTCCGTCGCCTTACACGGGAGAGGTCACTGGGATTGAGGTGGAGGCGGGGGATCTGGTCCACGTGGGGGACGAGATTATGAGGTTCAGCGGCGGGGAGGAGGCTCCTGCCGAGGGCGAGGTGGCTCCCGCCGAGGGCCAGGAGGAGGAAGAACCCGCGGAGGTGGAGAAGGAGCCGCCACCCGAGGACGAAGAGGGGGAGGCTGAGGCTCCTGAGGAAGAAGAGGCCGAGACTGGGGCTGCTGAGGGCGAGGAGGAGGTCCCGCACGATCGCGAGCGGCCCGTGCCGGCGGCCCCGTCGACGCGGCGTCTGGCGCGGGAGCTGGGCGTGGATCTGCACGAGGTACCCCCCAGCGGGCCCGCCGGACGGGTGACGTCCGAGGACGTGCGGGCTTTTGCCGAGAGGGAGGAGCGGGAGGAGAAAGGGGCAGCTGGGGGCGAGGAGAGGGCGGCTCGGGCCACGCTGGTCGAGGTGCCAGAGGTAATTCCGCACGGGAGGGTCCCGTCGCTACCGGATTTCGAGCGCTGGGGGGAGGTTGAGCGCATTCCGCTCCGGTCGGTCCGCCGCGCCACGGCGAAGCAGATGGCGCTGTCCTGGTCGCAGGTGCCGCACGTCAATCATCAAGACAAGGTGGACATCACGGCGCTGGAGCGGTTCCGCGAGCGGCACAAGGCGGAAATCGAGGGGGAGGGCGGACGGCTGACGCCCACGGTTCTGGCGATGAAGGCTGTGGTGGCTGCGCTGAAGCAACATCCGCGTTTCAATGCGAGTCTGGACCCGGAGTCTGAGGAGATCATTCTCAAGCAGTACTACCACCTGGGGATCGCGGTGGATACAGACCGCGGCCTGTTGGTGCCGGTCATTCGCGACGTCGATCGAAAGAGCATCAGGGAGTTGTCCATCGAGCTCTACGAGATGGTCCAGCGGACGAGGTCAGGTGAGGCGTCACTAGACGAGCTACAGGGCGGAACGTTCACGATCACGAACATCGGTATCCTCGGCGGCACCGCGTTCTTCCCGATCATCAATTTCCCGGAGGTGGCTATCCTGGGAATGGCGAGGGCGCGCTGGGAGCCGGTGGTGCGGCGGGACGAGGAGGGTACGTTCGAGACGGAACCCCGCTACATGCTGCCGCTGATGCTGTGCTTCGATCACCGGGTGGTGGACGGCGCCGACGCGGCCCGCTTCGTGGGGGTGGTCAAGGAGGCTCTGGAGACGCCGGAACGTCTGTTGTTGACCATGTAGCGTTTTCTCGTGCTACAAGGTCGAGAGTTGGGGCCGTGCGGCGTCTCCTCAGGGGGATGGGGCGACGAAGGGTTGCGTGAGGCGCAGACGGTCTAGGGGGTGTCCGATATGGTGATGGGAGAGCAGACGCTGGAGACCGAGGTTGCGGTCATAGGGGGAGGGCCCGGCGGCTATGCAGCGGCCTTTCGGGCTGCCGACCTGGGCTTTGAGGTGACTCTGATCAATCAGGAGGAGCGGCTCGGGGGCGTGTGCCTGCTGCGAGGGTGTATCCCTGCCAAGGTGCTCCTGGAGTTCGCCACGTTGATTCACGACGGACGGGAAGCGCGGAGCTGGGGTCTCAACTACGGCGACTTCGAGATCGACGTAGATGCGCTGCGCGAGCGCAAGGACCTGGTGATCAAACGGCTGGTGAACGGACTGGGGCAGCTGGCGAAGCAGCGGGAGATACAAATCATCCAGGCCCGCGCGGTCTTTGAGACCTCCGACGAGGTGCGGCTGCAGGGTGAGAAGGCGGACGTGGCGCACGTGAAGTATGACCACGCCATTCTGGCATCCGGTTCGACACCAGTGCCGCTGCCGGGAACCGAGTTCTCCGACGGGGGCAGGATTATGAGCTCGAAGGGCGCTCTGGCGCTGCCGGACATCCCGGAGTCGCTGCTGGTGGTGGGTGCAGGCTACAACGGCGTTGAACTAGGCTCGGCGTACGCCGAGATGGGCAGTCGAGTCACTATCGTGGAGATGACGGACGAGATCCTGCCTGGCATGGACCGGGACCTGGTGAAGCACCTCGCTCGAAGACTGAAGCGGATCCTCGAGGCAATACACTTGAACACCACCGTCGAGTCCATGGAAGAGGGCGAGGATGGCGTAACGGTCCGCTTCGAGGGCGACGTGGAGGACCGGGAGCAGAGGTTCGACCGAGTGATGGTGGCAATTGGGCGTCGGCCCAACTCCCAGGACCTGGGGTTGGAGCACACGGGCGTTCAGGTCGACGAGGACGGCTTCATTGTTGTGGACGAGCAGCGGCGTACGGACGACGATCGGATCTTTGCGGCTGGCGACGTGATAGGCGGGCCGATGCTGGCGCACAAGGCGATGCGCGACGGGAAGACGGCGGCGGATGTGATCGAGGGCAAGGCGGCAGCCTTCGACGTGCGGTGCCTGCCGGCGGTGGTGTACACTGATCCTCAGATTGCCTGGTGTGGGATGACGGAGTCGGAGGCCGAGGAACAGGGGCGCGAGGTCGGCATTGGGAGCTTCCCATGGACCGCTTCAGGACGGGCGTTGACGATGGGCGAGACCTCGGGTCTAACGAAGCTCGTCTTGGACGCCGAGACGGATCGGGTGCTGGGTGTGGGTATTGTGGGTCGGGGCGCAGAGAATCTGATCGCAGAAGGAGCCCTCGCGGTGGAGATGGGAGCCGTGGCCGAGGATCTGGCGCTGACGATCCATCCCCATCCCACCCTTTCCGAGACAGAGGCCGAGGCGGCGGAGGCCTACCTAGGATTGTCGACGCACATCAGGTCGGATCGGCGGTGACGCTTAGGGGTGGTGTTTGTCGAGGTGAGGGAGAGCCGGCTAGAAGGGAGGTTTCGAGTGAGTGCGAGACAGGTCGTCGAGGTGGTCTGCGATTGCCCGTACGTGGAGTGTGAGCAGCACTTTTCGTATTCACGGGGCGTGCTGCGGCGGACGCTGATCTGCCGTCATCCAGATAGGGCAGGCTGTGTGTGTGTGTTGAATGAAGCGGAGAGCGCGGAATGTGAGCTCTGTCCATCGGAGGAAGAGGATGAAGGGGCGAAGACAGTTCACATTGACGTGAAGAGGAAGTAGGACTTGAAGGTGATCAGGATCGGGGGGCCAGCCGGGGACGGACTGTGTGGCTGGCCTCTTGCTCATCGTAGACGACATCAATAGGGAGGAAGCTATGGGAGAGCGCGTCGTTGTAACGCAGGATCGAGACTTCATCACGACCGTGGAGGCAGCGGATCCGCATAGGCCTGAGTCCGAGGAGCTGCAGGAGGTCCATCACGTCCACGAGCTGACACCGTATGGGATGATGATGTTGAGCCTGGGGTCGTGCACGGGGATTGTGCTCCACACGTATGCACACCATCATGGGATTGAGCTGCACGAGGTTTCGTTTGATATGACGTACGATCGGATTTTCGCCGAGGATTGTGCAGAGTGTGAGGATATCGAGACGTATCAGGAGCACATTGACGAGGCGATTGCGTTGAGGGGAGAGCTGTCTGATGCGGAGCGGGAGCGGTTGTACCGGGTGTCCCATCAGTGTCCGATTCACAAGATTTTGCAGAATGGGATGACGGTGGAGTCCTATTTGGCGGAGGGTGGGAGTGGGGAGTAGGCCCGCCCGGGAACCACCAAGGGCACGAAGGTCACGAAGAACACGAAGGGGTATGGGGATGGGGTGCGGAGGACGGGATCTCGCGATCCTTCAAG
>CAZIWL010000057.1:0-25134 GCA_964542755.1 uncultured Anaerolineales bacterium
AAAACGCCTCGCTCGACGGGTATCGGGCCCATCAGCTCCATCTTGTCCCCAGCGGCCACGTCATACTCGCGCAGCATGTCGCGGATCTCCGGAACCAGTGGGGCCAGCAGCGGGTGTGTCTTCTCGCTGAAGTAACCGCGCACCAGCAGCGGCTCCTGGAGGGTCGCCAGCAGATCCCGCGTGGTCTGCGATAGGGTGTACTGCCGGCTCTCCGTGAGGTCGAGCCGCAGCGCCTGAGCCTGGAGCGGGAAGGCCCATACGTTCACCAGCACCAGGTTCACGACGACCAGAATCGCCGTGATTCTCACGGCGAAGCGGTAGGGCCGCGTCCTTTCTCCGGTGCTCCAGCGCTTGGCGTGCAGCGAGACGCTGTTGAGGGTCAGGAAGATACCGGTCAAAGAGACATAGTAGAGGAGATCCCGCAGGTCGACGACGCCGCGCTCGATGCTCTCGAAGCGGCTGCCCGAGCCGATGGCGCGTAACACTTCGGCGACGGCGTCGCCGAAGAACTCTGTGACGCCCCGGGTCCCAATAAGGTAGAAGAGACCGCAGAGGAGGGCGGCCAGGATCAGCGCCACGATCTGATTGTCCGTGCGGGAGGATACAAAGAGCCCAATCGCTGTGTAGGCGGCAGCTAGCAGAAGGGCTGCCAGATATCCCCCGGCGACGGGTCCCCAGTCCAGGTTGCCCATCATCTCGACCGTGATCGGCAGGAAGATGGTCAATCCCAGGGCCACGCCTACCAGCGCCATCACGGCCAGAAACTTGCCGAGCACGAGCTGGATCGGTGAGACGGGCAGCGATAGGAGCACCTCCAGCGTGCCCGATCTCTCCTCCTCGCTCCACTGCCTCATAGTCAAGGCGGCGACGAGGAAGATCATCAGCACGGGCACCCAGCGGAAGAGCGGGCGCACATCGGCTATCCCGCGGGCGAAAAACGTATCGACCCAGAAGAAAGAGAAGAGAGTGACCGCCAGAAAGACGCCCACGAATATGAGGGCCATCGGCGAGCCGAAGTATCCCTCCAATTCCTTACGTGTGATTGAGAGCACTCTTTTCACAGTCGCAACACCTCCGAAATCGAAACTGAATGCTATGACGTCGTAGCCAACTCGTTGAAGACGGACTCCAGGGTTCGCACATCCTGCCGGAGTTCGCGCACAGGCCAGCCCTGCTCGCGTGCCACGTCGAACATGGCCGGGCAGAGATCGGCCGCCCCGTCCTTGCCCAGGACGCGATACGCCGGGAATCCAGTCTGTCCGCCGTCCACTTGCCCCTGCATCCTCTCGACATCTTGTGCTTCGGGGAGAGCGGAGAGTGTCGCCGCCACGCCGGGCACGTCCTCAGTCAGGACCAGGATGGCGTCCGACGTGGAGGCCAGCTCCGAGAGCTCCGCGTCAGCCCTGATGCAGCCGCTGATAAGGATGATGACGCGGTCGCACAGCGCCTCGACCTCCGAAAGGATATGGGTCGACAAGAGGACCGTGCTCCGCTCGGCCAGGCGGCGAATCAGACGCCGCACCTCGACCATCTGGGTCGGATCCAGGCCGATGGTCGGCTCGTCCAGAATGAGGAGCCGGGGCTTGTGGACGATGGCTTGGGCGAGTCCCACGCGTTGGCGGAAGCCCTTGCTCAGCTCACCGATGGGACGCCTGAGATGCTCATCCAGTCCCGTTGCATAGACGGCCTCCGATAGGCGAGCACGCCGATCCTCCTCGGGGATGCCGCGCAGCTCGGCCATCATCTTGAGGTAGCCCTGGACCGTCAGCTCCGGGTAGAGCGGAGCAGTCTCGGGCAAGTAGCCGATCTGCGCTTGAACCTCGCGGGTGTGCTCGAGGACGTCCCGGTCATTGACCACCACGGTGCCATCGTCGGGCTGCAGGCTCCCGGTGAGAATCTTGATGGTCGTTGTCTTACCCGCGCCGTTGGGGCCGAGCAGCCCGACGATCTCCCCTGGGGCGATGTCGAAGCTCACGCCCCGCAACGCCTCGATCGGCCCGTACGACTTGGTCACATTCTTGACGTCAATCATGCATAACCTCCTTTGCAGTTCCAGCGGTGAACGGAAGGCCGGCACCTTCGGGTCGGTGGCAAAGCCTGTCCCACGTGGGGACCGTCCATCACCGCGGGTTGAGAAGACGAGCTACGATGAAGACATTCCGTCTTGCCGTATCTTGCTCAGCATGCCCGGGATTCTAGCACGATCAGGCATAGTTTCAACTTCATCCGTCGGCGCAGCCAGGCGCGGACCCGCCGAGTTGCCCGCCGAACTGATCAAACCGACCACCGTGGGCGGAATCCAGGACACACGGGGCCGGGCCGGCGGTCATCCGGACCTGCGAAGAAACACAAGACTGAGACCCGAGGCCTTGCCGGAGGAGGCGGTTCTGCCCCTCCAACAAAGACATCGGGTCTCTGAGTCCATTATCTAACGCTGTTGTGCCGACATAGCCAATAAGGCTGTTCCAGGATGCCGGTCTACGCAGGTCATCTTGGTGGAAGCCGCTGCCGCTGCAGCGTCGTCGTCCTAGCTCAAATAGGGCCGCAGCTTGCGTCGGTAGCGGGGATGGCGAAGCTTCTTGAGTGCCTTCCCCTCGATCTGCCGGATCCGTTCCCGCGTGACGCCCAGCTTCTCGCCAACCTCCCTGAGCGTGTACGTGTCCGCGCCGCCCAGGCCGAACCGCATCCTTAACACACGTACCTCGCGCGGCGTCAGCGTGCTCAGGGCATCCTGAAGATCCTCGTGCAGCAGATGCATCTCCGTCCGCTGCGCTGGAGAGGGTGTGTCCTCGTCCTCAAGGAAATCCCCGAATTCGCTCTCCCCATCCTCGTCGATTGGCTTCTCAAGGGACAGCGGGCGCTGAGAGACGCCCATTAGCCAGCGAACCCGCTCCGGCTCCAGATCCACTTCCTCGGCAATCTCCTCGGGGGTGGGTCTGCGGCCCAGGTCCTGCTCGAGCCGCGAGGCTACCTGATACAGCTTCCGGATCCGGTCGTTTGTGTGAACCGGGATACGGATATTCCGCCCCTGCTGCTTCAACGTCCTCGCGACCGACTGTCGAATCCACCAGGTGGCGTAGGTGCCGAACTTGGTCCCGCGCTCATAGTCAAACTTATCGGCAGCTTTGATCAACCCGATATTGCCCGCCTGAATGAGGTCGAGGAAGGACAGCCCGCGCCCGCGGTACCGCTTGGCGATACTGACCACCAACCGGGTGTTGGCCCGAATCAAGTGGCTGCGCGCCTCCTTGCCGTCAGTGATATGGAGCTCAAGCTCCTCTCGCCTCTCCGGATCGTGACCGTTCTTCTCGAGCGCCTTCTGCGCCTCTTGCCCACGCTCCATCCGTTTCGCGAGCTGGACCTCCTCCTCTCGAGTCAAGAGTGGCTCGCGGCCCATCTCCTTGAAATAGAGGCTGACGGCATTGTCGATGGAGATCTCGCTTAGATCAGATGGCGCTGGTTCGTCCCTGCCTTCCTCTACAACGTCGCCCTCCAAATCGGGCTCCAGGGCCTCTGATTCGTTCTCGACGACCTGAATACCTTGCTCGTGCAGATACGTGAAAAAGCCCTCCAACTCGGAGAGGTCCTCCTCAGCCTCAGGGAAGGCCTCCATGATCTGATCTAGCGTGAGGTAGCCTTCTTCCTCCGCTTCGTCCAGGAGCCATCCGATGTCTTCGAACTGTTCCTCAATATCGTATCTCTCTAACACTAGAGTCCTCCTTGATTCGTACGGTGTGTCTAACCTCGCATCCGAATCACCGACCCAACCGCGAATGTCCTTCTATCTCCGACCCACCCCAACGGTTTCAGGTCCGATGATTCCCTAGCTGCGACCACACCTGACGAATCATCTGTGAACCGAATCTCATCCTTGGCGTTTGCGACGACTCATTCAGGACGATGGTAATGGCAAAGCCTGGGAAACCCCAAGGGACAAGAAACCCGGCTTCTCAAGAAGTCGGGCCTTAATGCAATAACTCAGCCTGCTGATCGGTATCGTTACCCTGTGACCTTATTCGCGCTCCGCCTATTTGGAACTTGATGGCCGCATCTGGCCAAGTGCTTTCTCCTCCAACCCGCCCGACTCAGTGACTTGACTTCTACTTCACTTCTACTATGCACTGAGTATGTCATAGGCCCATTGGAGTCCCATAGGAAACGTATATGAGAGACATTAGAAGAGCTCTACCTGGGTGGCAGAGCTCCTCAGTTTTCGGTAGATTAGGCACACTATAATGGCTTTCGCCGATTATGTCAACTCGCTGTCGGAGGGCTCGCCTTCGCTCCGTCTCACGGATCCTCCGGACGACGGCCCAGCGTCACCTCCACGGCCATCTCGCGAGCACCGCGCAGGATATCCACCGTAACCCGATCCCCGGGCTGAGTCTCCTCGACCAGATAGACGATCAGGTCATCCATCGTTCGCACGGGTTGCCCCTCGATAGCCACAATGATGTCACCTCCAACCTGAAGCTCGACCCCGTTCTGGCTGATGCGCCGATCCGATCCCTCAAGCCCAGCATCCTCCGCGGGGCTCTCGTCGACGACCTCAACCACGAGTGCTCCGCGCTGGTCCGCCGGAAGATCCATCGCCAATGCGGTCTCGCGTTCCAGGTCCTGCCCCACGATGCCGAGCCAGGCGTAGGTGTAGCTGCCCTCCTCAATCAGCACTGGTACCACTTGCTCGACGATGCGACCCGGAATGGCGAAGCCGACCCCCGCTGAGACCTGGTCCCGCGAAAGGATCATGGTGTTCACCCCAACGACTCTTCCATCTCGGTCGAGCAGCGGCCCCCCGGAGTTCCCCGGATTGATAGCGGCGTCGGTCTGAATCATCGCCGGTATGCTGAAGCTGCTGGTGCCAGACGGCAACGTACGGCCCAGGGCGCTCACCACACCTGTCGTCAAGGTCCACTCCTGGCCAAATGGGTTGCCAATGGCAATGGCGCGCTGCCCAACAAAGACCTCGTCCGAATC
Source organism: uncultured Anaerolineales bacterium (assembly GCA_964542755.1). Taxonomy (GTDB): domain Bacteria; phylum Chloroflexota; class Anaerolineae; order B4-G1; family B4-G1; genus SKLM01. Next base: position 4,978 of record CAZIWL010000057.1, read on the forward strand.
CGCCAGTGTCACCGGGAAGAGTCGATCTGCCGATCGGTCGACTCGGAGGACGGCCAGGTCGGAGTCTGGGTCCGTCCCCACGATTTCCGCTGATACCGTGGAACCGTCGAAGAACGTAACCTCAACCTCCTCGGCGTGCTGCACGACGTGGTAGTTCGTGATGACGTGACCATCTCTGTCCCACACAAAACCGGACCCTTCACCGCGCTGGTAGAAGTCGTCAGGACCCTCAGGCAGTCCCGGCCAGCCCGGGATCTCGAACCGGGGCCTTTCCGCGCCCGAGACGCGCCTGACAACCCGGATGTGAACCACGGAGGGGGCGACCCGCTCATAGATGTTGGCTACGAGGCGCTCTTCCACGTCTGCCTCCTCCAGGATGTCGGCGGGGATGGGGGTCGGCAAGGGGCGGTCCTCTTCCTCAAAGGGAGTCGCCGCTGCCTCATCGCCCGGGCCGAGGAGGGAAGGCGCGACCTCCGCCTCTTCCCCGTTTGACGCAAGCTTCCTCACCTGAGGGCCAAGCAGAACGCCCGCCAGACAGCTCCCTGAGACGAGCATCACCACGACCAGAATCGCTAAGACGCCGATGATCAGCTTCTTACCCATGACAACAAGCCTACCTTTCCAATCCCCGCTGCCTAAGCCAGCTTACGCTCCCATAACTAAGACGCACAGGCTCCCTTCAGGGTTCCACAGGGCCCGAAGGGGGCCTCAGCACACCTATTCGCATCCCCAGTCACCCTGTCGGCCCGGCGCCACGGCTCCTTCCCAGCTACCTTCAGACAACTGTTTATCACAACAGAATTAGATCTCCGTAGGAGCCGCGTAGGAGCCCCGTTAGAACCAGTTTGATTCGGCGCGTCCTACCCACACTCGCAGTCCTGAGGCTCTCGCCCATCCCTCTAGCCTTCACCGGCCCATCGCCCACATGGCCGCCTGCACTGAGAAGCTCCTCTACCTGGGAGAACGGGAGATGTGGCCTGATACCCACGTCTGCCGCCAGGAGGCTCCCGAGGCGGGGCTCTCCTGCTGATCGGCATCACAGACCGGTGGCGTTCTGGGCTGTCGCCAGCCGAACCCAGGTACGCTGTCAGAGATGGCGTCTATGCACCGCGCTCCGGATTGCGCTCACACCCGCCGTTCCGTACGCCACGGCGAATTGGGAGAGGACGATCTCGCGGGTGATCACTACGCTGTCGCTCACGACGCATTCTCCGGGATTTTTCCGTACACGCCGTGCGAACGGGGCCTGTTCCATCGTGCCGTGCACGAGAACGCCCAACAATCGTCGTCCTGTGCCGGGACATTGCCTCGGCCCTCTTTCGTGCCTATAATAGGCGTGCTGCTCGGGTCAGGCAAACGATGGGATCTATGCACACCCGATGCCTGGCGGGACTTCAAGGACATCACGTCCTGGTCGTGCCGATGCCAGGCCGAGGGATCTGGGGGAGCCTTGAAAAGAGCCACAAGAAGACTTGCGATACTCGCCTTGCTCACCGCCAGCCTTCTTACCGGCTGCCGGGTTATGGGACTCTTTCACCGCGAAGTCTCACATCCGCCGGCGCCTTCTGCCCTCCCTCTTCCGTCGATCCCGCCGGATACGTCGGCCACGCCCCAGGCGCCGCCGGAGGATGATGAGACGTCTGGTCTCCTGGCGACACGCGTGATCCCGCCAGAAGATGAGATCAGGCTGCCGCCCGGTTTCGGTATCTCGGTCTTTGCCGACGGTCTGCGCGGGCCGCGGATGATGTCGGTGGGTCCGGATGGACACATCTACGTCGCCGAGCGAGGAGCTGGACGGATTGTGCGCCTGCCCGATCGGGACGGGGATGGCGTGGCGGATGCTGTAGAGGTCGCGGCCGAGGGTCTCAATGGGCCCAGCAGCATCGACTTCTACCAAGATGGTTCGCTCTACGTGGGTGAGACCCAGCGTATCCTCCGGTTGCGCGATCGGGATCGGGACGGACAGTTTGAGGAGCGGGACGTGGTCATTGGGGGCTTGCCCTCTGGCGGACACAATACGAGGACGGTCCTCTTCAGCCCTGACTGGAGGTTCCTCTACGTCTCCGTCGGCTCGTCGTGCAATGTATGCGTCGAGGAAGACGAGCGCCGGGCCACCGTGATGCGTTATCGTCCTGATGGGACTGAGGCTGTGGTTTTCGCCGAGGGGCTGCGGAACGCTGTCGGCATCACTTTCCGCCCTGGGACGTCACAGCTGTGGGCCTCAAACAACGGCAGGGACTGGATGGGGGACAATCAACCGCCGGAGACGATCTATCTAGTAGAGGAGGGAGACGACGCAGGCTGGCCCCGATGCCACGCAGGACGGATCGTCGATCCCGATTACGGCAACCAGGGGGCCTGCGAGGGCGTCACGGATCCTGCAGTGGAGATGCAGGCTCACTCCGCTCCGCTGGGGCTGACCTTCTATGCGGGGAAGCAATTCCCGCCGGACTACCAAGGAGACCTGTTCGTAGCTTTCCACGGGTCGTGGAACAGAACCACACCGACCGGGTACAAGGTGGTGCGCGTCCCAGTGCAAGGCACCGAGACTGGAACGGTAGTGGACTTCGCCGTAGGTTGGCTCCGGCAGAATGGATCTAGCTGGGGCCGTCCCGTCGATGTGATGACGGCCCCAGACGGGAGCCTACTGATCTCGGACGACGCTCAGGGCTTCATCTACCGGGTCTTCTATCACGGCACGTAACCATACACGAATCATCCCGATGCCCGAGGATTCGATGTCCCCTAGTGTCTCACAGGAGAGGACCACGCCGCTCTATCGTGACCCGAACCTCCTGATCATCTTTGGGATTACCTTGGTGGCCGTGCTCGGTGTCTCGAGCATCACGCCAGCCTTCCCGGAGATCGGGCGCGCGTTTCACCTCTCTTCGCAAGCGGTGGCGAATCTGATCACCGTCTTCACGCTGCCGGGTGTCTTCCTGGCGCCTCTTGTAGGCCTGCTGGTCGACCGATGGGGCCGAGAACCGATCCTTGTTCCAGCCTTGATCATTTTTGGCCTCGCTGGATCCGCCTGCGCACTGACCCAGAGCTTCGTTGTGCTTCTCATTCTCCGGTTCGCACAGGGTGTGGGTGCTTCCGCTCTGAGCGTCCTCTACCTCACACTCATTGGTGATCTCTACTGCGGTCAGGAACGGGCTGCCGCTATGGGCTACAACGCCAGCGTCTTGAGTGTGGGCACCGCCTTCTACCCGGCCATCGGGGGGGCGCTGACCGCGCTGGGATGGCAGTATCCCTTCGTCCTTGCCATCCTGGCGATCCCGCTGGCCTGCATCGTCCTGGTTGCCCTGGAAAACCCGGAGCCGGACAGGGAGCAGAAGCTTGGGGCGTATGTTTCCCAGGCCTGGGAGAGCGTCAAGCACGTCAGAGCCATCATCTTGTTCGTGCTCACGCTGCTGGCTTTCTTCATCATCTACGGAGCCTACCTGGCCTATCTTCCGTTCTTGATGGAGCGGAGCTTCCAGGCTTCGTCTTGGGAGATCGGCTTGAGCATGTCCGCGATGTCATTGGCGACCGCCGTGACGTCATCCCAGCTTGGCACGCTGGCAGGCTGGCTCGGCGAGAAGATGCTTCTACAGTTGGCCTGTGTCTGCTATGCGTTCTCTCTGGTCACGATGCCCCTCTCACCGAGCTTAGCGGTGCTCTTCGTTCCAGTCGTGCTCCTGGGTATTGGGCAGGGGTTGAGCATTCCCAGCCTCCAGACGCTCCTTGCGAGTCGGGCGCCCCTGGAGCATAGGGGAGCCTTCATGGCGGTCAACGGGGTGGCCCTTCGTCTTGGGCAGACGCTGGGGCCTATGCTTATGGGGGTGGTGCATAGTCGTTGGGGAGTGGATGGTACGTTCTACGCTGCCGCATGGGTTGCGGTGGGCATGCTTGGATTGACTACGATCATGAGATCACGAGGGGAGGGCTGACGATGGAGCAAGAGATCAAGAGGTTGTTGGATACATTCGATGCCATGCGGAACGACGCCAGTGTCAACGCGTGCTTCGGCGAACCTGTGATGGTAGAGGGAAAGTCCGTGATTCCCGTTGCCAAGATCGGATACGGGTTCGGGGTCGGCACAGGCCAGGTCCCCCCGTGGGAGGACAACCGCGCCGAGGTCCCCGAGAAGAGCTTGCCTGCCGGGGGCGGCGGGGGAGGGGGTATGACCAGTTCGCCTGTTGGTTTCATCGAGGTGAGCGAAGGCGAGACGCGTGTAGTACCGGTACTCGATCAACAGAAGCTGGTCATGGTGGGCTTGCTGGTGGGCGCATGGAGCGTCTTCTGGTTGAGCCGAGCCCTCGCCGCCATCTTTGGATCGAGCGATTGAGGCCCGTCCGAATCATTGGGGGCTGGAGGGCACGAGCGCCGGCTCTCGGTCCGTGGACGCCGGGCTCTGGTCCCTTGATCCCGTGGTCTCACACGGGCGTCGGACCCCAGGATCAAGACCTGGGCCGAGAACGTCTGGTCGACGACCTTCCCGCACGTGTTCGTGTGACCGAGCGGATGCTGCCCTTGCGGAGGGGAGTGACCATCGCTGTTTGCCACACCGAGTTGGCCGGTGGTATAATCCGGCTCATCTGACCTGAAGGGAGACCCCATGAAACCACCAGTCGACCCACTGCTGATCCGCTTCACCGAGAATTGGGGCATTCACTGGTACGGCGTATTGATCGTTAGCGGCGTCGTCCTGGGTGCCCTGTACGCGACCGCCAGTGCCCGCCGCCACGGGGACAACCCGGATCACGTCTGGAACGCCTTGACGTGGGCCATCATCTTCGGCCTTGTGGGGGCTCGACTCTATCATGTCCTTTCCAGCCCCGAGGGAGGCATGGTCGGCTGGGCGTACTACCGTGATCATCCCGTGGAAGCTCTCTACATCTGGGAGGGTGGCCTTGGCATCTATGGCGCGGTCGTGGGCGGCCTCCTGGGTGTCTTTGTCTACGCTTGGCGTGCGGGCATTCGGCCCCTGAGATGGCTGGACTACGGAGCGCCCGGCCTCGCGCTGGGGCAGGCCGTGGGGCGCTGGGGCAACTTCGTCAATCAGGAGCTCTACGGGCCTCCGACGGAGCTCCCTTGGGGGCTGGTGATCGATCCCGCACACCGTATCGTTCCCTACGACGACCTTGAACGGTATCCCCCTGAGACCCTCTTCCATCCTACGTTCCTCTATGAGTCGGTCTGGTGCCTGCTGCTCTTCGTAGGGCTCGCTGTCGCGGCGCACAAGTTCAGGCATCGGCTGAGGGAGGGGGAGATCCTCCTTGCGTACCTGATCGGGTATCCCGTCGGGCGGTTCTTCCTCGAGTACCTCCGCCCCGACGCCTGGATGATCGGGCCGATCGCTGCCGCGCAGCTCTTTGCCTTGCTCTGTGCAGTGGCGGCGGCCGCGGTTCTGTTGGTTCGCCGAGCAGCGGGTACGGCCTCCCGGTACGAGGAGGAGCACCCCCTGCCAGACCCCGCTGGTACCGTCTCGGAGGAGGCGGAGTAGATCGGGCGCAGCCTGCGACATCCGCGCTGGGGATGCCAGCCGAGATGCCGCAGTGAGCTGGCCGTGTGAAGGCCGTCCGCGGCGGCAACAGGGGGCCGAGGGCGCGGACTGAACCCAAGAGAGCGAGCAGAGCGGGACGTTCCACGGAACGCCGTCCCGGGAGGCGCGGTGCAACCCCCGAGGACGCAGCGTCTATTGAATCGCAGAGGATGACAAGGAGACAGGGATGGACACTGGAGAGGACCTCTATCGCCTACAGCAGCTGGACAGCGAGCGGGACGAGAAACGGCGGAGACTGGCCGAGATACAGGCTGTTCTGGAGGACGACAAGGCGCTGCGTGCGGCGAGGAAGAACGTTGAGACGGCCGAGAAAAGAGGGCGCAAGTGGCAGACCAAGCAGCGCGATCTTGAGCTTGAGATCGAGAGCCTCTCCGAGAAGACATCCCGCTCCGAGAAGCGTCTTTACGGCGGGAAAGTACAGAACCCCAAGGAGCTCGCTGACCTCCAGGCAGAGATAAGCTCGTTGAAGCGGCGCCGCCAGAGCATGGAGGAAACCCTCCTCGACGCGATGATCAACCGTGAGGAGGCGGAGGATGCCCTCGATACGGCCAGGGCCCACCTTCGGGATCTGGAGGCCCGTAGGGCGGCACAGCATGAGGACCTGAAGGCGGAACGGGACGTGCTTCACCAGCGCCTGGAGACCCTTGAACAGAAACGGGGGCAGGTTGTGTCGCGCATCGATCCCAGGACGCTGGATACCTACGAGCGGATCCGTGAACTCAAGGGTGGGCAAGCTGTGGCCCAGATTCGGGGTGACGGCTGCTCAGCCTGCGGCGTCACCGTCGCCCCCAGCATGGTGTGGCGGCTCAGAGAGGGCGAGATGATACAGTGTGACACCTGTCGACGCCTGCTCGTCTTGAGGGAGTCCTAGAAAGCATCATGGCCTCCCGAGGGGAGGCCATGATAGCGAAAGGAGGGTAACCACCGATCACCTTTACCAGGTCTCGGGGGACGGGATAGCCGTCCCATAGGCTAAGAACATTCTATAGCTTCGACCCCCGACGGTCAATAGTACTAACGTACCAGTCGTTCCTCGCCGGATCGCAATTTGAGTGGCGTTCTGCCTCCGTAACCAGCCCCTCCCCCCCAAAGACAATGAGTGCTCGCCAGTCCCGGTGGCCACACAACGGACACCCGGCCCGCACCCCAGGGTGCCAGGCCGGGCCTGGTACGCCTATTCGACGCCAGAAGGCAGGATGCGACTAGAGAGCGAAGGACCGGAGCAGCGTATAGAGGAGCTGCTCAATGAACCACAGAATGAGCAGGGCCACCATCGGAGAGAAATCTAGCCCGCCAATCATCGGAATGCTCCGGCGGATCGGGGCCAGCAGCGGCTCCGTGATCTGGATCAGGAACTGCGCCACGGGATTGTAAGGATCGACTCGGAACCACGGGAGCAACGAACGGGCGATGATGGCGAAGGAATAGAGCGTGAAAGCGATATCTATGACGCGGAAAAGCGTTCTAACCATGCGTGGGCTGTCTCCAGAGATATCGGGGCCAGGTCAGCCCCTTGGGCCAAAGATGGCACGGCCGACGCGGACCATGGTGGCACCTTCCTCGACAGCCACCTCGAAATCATTCGTCATGCCCATCGACAGATGGTGCCAATCTTCTGAAGGAAAGTGCTCGCGGAGGGCGTCGCGTAGGTGGCGGAGGCTGACGAAGATGGGGCGCACTTCCTCGGGATCGTCGACGTAGGGGGGCATCGTCATCAAACCTCCCACCCGCAGGCCTGGAAGCTCCAGGATCTCCACCACAGCGGAGAAGAAGGCCTGCTGACGCGTCTCATCCTCCCATCCCTCCAGGGGGAAGCCGTACTTCGAACCTTCGCCCGAGATATTACACTCCAGAAGGACGGGAAGCTCAGTCTCTGCCTCCTCTGCATATCGACTGAGGCGATGGGCGATCTTCAACCGGTCGATGGAGTGGACCATGTCGTAGTGTGCCACCACGTGCCTCGCCTTCCGACTCTGAATGTGGCCGATCATGTGCCACGTGGGAGGCGCTTCGTCTAGATAAGGCTCGAGGGCCGTGATCTTGCTAATGCCCTCACGCGGACGATTCTCACCGAAGTGGCGCGCGCCTGCCTCGTAGGCTGCCAGGACCACGTCTGCCGAGTGCGTCTTCGTGACGGCGACCAGCGTGACCTCCTCGGGCGCGCGCCCGGCGCGGAGGGCCGCCTCAGCAATCCGACCTCGTACGCGTGCCAGATTCTCTTCCAGGGAAGCGGCTGTCTCATCCACGGAAGCGGCTGTCTCACTCATCTTGCCATCCGATCACTATACCGAAGCGTCCGGTGTGCCCGTCCTCGGCGCGGTGCGAGAAGAACTCGTCCACGCGGCAGGACGTACAGAGTCCGGTTCGTTCGATCCGACGAATCCCTGCTTGCTTGAGCTGGGCCTCGACGGCGGAAGGGAGATCGGCGTGAATCCGACCATTCACCCGTTCGATCACTTGGGAACCTGCGGGGCAGGCCTCCTCGATCTCCCTTGCCACATCCGCTCCAACCTCATAGCAGCACGGACCTATGGTGGGCCCGAGGCCGGCCCATACGTCGTCAGGGTTGCACCCCAGTTGCTCCGACATCGTCCGCACGGTGGATTCCACAACCCCCGCGACGATGCCCCGCCAACCGGCGTGTGCAATACCCACGACGCGGCGAACCGGGTCACACAATACCACCGGCGTACAGTCCCCGAAGCGCATCATCAGCGGTACCCCCGCGGTGACCGTAAGCAAGGCATCTGTCTTCGGGCGGACCGTACCCAGATGTTGTTTGTCAACGATTTCCACCCGCGCACCGTGTACCTGCCAGGGGCTGACGACCCGGTCTGGGTGGATTCCCAGCGGCCTCAATGCTCGGCGATGGTTCTCCTCGACTGCCTCTGCGTCATCCCCCACCGTGTGTCCGAGATTGAGTGTCGCGAATGGGCCCTGACTGACACCCCCAAGGCGCGTCAGGATCGCATGGCGCAAGTTCTCAATCTCCTCCAGCCCATCGAAGCGATACTGGACGACGCCGTTCACTTGATGACGTTTCACTGGGAAATCTGGGCCTCCCCTACGTCCATCCGAAACGCGCCTCTAGGGCTGCGCGGACGTCCTCCATGGAGGATTGGAGGTAGGGATAGGCCAGCCAGACCGTCGCTAGACCGAAAAGCGTGCCCGTGATGACGCGCATCAGAGGCGTTGTCTCATATGGCTGGAGGGAGATGCGCGGAAAGACGAGGGGCAGGGCATAGGAGAGAAACTGGTAACCGCCATCAAGCCCCATAGGCACCAGCCCGATCAGCACGTAGGCCCACCATGTGAGCGGCTTCACGTCCCAACGGCGGCGGAGCAGGCCGAATACCAGGCCAAAGGCGAAGATTGCCCCGTAGATCGCCGCGTCGCGCTGGCAGAAGGCTACCTTATACCCCAGCTCTGCGTTGCCGATGAAGCCGTTGGAGAACGCGTCCGTCACTTCGGTCGGGGCCAGCTCCATCAGCTCTGGCAGCCGATAAGACACCTGCCGGCCGAACAAGAACCAGGAACGCTGGGGCAGTTGATGGCAGAGGGGGCTGTAGACTGTATAGATGAGGGAGGCCGGCACCTCTGCTCCCAGGGCCATCAAGGTTGGTGCCAGGAAGGGCAGTCCTACGTACAGAAAAGCCAGCGAATTGAAGACCGCTAACCAGTGCTTGGAGAGCCAGAAGATGAACCGGTCAGCAGCGACGACCAGGCTCCTTCTCCCATCGGTCCCTTGCTCGCCTCGGGTCTCCCTACGGCGTTCGACCTCCTCCAATACTTCAGCACTGCTTGGTTGTTGTTCTGCGTGGATTTCTTTCATCACGATCTTCGATTATACCACAAAGGACTTGCTCGACAACGAATCCCCCGATGGTATAATCGCCTGTGCGCCAGCATGAAACACCATCGGATGCTTCGGAGCTGGCTCTACTTTGCCCGGGCCGCCTATGCCAACGACGCGCCTGCCCCTTCTAAGGGCATCCGTCCAGGTTTAGCAAGTGCACGGGCAGCGGCCCGACACCTAACGAGCGGACGGAAGGTACATGGACTTTTTGGAAGTACTGAATCCTCAGCAAGAGAGAGCTGTGACGGCACCCCCGGGACCGATCCTGGTCCTCGCGGGCCCGGGCAGCGGGAAGACCAGGGTCTTGACATCCCGGGTTGCATGGCTGGTCCTTGGTCAGGACGTGGCGCCCTGGCAGGTGATGGCGGTGACGTTCACCAACAAGGCGGCGAAGGAAATGCGCGAGAGGCTCGAAGGGCTTCTGGGGCCGTCAAGGGCTCGGAGTCTGAGCCTCGGGACGTTCCATGCCACCTGCGCACGGATCCTTCGGCGGGAGGCCGAAGCCGCCGGCGTTGAACGTGACTACGTGATCTTCGACACCGACGATCAGCGGCAGCTCGTCAAGCAGGCGCTGGACGACCTGAACCTAGACGACAAGCGGTACCGCCCCCGCTCTATGCAGGGGGCGATCTCGCAGGCGAAGAGTGAGCTGGTCTCGCCTCAAGCGTATGGGGCCCAGTCATACTATGGCGAGATCGTCAAGCGCGTCTATGAGCGATACCAGACCCTGCTAAGAAGCAACAGCGCTCTCGATTTCGACGATCTCCTGATGGTGACGGCTCAGATGTTCAAGAAGCGACCGGATGTACTGGCCAAGTATCAGGATCAGTACCTGCACATACTCGTCGACGAGTTCCAGGACACCAATCAGGCGCAGTACGTGCTGCTCCAAGAGCTGGCGAGGGAGCACAAGAACCTCTTCTGCGTCGCCGATGAGGATCAGTCGATCTACCGTTGGCGGGGCGCTGACTACCGCAACATCCGCCGGCTGCGAAGCGATTTTGAGGACATGGAGACATTCCTCCTGGAGCGGAACTATCGTTCTACCCAGACGATTCTCAATGCTGCCCAGGCTGTCATCCGTCATAATCGAGACCGTGTGGACAAACAGCTTTTCACCGAGCGCGGTGCCGGTCCGGAGGTCGTCGTCCACGAGGCCTATGATCAGGATGACGAGGCGCGCTTCGTCGTCGACACCATCTCCAGGCTGGTGGCTCAGAGTGGAAGGAGCCCGGGCGATTTCGCTGTGATGTACCGCACGAACGCCCAATCCCGAGCCCTGGAGGACGCCTTTGTGCGAGCCGGGTTGCCATATCGGTTAGTCGGTGCCACCCGCTTCTACTCCCGGCGGGAGGTGAAGGATCTGCTGGCTTTCCTCCGCGTGATTCAGAACCCCGACGACGATCTGAGCATGGAGCGGGTGGTCAACGTGCCCCCGCGCGGCATCGGGCAAAAGACCCGGACGGTGCTTGAGGACGCCGCGAGGGAGAATGATACATCGGTCTATCGTGTGTTGAAGCACATCCAGGACCCCGAGATGGAAGGGCCTGACCTTTGGACCCGGGCCGAGAGCGCCGTCGTCGATTTTCTCGAGAAGCTCGAGGGATGGATCGCGGCGAGACGAGAGCTGCCCGTGGCGGATCTTATCAATCGGGTTCTGGAGGACGTGGGCTACGCCGACTACCTGCGCGACGGGAGTGACGAGGGCGAGGAGCGGTGGGCCAACGTCCAGGAGCTGCGGAACGTAGCCGCCGAGTACGCCAACTACTCCCTCACCGAGTTCTTGACCGACGTGGCGCTTGTTTCCGAGGTCGATAATCTGAGCGGTGATGTCGACGCGCCCACCCTCCTCACCCTCCACAGTGCCAAGGGACTCGAGTTCCCGGTGGTCTTCATCACCGGCCTTGAGGAGGGGCTGCTGCCCCACAGCCGTTCCCTGGATGAGCCTGAGGAGATGGCCGAGGAGCGGCGGCTGGCCTACGTTGGGTTGACCCGAGCCGAGGACCGGCTCTTTTTGACCTATGCCTTCCGGCGCACGCGGTACGGGAGCAGCGAGGCGGTGGTTCCCAGCCGTTTCCTGGAGGACATCCCCAGGGATCTGACTAAGGGCTCCTGGGAGGGGCAGTCGGGAGACCAGCACGGAGGACAGCGCCAGCGCGAGACGACCTGGGACCAACCCGACGGCGGCACCGTTGTGACCTTCGACGATCAGCCGCCCGGGCTCAAGTACCGGGCGGGGCAGCGTGTCCTGCACAATGCCTTTGGCGAGGGCATTGTGCTTGAGACGCGAGCCCAGGGCGACGACGAGGTTGTGACGGTCAATTTCGAGGAGGGCGGTGAGAAGCGCTTGCTGGCCAGTTTCGCCCCGATGCAGGTCCTGGACTGAGGCCATAGGACCTGCATCGCCCCCCTATTCAGTCGGCGTCCCCGGCTGGTGATCCATCAATCGGCGTGTCCCCGCACGACCAGCGGGAGGTAGACGCTTTCCGTCAGTGCCCGTAGAATCGCGGTGTGCGTCTCCACGGCGGAGAAAGGCACATCCACGCTTGAGGACACCGAGTTCGTAAGGGACTGGGTGAGGCTGACCGTGGCGGTGAACTGAATCGTCCTAGTCGCAGGTGAGAGCCCGCCTCGAATCTTGAGCTCCGTTGTCGAGGTGGGCGCAGTCCCCGTCCCGTTGAAGTAAGTCGTGTCGCCCAAAGACCCTTGCGAGTTCTCGGCCCCGACCGTACCGGTATTCAGGCCCGCGTCGACGGCCCCGTAGACCATGGAGACATCGTCCGAGTACTGGTCGAACCAGACCTGAAACGAGTGTGTCACGCCGGGCCTGTTCCACTCCTGCGCCCCGACCCATTCGGCCACCACCCATCCCGTCCCCGCGCCCGCCGTCACTTGATCTGCGTACCACGTGCCTGCCCCCTGCCCGCCGGAGGGTGCCAGGTCGAGGTCCGTCCAGAGCGGAGCCACCGTGTTGTTCGGCCTACCTGGGTCCGGCAAGCTCTGATTGAGCGGGGAGATGTCGTCCTCGGTTCCTCCTCCCGGAATGAGGTACCCTTTGGTCACCATCGAGAGCTCAGTGTAGCTCTCACCGAGGTAGTAGAAGGGATACAGGTTGCTTACGTCCAGCATGGCCTCGTCGCACGCGGCCGTGCACACGGACGGGGGCGTGCCCAGGTCCGCCAGGGGTAGGTACCCGACGGGAGAGTCTCCTTCGACGACCTGGACGCTTGGTGCTTCCGGACCGAGCGTCCCTGCCCACGAGACCACCCCGTTGGTGTAGACCGCGCCTGAGTCATACGTGAACCCACCGAAGGTCGATTCGGGCGGGAGTTGGTCGGTGATGACGTACGAGACAGAGATTGGCCGCGCATTCCTGATCGTGATGGTGTACGTTACAACGCTCTCGGTACCGCTGATGACACCGTGCGGCGTGACCGTCTTCGATACGTCGTCCTCTTTGCGGGTGATGTTCACTGGCACCAGTCCCATGTCGTCGCCAGCACCAGGGCCCGAGCCGAAGCCCAGAGCCCCATACCAACGATCGCCTGGCTCCAACGAAGGTTCGTTCCAGGCCAGAAGCGGTTGGACCTTGGCCGCTGACTGAGCCCCCGACAGGGTCTCCAGCTTCAGGTTTCCCACGTCGAGACTCGGAACGGTCACCGCCGCCAGCGTGACGTCATCTGATGAACGCGTCGAAGCCTCGTAGTTCGCCACCAGCACGAACCACGTGCCCGGAGTGGGTGCTGCGATGTCGCAGGACTCCAAAGAGCCGACCCAGGCGCTCTGGCAGGTTCTCTCGTCGACGTCACTCAGCTCCGGCACGCCGTCGCCGTCGGAGTCGAACACCACCAGCATATCGAGATCGGGCGATGTGGTCTCAAGGATTTCCGCCACTAGCCGTGGGCTCTCTGGTCGAACCTCGACCGTCGTGGTGTAGACGCCCTCTTGGAAGAAAATTGCCGGGAAGCTCAGGCGGGGCACCTCCGACACTGAGAAGGTCTCATCCGTCGACACCATCCCGTAGGCATGGACAATCAATCCGCTGAGATGCCCGGTGTCTATGTTCTCCAACGGCGCTGATCCGGCATCTCGGTGCGCATCCACGGATACCAGTTCAGGGAGCAAGATGGGCGACGGCTTCGCTCCGACAGGGAAGAAAGCTCGTGCCGGCTCCGTGAGGGCGGAAGTGGGCTCCAGCGTGAAGCCGCCGAAGGCGTAACTGCCGTCGCTGGGTAGCCCAGTCACGTCGGCCTCCACGGTGATGACCTGAGAGGAAGCGGGTGCTAGCTCGAAGTGTGCGGGGCGCACGCTCAGGCTCATCTCCGACGTAGGTGCGATCACGACGTCCCACGTCACCGTGTACGGCACGCTGTTGTTCAGCTCACGCACCCACGAACAGGTCCTCACGCAGCGCTCGTCCGCCAAGCTCGCCAGATTGAGCTCCGTCGGGTTCCCGCCCAATGATGGATTGCTGTTGGTGAAGTCGTCCGCCGTCTCGTCCAGCAGAAGGCCGGCCTGGACGGCGGCAGCGGCGTAGGCGCGGCCTGAACCGCGGTCGAAAGGGCTGGCCGGCGTCGTGCCGTCCTCCTGCAGCATCCCATCCTGGTTAGCGGCGGCGGTCATGATGGCCGATTGGACCTCAGCCGGGGTCCAGTCTGGATGAAGGGCCAGGACCAGGGCCCCTATGCCGGCAGCGTGTGGGCTGGCCATCGATGTCCCCGAGAGGAAATCATACTCGGGCGGAGCTCCGGGAAAGCCGGCTTGCGACTCGACCGCGGCGAGAATATCCGTGCCCGGCGCCGTGACGTCGGGCTTCAGTATGGACGGGACGATATTCGGCCCTCGGCTGCTGCTAGCAGCCATGATATCCCCGTTCGCCTGTGCTTCGTCGAGACGATAGCCCGAAATCGTGGCCGTCTGGACGGTTCCGCTCTCCAGCCAGTTCTTCAGAACCTGTGCGTCCGCGGCCCCAATGTGGACCGCCGGGAGGGCGTGGGCGTCCCCCACGGTCGATTCGCCGTCGAAGGCGGTATTGGCCAGGACGAAGCCTCCGGCCCCTCCCGATAGGACGTTCTCTCCCTTTTCGACCCGGCCGATCGATCCACGGTCGCAGACGACGATCTCGCCGTCGAACGTACCCGGCGGGAAGGCGGTCAAGCATTGGCCGCCGTAGACAATCTCGGCGGGACCGTAACCGATTGTCAAGCCCTTCCCCCGGATATCGGAGGGACCCTCCGGGCTCAGGTCTTCCAACGAGTTGACGATTTGCCGATTGTGAGTCGCATTGGCCACCGTGAGCATCCACGGCGCGTTGGCGGGCGAGCCCACCGTGCCCGGCTCTGGGCCTGAGTTCCCCGCCGCGGTGGCGACGAAGATTCCGGCGCTGCGCACGTTGAGCCAGTGTTGAGCCAGGACCCACGGGTCGCCCGGGTCACCCCCGAAGGAGTAGTTGATCACGTCGACCCCATCATCGATGGCCTGTTCGGCGGCTGCCAGAATGCTGCTGCCCAAAGCCGTTCCCGCGCCGGGATTCGCTTCAATACTGTAGCCGATCAGATTCGCGTGTGGAGCGACGCCCCCAATCGAGCGCGTGATGGCCGTGGTCGGGGCGGAGAGGGCCGCCGTGAGCACGTTACCGGCGGCGGTGCTCGCCACGTGCGTACCGTGGCCGTTGTAGTCCTCCGGGAGGTCATCGTCGAAACTCCACAGACCGATGAGCTTATCCGTACACGTGACGTCAGTCGTGTAGTTGGCATTGCCAGGGTCACACCAGCCGGTGTAGTTCCCCGCACCCCACGGGTTAACGTGATCATACCCGTCGCCGCCGACGTCGGCGAAAGAAGGGTGGTCGTGGTTGATGCCGGTGTCGATGATACCGATGATGATGCCCTCTCCCATCGTGCCAGGCCCATCGAAGGCGCTGCCGTCCCACACTTCCTCGGCCCCGACCCAGGCTGGCCCCGCATCGGTTTGGATGCGTTCGACCCAGTCGCGCGTCACCGACGTCACGCTGTCCAGACGCGCCACCTCAGCCGCTTCGCGGGGGGTCAGCTCCACGGCCATCCCGTTGAGAGCCAGCTGATAGCGGAACCTGACCTCGGGCCCTCGACCCAGGGTCTTTTCGATGGCGGAGACGAGAAGGCTCTGTTCGCGGCGCAGATGGTCGCGGTACGCGACGCTGGCATGGCTCTGGATATCCAGCTTCCTGGCTGGGTCCCCCCGTGTGCCAGTCGCTTTGATACCCCGCACGCCGCCTTCGTAGGTGGGGAGCGCCGGATCCGCGAGCTGGACGATATACGTATGTTTCTCGTCAAGGTCGACTAGATCTACTCGATGCTCTGCGTCTGCGCGGGAAAACTGGCTACTGGGGAGTATGGTCAGCTTGTGACCGTGGGCAACTTGTCCATCGGGTGGCCTGGGCCCGTACTCCGGAGCAAAGGCGGCTGCTTCAACCGTCAAACACAACGTCAATGTGGTGGTGAGCAGTGCTGTGGACAACAGAAAACACGAGACTCGGAGGTTATTTCTCATATGCCTTTCCTCGGCTAGACTATGTGGTGGCTGTGTCGCTCACTCAAAGGGGAGTTCCCTCACCCGCGACCGGGCTGTATCATCCTTGGCCGAGGCGCTTGGATCAACCTGCGATTGCGTGCCCTCCCCTCCTGCGACATCTTTGTTTCCACTGTCAAAGTCGAGTGAGAGAGCCGTATTCCTGCCTGCTTGCGGCACGGCAGCGCAGTCTGGCTCGTAGCTGCTTCAGGTAGGATGTGGGATAAGACGCGAGTCTAGCACGTGTCTGATCGGTTGTCAACGTGTGAGAGGGCGGTTGTCATTTGTAGTTGAAAAGCGAACCGCCGGGGATCGAGTATCCCCGTATCCGGCTGACAGTCGTGGAGGAAAGAGATGAGCTAGTCGCGAAGGCGCGACAGCGATGTTTTGGTGACGGTGGAACTTGATCGTCGCTCGGCGCGTCCTATGATTGCATGGGAAGGCAGACGGGATGGCAGCGATATGAAAAAGGGCAGACTGATCCTCTTAGTGGTATTCGTTGCGGGACTTGCCGGCTGTGCCAGTGCAAGGGATAGGACATCATCGGTGCTCGAACCTACCGCCGTTCGCGAGTCCAACGCCCGGGGCGAAACTGAGATGCCTCGAACTGTCGGAACCCCGCCCCGCCGCACACGGGTTCCTCCAAGGGGTACTGCAGACCTCGGCGCCACGGTAGGCGGTGGTGAGCCTTGGTCACTCCCGGTGAGAACTCCGGTCAAGCCGACCTCCGGCTGTCCGACGCTGCCGCCGACCGGCCTCCCGGGAGCGAGTCCATCCAGTACTCCAGCCCCCGAGGAGACAATGCAATCTAATGTCGCGCGGGCAATCGCCGACCTGGCGGCACGCTTGAACGTCGGGATCGAGTCCGTCGAGTTCATCCTTGCCGTGCCGGACGATTTCCCGGCGTCGAATCTGGGGTGCGGAGAGTTCAGCGAGGAGCCGGAGCGTCCGATTCCGGCGTTCGTGGCAGGTCAGAGGATACTCCTGGGGGTGGACGGGTACTGCTACGTCTATCACGCCCACGGCGTGCAGGTCGTCTACTGTGGGATGGCTGAGGGGTGAAGCAGCATTGTGGGGAGGTAGAAGCGGTAGGGAGTGACCTCTATGGCGGCGGTCGCTGCTAGAGCTCCAAGGACCTCGGCGTGGACCGTCGCCTCGCCGAACCCAGCCGGGGAGTGGAACGTCGTCGTGGCCTCTCCTCCTACGGTCAATGACGTGTCCGGACAGAGTTGCCCCAGGGATACTCCGAATCCGACCGACAGACCGTTCGGAACGGGCTCTGCGTCAGCCCAAGACACAGTGGCAGTGATTACGGCTGTCCGGTCGCCGACCGGCACTGATTCTGGATGTGCGCTCAGACTCGTCTCTAGATCGATCAGATGTCGTGTCGCTGCCTGCGCGTCGATGCGGCCCCAACCCGTCCGTTCGTCCCACCCGAAGGTGTGCACATCCCGGGCCGTGCTGGTGATGACCCGCGTCAAGCCGTCCGCGCTCAGCGTCGGGTCGAAGGACCAAATCAGGGCGGCTAGCCCGCTCACGTGGGGCGCTGCCATCGAGGTTCCGCTCAGTGTCGCGTAGCTGTTGTACCTGGAGGTGCTGAGGATATCAACCCCTGGCGCGGCGATGGTTACCTCCGGGCCGCGATTGCTCCAGAACCACGGATCGTCGTCCGCAGTCGTTGCCGCCACCGCCAAGACCCCAGGGGATGCGGCGGGATAGATCACTGGTGCTGGTTGGTAGGCCTCGTTGTTCCCTGCCGCGGCTACGAGCAGGCATCCTTTGCTCCGAGCGTATGATACAGCTTGTTCGATGGCTTGAACTGGAACGGGCTCTGTTGGATCGTCCGGAGACTGTCCCAGACTCAGGTTGATCACGCTTGCGCCGTTGTCGGCAGCGTACCCGATGGCCTCCAGAACGTCAGCCCATTCGCCATTGCCGCGTTCATTCAGTACCTTCAGGGGCATGATTGAGCCGTTCCACGCCACGCCAGCGACCCCGAGTCCGTTATCGGACTGCGCCGCCGCAATGCCGGCCACGTGGCTGCCGTGTCCGTGCTCGTCCTCCGGGTACGCGTCACCGTGGTCTGTCACGAAATCCCAGCCGTGAACGTCGTCGACGTAGCCGTTGTCATCGTCGTCCACCCCGTTCCCGGGCATTTCATCCAAGTTAGTCCAGATTTGGTCTGCCAAGTCAGGATGATTCAGATCAACGCCCGTGTCAATGATGGCGACAAGGCGAGTCTGCTCGTTGGCAAACACCCATGCCTCCGGGAGGCCTATCAGAGGCAGGCTCCACTGCGTTGGGTAGAACTCGTCGTCCGGATTCAGGCCTACGGCACGAACGCGCTCGTTGGGCTCGATCCATCCTGCGCCCCGGTCGACGATCAAGCGTTCGACATCTGCACGTGTCCGTGGCGATGCGATATCCTCCACTACCCATATGTCGATCCCAGGGATGTGCCGCCGGACGCGCAGGCCCAGCGGGGTCAACTGTTCATCGATCCGTTCCCGGGAGAGTCCGGCGCGCGTGCTGAGGAGGAACGTGCGCGGCTGTGCGGGCTGGTCGGGGCTGACGCTCGAAGGAGCCGTCACTCCCTGGGCACTGCAGAGTGTCAGCACCAGCGCAATCAGGGCGAATTGGATAGTACGACGCCCGTTGCACGCCATCAGTGCAGATCGCCCCGGCATGGGTCCAGGTTAGCGTTCACCTTGCAGGCCGAATCCTCGGCTCCGTGAGAAGCGGAGCCAGTTTCCACATCTCCTATCGAGAAGTCAAGGTATACCATCGCGGATGCACTGTACGATGCCCGGAAGAGAGAAGCCACCGAGGCGTACGCCCCGATGGCTTCTCGGGCCGGCGTCAGCCGGTGCCGGCCCCTGTCTATCGCGTACTACGGGGTGATCTCAATGGCTCGCGGCTCGTCGTCCAGCAGTGGATCGATGGGGTTGCCCGCCGACGTGTTCTGAGCCACGGTCCAGTCGATCACCGGCTGCCGCCACTGAATCCCGGTGTCGTAGGCGTCAGTGTCCTGGCTGCCGAACAGGAAGCCATCGCCCCCGGCGTACATGAAGTCATTGACCAAGACGCTGTACGTGTGCGTCACCACCAGTGGCGAGCCATTCGTCAGCGTGACCGCGTCGACCACCCTCATGCCGCCGTCCTCGTAGTACGTATAAGTGATGCCAGCGATGGCCACTCCGCCGCAGCACTCCAGGTTGTCGATGACCTCCGCTCCGGTTATGGTGCAGTCCACGATCCGGTTCTCGAAGGGCAGCACGCCGACGACATCGCCGACGGTGATGTCACCCGCGGGGATATCGGCGCGCAAACCACCCCAGTTGGTCATCGCGATGTCGGCCGTTCCGTACGCCCAAAGCCAGGAGTCGGTCACGTAGTTGGCCTGCTCCCACGACCGTCTGGTGATGCCTTCCTGAGTGTAGCCGATCACCTCGCCCATCTCGTCATCGACCGCGTCCTCCCACGTCTCCACGATCGCCTCGATCGCCGGGTCCGGCGTCACAGGGTTTCCTTCATCGGTGACGTACTCGTTCATCACGATCTCCTGTGTGTAGTCGAGTACCTCATAGGTAACCGGGTCGATGAAGAGCTGCGTCTTGCCGTACGCTCTCCAGGCCCAGTGACCCTCTAAGATGAGCGTATCGCCCACCTGTCCGGTGAAGGTCTCGTGACAGTGGCCTCCCTCCATCAACGCGATATCGAGATCGCTTACCGCGCCTGCAAGCGGGACTAGCTCGTCGCTGCATACGTGGGCCTGGAGGATGATCAGATCGGCACCGTCGGCTCGCATCTTAGGTACTTCGCGTCGCAGGGCCGTCTCGTAGTCGCCGAACGTAAGGTCGGTGATGTTCTTGGGGTGGGTTGTCTCGGGCGTCTCCGTTGTGCTCAGCCCGATGATGCCCACGTCCACCCCGTTCACCTCCTTGATGACGTACGGGGTTGCGAAGTCTGGAATGCTGGTGGTTCCGGAGTAGTAGATGTTTGCCGAGAGGAAGGGGAAGTCTGCTTCGGCGATACGCTGGTCCAGAGTGTCACGGCCAAAGTCGAACTCATGGTTCCCAATGACCGAGACGTCGTATCCCATTGCGTTCATCACCTCGACAACCGGTTCCCCTTCGAACCAGGTGGAGACAGAGGGGCCCGTCCAGTTGTCACCGGCGCTGAGCAAGAGGAAGCTATCGTCGTC
>CAZIWL010000058.1:0-24985 GCA_964542755.1 uncultured Anaerolineales bacterium
GGCGACCTGTGGACCGCGGCCAGGGTGGTCGTTTGGTGTTCACGCTGACGCGTTCCGCAGAGCAGCGGGCCCGGTGGCGTGGCCCGTAGTCTCCCGCCTTCGACTGAGGAAAAACCCTTGGATGCCAAGAAGCTTGTCCTTGCCTATGCGGCTCTGGTTCTGGCGTCCCTTGTCCTGGCCCTAGGCCTGTCAGGCTGTCAGGCCGTCCCCCCAGACGACCCCTCCAGACCCTCAGGAAGGACCCTGTACGTCTCCAGCAGCAATGGCTGCGGCGGTGAGCGACCCTGCTACACCGCCCTTCAGGATGCGTTGGACGCTGCCGGTGCGGGCGACGTGATCAAGGTGGCCGGCGGGGTCTACGTGTCATCGTCGGACCAGGTGATCAAGATCGATCAATCGGTGCACCTGATCGGTGGGTATCCCCCGGAGGACTGGACCCAGCCAGACTCGGAGGCCTATTCGGTCATCGTCGATGCCGAGCAGATCCCGGGGCGGCGGGCCGTGGTCGTCGAGGGCAGCGAGGGTATGGCGGTTACGCTGGAGGGGCTGCGCATCATGCGCGGCGGCGTAGAGGTGGAGCGAGGAGGCTGCGTCTACGTGGGGGGCGGGAGCGTGGTGCTCGCGGGGAGTGTGATCGAGGATTGCCGCGCCGATGCGCGCGGTGGCGGGGTGTTCGTGAGGGACGGCTCGGTCCGTCTGACCGGCAACGTCTTCCGCGGTAATGCGGCGCAGTACGGCGGCGCCCTGTACGTGGAGGGCGGAAGCGTGACGCTGGAGAGGAACCAGGTGTTCAGCAGCGAGGCCCCGCCGTTGGGCGGCGCGATCGGCATCTCGGGCGGGGCGGTGACGGGATTCAACAACGTGGTGGCGGAGAACGCGCTGGCGGGGGCGGGTGTCTATCTCTCGGGTGGGACGTTGGAGGCAAGCCACTGGACACTGGTCGACAACGGGCGGTACGGGGTGATCGTGGACCTGGGCATCGAGATCGACAGCGGGTCGGCCACGGTTCACGACAGTATCGTGGCCTCGCACCAGGCGGGGTTCTGCGGATCGGGCGCCGTGGGGCGGCAGACGCTTTTCCATGACGTGGTCAATCCGTGCATCGCGGGGGCGTCCTGTGTGAACAATCTATTCGGGGATCCGAAGTTTCGGAATCCGTTCGCGAGCGATTATCACATCACGACCGGGTCCGCGGCGGTGGATCGGGCTTACAGCGTGGACGTGGCTGAAGATGTGGATGAGGGGCGGAGGCCGGTGGGGGCCGCGCCGGATCTGGGGGCGGATGAGTTGGAGCCGCACATGGTGTATCTGCCGATGGTGGCCCGGGGGGTGGGGCGGTAGGGAGGGAACCGGGCAAGGAATGGGAAGCGAATCGACGAATGGGCGCTGAGGGTTGCGCTTCATCTGTGCCGAAGGTGGAAGCCGTATCACGAATGGACGAATGGCACGACTAGTCTTGTCCATGGGGGCATAGGGCTGGTGGTCCGGGGGCAGGTGCGGGATCTGGGCTCCGGGTCACCTGGCCGAGATCACGATCCCTTTCGAGCGTGTGTAGTTGTTGGGCGGGTGTAGTTCTTGACGGTGCGTGCTTCTTGAGGGTGTGTGGTTCTTAAGCGAGTGTGGTTTCTGGGGTGTGCGGTTTCTGGGCGTGCGTTGTCTCGGGTTGTCTCTTGGCGTTGGTGGTGGTGGTTGAGCGTGTGCTGTGACTGAAGGACCCCATGCGGCCTGTACCCTGGCGGGCGGCATTTGACATTCTGCGGAAGTTTCACTATAACTCCTTGGCGCAGGGGCGATCGACTGGGGCCGTGACGCAGAAGGAGTTGAGCTATGACAGCTACCGTCTTGACCATTGACGACGATGATATGATTCGCGGTTTCTTCGGCGATATGCTGGAGGATGAGGGCTACGAGGTCCTGATGGCAGCCACAGGGGCCGAGGGCGAGGAGATTCTGCGGAAGAGCCCGGTGGACGTCGTCTTGCTCGATCTGTGCCTGCCCGATGTGGACGGTATCACCATCCTGCGCCGGATCAAGCGTCAGGACCTGAATGTGCACGTGATCATGCTGACGGCTCACAGCGACGTAGCGACGGCAGTCGAGGCGATGAAGCTGGGGGCGTACGACTACATCGACAAACCATCCGACACGTCCAAGCTGAAGCTCGTCATCAAACGGGCCCTTCGGGAGCTGGCCCTGCAGCGGGAGATTGAGCGCCTGCGGGAGAAGGCCGGCGGCTATGGGGGAGGTTGGATCGTCGGCGAGAACGAGCAGATGCAGCGGGTGGCCGAGCTGGTGGAGAAGGTGGCCAAGGGGAAGGCCACGGTGCTGCTCCAGGGTGAGAGCGGGACGGGCAAGGAGGTGGTGGCTCGGGCCATCCACGCTCAGAGCCCGCGGGCGGAGAAGCCCTTCCGGCCGATCAACTGTGCGGCTATTCCCGATGATCTACTCGAGAGTGAGCTCTTCGGGCACGAGGAGGGCGCCTTCACCGGGGCGAGGAAGCGGAAGAAGGGGATGCTGGAGGTGGCGGATGAAGGGACGGTCTTTCTCGACGAGATCGGTGAGATGCCGCCGAAGATGCAGGCGAAGATGCTCCGTGTTCTGGAGACGCAGAAGCTCCGCCGCGTGGGTGGGACGAGGGATGTGGAAATCGACGTGCGCTTCATCGCGGCGTCCAACCGGGATCTGAAGAAGGCGATAGACGACGGCCTCTTCCGGGAGGACCTCTTCTACCGCCTGAGCGTGATGCCGATCCAACTGCCGCCGCTGCGGGAGCGGATGGAGGACCTGGAGCTCTTTGTGGCGGCCTTCCTCGATGAGTTTAACCAGGCGATGGGGCGCTCGGTGGAGAGGGTCGACTCGGAGACGTACCGCGTGATGCGGCAGTACGATTGGCCAGGGAACATCCGCGAGCTTCGGAACGTGATTGAGCGGGCAATGCTTCTTTGCGAGGGCGACGAGATTCGACCGGCGCAGCTTCCGGCCGAGCTGGGCGCGGTGGATCTGGGGCCGGGGACGGCCGAGGTGGTCGAACCTGAAGAGGAGTTGCCCTCCAAGGGCCTGGACCTGAAGGGCGTGGTGACGGAGCTGGAGCGCCACTATATCGAGAAGGCGATGGAGCGCACCTCCGGGAACCAGACGGAGGCGGCCAAGCTCCTCTCCATCTCCCGCGATCAACTCCGCTACCGGCTCGAGAAATACGACCTCGACTGACCCAGAGGAGGTCGTCCAAACTGGGTAGTTTTCCCCACACTGGGTAAAATCGCCCGAAGCCCCGACCGTTTCCCAAGCGGTTGGGGCTTTTTTTGCCTCATTGCGCCCAGCCCGCAGCCCCTTCCGCAGCCGAATCGTTTCGAATCCACGGATCCGCCGCCCACTCCGGCGCTCAGTTCCTCAAGGCCAGGAGTTGCTTTGACGTTTGATTGGCTCCTCATCCGGACGCCATGCTGATTGGAGCATCCGCGACTGATCCTGCCGAAGACTGGATGCGCTACCCATATGTAGCGGTTAAGGCTGCAGCTTACCCCATATCTATGGTTCTGTCCCATCCTCCGTCCACACCGGCGCCTGCCGGTGTGTATCCACACGCAAAGATCTCCAGCGGGTCCGCGCTTGAGTAGCCCCCTCAGCGTCCCCGACGCTTTGGTCCGCGGGATGAATGGACCGAAAGCCAGGTCGATTTCCTACAGATGTCGCGCGAAATCGAGGGGCTTGGCACGAATCTTGCAACATATTAGGGTGAGTCGACGGACGTACTGGTTTCTCAGGCTTTGACACAGGGGTTTGATATGGATTTTGTGATGTGGGTGGGCTGGAACAACCTGGTCTTCATCGAGCCGACGATGGTCGAGCTGGGGCTGCTGGCGCTGTACGGGGCCGCTGCCGCCGCACTGTTGATCCGCTGCCGCGGCGAGCTCGCCGAGGTTGTCCGATCCAGGCGGAAGGCGCTGGCGTTGATCGGCTTGATGCTCCTGTCGTTTGCCACGACCAGGTTGCTGGCCGTACGCTTCCCAACCCTCCGTCTGCCGCCGCTGCCCGACGTACCCTTGAACCCGACCGTGCCCTTCAGTGCTCTATTCGCGCTCTGGCCCGCGGTCGCGGCGGGACTCTGGCTGGGAGCCGGGCCCGGCCTGTTGGTAGGCGCTGCCACGGGCCTCGCGCGAGCCGGCACGGTCACCGGTGGCGTCACGGACCCCCTTATCACGGCGCTCTTCTCCTATGCGCTGGCTGCCCTGGTGCGGCAACGGTATCGGGGTTGGGTTGAAGGACTGGCACGGCAACCTCTGGCCGCGGCCGTGATGGCCACGGCGGTGGCTGGGGGGCTGCTTTTTGTTTCCGCGTGGGCGCGGGTGGTAGACTCGGGCCTGGCTGGGTTCGACTACGCGCTGCAGTACGCGCGGGTGCGGACGGTGTCGCTCCTCCTGGAGGCGCTCCTGGCCGGCCTGGCGGCTCAGGCGTTGCCGGTCGCGCGGCCCAGTCGATACGCTGCGGCGAAGGGCGATCGGGTCTCCCCCCTACGGCGGAGCCTGAGCCGCAAGCTGTTGATTGTGCTGGTGCCCCTGGTGATCATGATGACCTTTGGGCTGCTCTATGCGGTGACGACGATCACCCTGCGGGAGGCGCGGGCGGAGGCGGAACGGGATCTGGCGAGGGATGCGAGCCGTGCGGGAGAGGCTATCCCGGATTTCATCTATACCGGTCAGGGACTCCTGGCCGAGTTTGTTGAGGACGAGCGGCTTTCGGATGCCGCCTCCAATGATCTGGAGGGGCTGCTTGAGAGCGACCTGCGAATCGGCGCATTCTTCGATCATCTGATGCTCTTCGGCAGGGATGGCCAGCTGGTGTCTATGTACCCCCCGACACCAGCAGGCGATCCGGTGTTGACGGCTCAGGAAGAGGCGCTGCTGACGCGGGTTCTGCAGGACGGCGCCCCCCAGATCAGCTCCGGTCAACAATCTCATCGGGACGAGGCCCTGCTTTCGTTCCTTATGCCGACGCCGGAGGACTCGGGCTTTGGCTGCCTGTTGGGCAGGACACACCTGCAGGCGAATCCCACGATGGATCGGATCTTGACCGGTCTCCAATGGACGGAGGGTAAGGGGGAGGGCTTCGTGGTAGACGCCAGCGGTCGCATCGTTGCTCATCCGGATCCGGGACTGGTCCTCTCGGAGTGGAAGCGTGGGCAATATGAGGGCTGCATTGCGGAGGTCGGACCGGACGGCGTGACGTGCGAGGGGCGACACCCGGTGAGGAACTCCCGGGAGCTGGTTCACTACGTGCCGGCGGAGGGGTATCCGTGGGCCGTGGTGGTGCGGCTCCCTTACGAGGTGGTGCTGGAGCAGGCCCGGGCGGTTGCAGTGCCCCTCCTGGCGCTCCTGGGGGTGTTCGGCGGCGTGCTGGTGATTGCCGCGGTGCTGTTGGTGGCACGGATGACCGAACCGCTGAAGCGGCTGGCAGACGGAGCGGAGCGGATCGCCACCGGGACGCTCAGTGAGCCCATCAAGGTAGGCGGGGCGGACGAAGTGGGCCGACTCGGCCTGACGTTCGAGGATATGCGAGCGAGGCTTCAGGGACGAATGAGCGATCTCTCCCTGCTCCTCGAGGTCAGCCAGGCGGTCTCCTCCACCCTGGATCTGGCGACTGGTCTCTCCTTCGTCCTCGAAGGGGCGCTGAGGGCGACGGGGGCGGACGTGGCGCGGGCCGTGCTGGTGGGGGACGGCGGGCTGGGGCGCAGGGCGGTCTCTCGCGGCGGGTGCTGCGTCGACGGCGCCGGGCCGGTGGAACGAGCGCTGATCCGGGAGGTCGTGGAGAGCCGCCGTCCTCTCGTGCTGCCGGATCTGAGGAGTGTCAAGGCGATCGCCGGTTCGAAGAGCACGCAGGGGACGATCGAGGCAGCGGTGGCCATGCCGGTCTGCACACAGGATCGCGTGTTGGCGGTGATATGGATCGGGTACGCGTCCGCGCACAGCTTCGAGAAGTCGAAGCTCGATTTCCTGGCTATGCTCACCAGCCAGGTGGCGGTCCTGGTGGAGAACGCACGGCTCTTCCAGGCCGTCGAGGGGGAGCGGACGCGCCTGGCCGCGATCCTGGAGAGCGTCTCGGACGTGGTGTTGGTGACCGATCGTCAGGGGCAGCTGCTCTTGGTGAACTCGGCCGCCGAGCGCGAGTTGGGGATCCAGGCCGAGGAGGTGCTGGGGCGGCCCATTGAAGAGGTGGGGCTTCCGGCCGAGGTCGTGGGTGCCGTCGCCGAACCCTCGTCGGCGGAGGGCCCGCCGAAGGAGCTCTTCCTACCGAAGGGCCGGGTGCTGTACGCAGATGTGTCGGTGATCGAGACCGTGAGTGGCGATGAGCTCGGAAGGGTGGCGGTGATGCGCGACATCACGCGCTTCAAGGAGCTGGATGAGATGAAGTCTGAGTTCCTGGCCACCGTCTCCCACGATCTCCGGGCGCCCCTTACGTTCATGCGCGGTTACACCCAGCGGTTGGACGTCGTCGGGGAGCTGAATGAGAAGCAGCAGAGCTACGTCAAGAACATCCTCCAGGGTGTGGAGCGGATTGACAACCTGGTGCTCGACCTGCTGGATCTGAGCCGGATCGAGGCAGGCCTGGGGATGCAAGAGAGTCCCTGCAACCTGGGCGTGCTGGTGGCGGAGGCAGTCTCCAGCTTGCGGCCCAGGGCGACAGAGAAAGGAGTTTCGCTCCAGATTCATCCCCCTCTGGAGGCGTCGAACGGGGGGAACGAGGCCCTGGTTTCGGGCGACAGGACCCTCCTGCGGCAGGTGTTCATCAACCTCCTGGACAATGCCATCAAGTACACGCCCCAAGGAGGGAAGGTGGCGGCTGGGCTGTCTATTGAAGGGGAGAACGGACAGAGTAGGGCGACGGTCCGGGTGGCGGACACGGGTATCGGTATCGCCCCGGACGAGCAAGTACGGCTGTTTGAGAAGTTCTACCGGACGAAGCGCGGCAATCGATCGGGTGCGGCGGGCACGGGTCTCGGTCTGGCGATTGTGAAATCAGTTGTGGAGCGACACCAGGGCAAGGTCTGGGTGGAGAGCAAGCCCGACAAGGGAAGTGCGTTCTACGTGACGCTTCCCCTGGCCAACGGTGTCTCGCTCAGCACAAAGAGCAGGCGCAAGGCGGCGGTCCCCGCCTAGGGGAACCGGTACTGATCTCGGGCGATGGCCCTGACGAAAGGACAAGGATGATCATGATTGAAACGATTCAAGCTGTTATGGCGGCGTGTGTCTTCATAGTCGGTCTAGGTTCCTGTCTGGCGGGGTTGTGGATGATCCTCTCGAGGCAGTATCAGAAGGTTCTGAAGAGTATCTCGGCTCAGTCGGCCAAGGTCTCCAGCAAGGCCGTCACAGAAGCAGGGCTGGCTCCGCTGATCCAGGCGATGTCCGGTCTGGTCACGGCCATCGACAAGCTGGTTCGCACCTCGATTGGGGTGGGCGTATTCCTCTGCCTGGCAGGGGTGGTTCTGTGCGTTGCGGCTTTCTGGATGCTTTCGACGCTGTAGGGGGGATTTGATGATGAGTTTAGAGGGGCAAGAGAGTCGGGTCGGGCATCACCACGGACTGGCTGTTGCTCACCTTCGTTCAGGAGATGACACGGAGGCGAGAGCTGAGCTGCAGAGTGCACTTCGCGAGGCGGACCGGTTGTATGCGCATATCTCCTGTCAGCTCGGGCAGGTGCTGCAGAGCCAGGAGCGGTATGAGAAAGCACTGGCCGCCTTTGAGGGTGGCCTAGCTCGGGTGCCGGACGAGGGCGTGTGTTTGTACGAGTCCGGGGTCACCCTGAATCGCCTGGGCCGGCACGAGGAGGCCCTGGAGAAGCTGGAGCGGGCGCTCGAGCACGATCTCGACCACGCCGCGGTCTATCAGGAGATCGGGCGAGCCTACCGGAAGCGCGGGTGGTACAGCGAAGCTTTGCATGCCCTGCAGGAGGCCACGGACCGGGACGACGAGCGGGCCTCGCTCCATCGGGACACCGCCGTGGTCCTGGGGGCCCTGGGGCAGCAGGAGCGGGCCATCGATCATCTTCACAAGGCGCTCGATCTCTTGCCCCAGGAGGCGAGTGAGGCTCCTATGGTGGTGGGCAAGAGCCGCTCCCGCAAGAACGGACGCGGGAACGGGGGGCAAGCAAGCCCCGCGACCAAGGAAGCAGCTTGGCGGTACGAACTGGGCGACCTCTACCAGGAGGCCGGAAGGGTCGAGGAAGCCGCGGCGGTCTACCGCGAGGCGATCGCCCTGGAGCCGGCGCACCCCGCATACAACCATAGCCTGGGAGCGGCATGTGCGGAGCTCGAGCAGCACGGTGAGGCGGTGCGCTATCTCCGCCGGGCCGTGGAGCTCTCTCCCAACCAAGCGGATTGGCACGCGGATCTGGCGGAGGCCCTCAGTGCCATGGAGAATTGGAGGCTGGCGCTGAAGGAGTATGAGCGGGCGATCGAGATCGATGACGAGGAGGCCGCCTACCACTACGGCGCTGGGCGAACTCTCTACCAACTGGGGGAGCACAGCACCGCTGCGGAGGCTCTGGAGAAGGCGAAGGCGCTGGCGCCCAGTCACGCCGCCACGCACCATCAGATCGGCTTGATCCACGAGTCCAAGGGGCGCTGGGAGGAGGCGTTGGATGCCTACCGCCTGGCCTGCGCTCTGGCGCCGGACCGCTCCTCCTACTATCGAGACCTGGGCGCGGCGTACGGTCGTCTGCGCAAGCAGGATCGGGCGCTCAAGACGCTACAGAAGGCCGCCTATCTCGACGAATCCGAGGCGCCGAAGCCGGAGCGCCTCCAGGTGATCTACGGTGAGCAGGGGACGGTCTATGAAGACCTGGAGGCCTACGACGAGGCGCTGCAGGCCTACGGGCGGGCAGTCGAGGCGGAGCCGAAGACCGGGGGGGTCTATCGATTCCGGGCCGGCGTGGTCTGTCAGCGGCTCGGGCGTCACGACGAGGCACTGGAGTTGTTCCGTGAGGCCTGCGAGCGGCTGCCCCGCGATCCGAAAGCCCATTATCATCTGGGCCGCACGTACGACGCGCTCGGTAGGGCTGACGAGGCGCTGGGCGCCTACCGGAAGGCGGCCAATCTAGCCCCGCGGGAGCCGGTCTACCGGCTCGAGTTGGGTCGAGCGGCGCACGGCCTGGGGCGGTTGAACGAGGCAGAGACCGAGACGTGGCGCGCGCTCCAGTTGAATCACGATGACCCGGCGATCCGGGCGCAGCTAGGCGCCATCGCCGAGGCGAAAGGGAACCTCGATGAGGCCTTGAGCCAGTACCAGCGGGCGGCCGAACTCGAACCCAAGCGCGCGCAGTACCAGAAGAAGCTGGCCGAGCTGCACGGCAGGAAGGGCCAGCGGGACGAGGCGAAGCGGGCGCTGGAAAATGGCCTTCGCACGGATCCCCAGGATGCCGACTTGTACAACGAACTGGGGCAGCTCGACTGGGAGAATGGGGAACACGAGAAAGCGCTGGAGATGTTCGACCGAGCTGTCGATCTTCGTCCCGAGGAGGCGCGCTACCACCTGAACCGGGCGGCCCTGTGGAAGGAGATGGGACGGGTCGACGAGGCCGTCAGGGGTCTGCAGAAGACGATCCAGCTGGACGAGGAGTCGGCCGAGGCCTACCACCAGTTGGGTTCGGTGCTGGCACTACAAGGGAGGAAGGACGAGGCGCTGAGGGCATACCGAACGGCTCTGGAGTTGTCGCCGGAGAGCCCGGTGACCTACTTTGACTACGGTCGGTACTCCCAGCGTCTGGGCGACCCCGTCGAGGCGATCAGTGCCCTCAAGCATGCCCAGAGTCTGGCGGAGGATGGGCAGAAGGCGGCTTGGCCGGAGGTCCACTACGCGCTGGGACAGGCCTATGAGGCGAAGGGCGACCTGAGGGCGGCCCTGCAGAGCTACGGCCGGGCGGCCGAGCTGGCGCCCCAGGACGTCTCTTACGGCCGGGCCATCGGGAGGGCGTATCGGGGCCTGGGCAGGATCGACGACGCTATTGCCCAGCTGGAGGAGGCTGTGTCCGTCGCTCCAGAGGACGCCTCCCTGCGAGCGGAGCTCGCTGATACCTTCGCGGGGAAGGGGTGGCTGTTAGAGGCACTGGATCAGTATCAGAACGCAGTCCGTCTGGCGCCCGACAACGTCGGGTATCACCGGCAGGTCGGCACGACCCTGCGCGAGCTGGGTGAGTACGAGCAGGCTATCGAGGCGCTGGAGGAGGCGGTGGCGGTGGATCCTGAGGAGCCTCGGGTCCACTACGAGCTGGGCCGGACGTACTCGTGCATGGGAAGGGAGTACGAGGCCGTGGCTGAGTATAGGAAGGCCGCGGAACTCGCTGACGACGAGCCTGTTTACCACCTCCACCTGGCCGAGGCGCTGCGCGGCGTGGGGGAGATCGATGAGGCCGTAGACGCTCTTTACACCGCCATCGAGTTGGACCCGCAGGATGCTCAAGCCCACTACCGGTTGGGCCTCCTGTTGGACCAGGAGGGCGACTGTGAGGGCGCCCTGGAGGCCTACCGCGAGGCTGCCGCCATCGACCCGGACGACGCCGAGTACGTCCGACGGATTGGGGCCGCACTCTGCAACCTGGATGACTACGAGCAGGCGACCGATGTGCTGCGGGAGGCGGTGAATCTCGACCCGAGGGAGGCCGATGGGTACGGATTGTTGGGTGAAGCCTCGGCCGGGGCGGGGTACGATGAGGATGCGCTTGATGCTTATCAGAAGGCCATCGCCCTGGCGCCGCAGGCAGCAGCTTACCACCGAGACTTGGGCTGCCTCCTGGCCGACCTGGGGGACGAGGGACGGGCGATCGAATGCCTCCAGAAGGCTGTCTCCCTGGACGACTCGGACGTGGAGGCTTATGAGGCGCTGGGGGAGATCTGGGAGGCCGCGGGCGACCTCGAGGAGGCGCTGGCCGAGTACCGCCGCGCCGCCGATCTGGCGTTCGAAGCGGCCAAGCACCGCAGAGCCTGCGGGCGGGTGCTGCGCAAGCTGGGGCGTTTTGAAGAAGCTGCCGAGGCCATGCAGAAGGCGCTCACCGCGGACCCGGGCGATGCGGCGTCACACTTCGAGCTGGGGACGGTCCACGAGGCCCGAGGTCAGTATCCGTCGGCCCGTGCTCAGTACGAGAACGCTGTGGCACTGGATTCGGAGTGTGCGGAGTATCGGGTGCGCCTCGGGACGATCTGGCGGAAGATTGGGCTCCAGGCACGGATGCTGGAGGAAGCAGGGCTATCTCCTGAGTCGGCCTGGGGCCAGGGGGCGAGCCCGGCGGGGTGCAATGAGGGGATTGCGTCTCTCGAGAGGGCCGTAGACCTGGGCCAGGCGTCGCCTGCTATTGACGCTGAGCTGGGGACGCTGCTATTGCTGCGCGGCCGGTTGGACGAGGCCATGCCGCGACTGCGCGGAGCGATCGAGGCGGCACCCGAGGTCGCTTTCCACCACCGGATCCTGGGTAGGGCCTATCGAATGGCCGAGGACCATGAGAGCAGCTTGAGGGAGCTACGGGTTGCAGAGAGTCTCGATCCGGAGTCGCCAGGCACGCAGTATGAGTTGGCCCTGACCCTGGAGGATCTGCGGGATCGGGGCGGGACGGAGAAGGCGTGCTCGTCGCAAGACGTGCTGGACGCCCTGCGCTCCGCCCTGCGCCTGGATCCTTCGTCGGCGGTCTACAACTACGCTTTGGGTAAGAGGCTGTTCGAGGACGGACGCTGCGATGCGGCACAGGAGGCGCTGGAGCGCGCAGTGGAGCTACGGCTCGACGCGGCGCCCTGGCACGGGATGCTGGGCGACGTCTATGCCGCACAAAGTCGGCACGATCTGGCGTTGGAGCAGTATGCCCGGGCCTTGGAGGCGAAGCCCGAGCAGGTTTCTTACTTGCATCGGTCCGCTATGGCATACCGGGCACTGGGTATGGACAAGGAGGCGGCCGATCTGCTGGAGCAGGCTGTGCGCCTGGAGCCAAGGAACGCGCAATTCCTGGCCGATCTCGGCGACGTCTACTACGAGCAGGACAAGCTTCGCGAGGCACGGGAGGTCTTCCGCCGGGCTTTGGAGGTCGAGCCAGAGAAGGTCTCACACCTGGTCAACCTGGGGAGCGTGGCCTTCGAGCTCGGAAATGCGGAGGAAGCGCTGGAGCACTTCAAGCAGGCTATCTCTCGGGAGGGTGACTGCGCGCCGGCTTATGAGCGAATCGGGGCCCTCTACGAAAGGGACGAGCAGTGGAGCAAGTCGCTCGAGGCTTACGGCCGGGCGTCGGACCTGCAACCGGATCAGGCCCTCTTCCACTACAAGGTAGGAGCGATCCAGAAGAAGCTGGGCCGGCCCGAGGAGGCCAGCGAGTACCTGGAGTTGGCCGTCGAGCTCGACCCGAACATGGCTGAGGCGTACGTCCAGCTCGGCGAGGCCTATGAGGAACAGGCGAGGTACGACGAGGCTATCCAGGCCTATGAGCAGGCCATCGCCCTCGCGCCGGAGGAGCCGACACATCACGGTCACATCGGGCGGCTCTATCGAGAGCTAGGACACCTGGACAGCGCGTTGTCTCATTTCCGAGAGCTGGTCAGGCTGGAACCTGACAGCGCCGCGCCGTACTATGAGCTGGGGCGGACGTTCGAGGCCCGCGAGGCGTACGAAGATGCACTGGACAACTATCTGGAGGCGTGCGAGTTGGATCCCAACGACGCGGACTACGTGTATCGTGCCGGGGTGATGTACAAGCACCTCAAACGGTACCCGGACGCGGCGGCGAAGCTCCGGCGGGCCATCAAACTGCAGCCCGGTCACGCCGATGCCTACAAGCAATGGGCAGCCGTCAGCGCGATGTCCTTCATCTGGCGCGAACGGAGATAGGCGAAACGGAGACAACGAAGATGATGTGTTCCGCACATAGGTCAGTGACAGAGGGAGGGTCGGGCGCTCGGATGGCGGATGGGACTGACGAGGCTTCCAAGGCCGTGAAGCAAGCCCAGAAGGAAGTCGAGCGGCTGCTGGCAGCGCTGGCCGAGGGTGCTGATCTGCCCGACCCGGAGCCTTTCTCCCGGGCCATCGACGAGCTGGGGAAAAGGCCTGACGCGAAGGCACAGAAGGGTACCCTGCATGATCCTAAGCCCGTGCCTGACATGAAGCCCGTGCCTGACATGAAGCCCGAGGTTGAAGTCAACGAGGGGCCTGAGGCCGGGACCGCTGAGGAGCAACCCACGGCGACGGAGATGATGGACCCACCGAGGACTGAGATCCCAGGTCCTGAGGCGGAGCCGAGCGACGGCGAGTCAAGGCGCCCGGTACGATCGGGGTCGGTCTACTTGATGGTGTCCAGCCGGGATGCGCTGGTCTGGAAATACGGACTCTCGGGCTTCGAGCGCGTGGACGCCGCTCTGCGCGACCTGAAGACGGCGATCGAGGCGCGGGCTGACCTGGACGTGGTGATGGCCTACGTGGATGACGAGGCCTCGCTCTCCAGATTCGGGCTGCAGCCGGTGAACCACACCAATCCGTGGCAGGTGAAACGTCTGATCGACAAAGTGGACGAGAAGCTGGATGAGGAAGACCGAGGCATCCGCTACCTGCTCATCGTCGGCGGCGACGGCATCATCCCCTTCCACCGCCTGCCGAATCCGGTGGAGGATCAGGACTCCGACGTCCCGTCGGACAATCCATACGCGTGCCGCGACGGAAACTACCTGGTTCCGGAGCGGGCCGCTGGGCGGCTCCCGGACGGGCGGAGCGAGGGTGTGGAGTTCGTCTGCAAGGTCATTCGGATGTGGGCGGAGGCCCAGAAGCGGCGCCACGTCTCCAAGGGGCTTCTGACGTCGTTGAGCACGGCTTTCCAGAGGATTCGGCACTGCCCGCCGAACGGTCACGGTCGCGGTCTCGGCTACTCGGCCTCGATCTGGCGCAAGGCGTCGCGGGCGGTCTTCAACTTGATCGGCGACGACAGCAGCCTGCGGACCTCGCCGCCGCTGACGTATGAGGGCTTCCGGGTGGTGGATCCCCCGCATTTCAGCTACTTCAATCTCCACGGGATCGAGGATGGACCGAATTGGTACGGGCAGCGCGACGCGCTCTTCCCCGCTGACTATCCGCTCTTCCCGCTGGCCCTGCGTCCGCAGGACCCAAGTATCGCCGAGCACCGAAACGCCGTCGTCTTCACGGAGGCGTGCTACGGCGCCAACATCCTGGGTAAGAACGAGGAAGACTCGATCGCGTTACGGCTGCTTTCGGCGGGGGCGCTGGCCGTGGTCGGCTCCACCAAGGTCTCTTACGGCTCCATCGCGCCGCCGCTGCTGGGGGCGGACCTGGTGGGAAGGTGTTTCTGGGAGGGGCTGCGGGAGAATATGACCATTGGAGAGGCCCTTCAGCACGCGAAGCTGACGATGGCCAATGAGATGCACAAGCGCCAGGGGTATCTCGATGACGAGGATCAGAAGGCACTGGTAAGCTTCGTTCTCTACGGCGACCCCTCGCTGCCGGTGACGACGACGCCTGGGAGATCGTCCATGCTCGCCTCGGCCGAGCTATTCTGTCCCCCCATCATCTGTTCCAAGCGGGCGGAGGCGAAGCGGGCGCGGGCGTCCGAGGACTTGGTGGCGAAGGTCAAGAGCCGGATTGAGACGAGCCTCCCGCACATGTCGCAGGCGCAGGTACGCACCAAGCGGCTGGCGATGTGCACCGATGCGTGCGGGAAGGACTGTAGGCCGGGAGGAGAGGGACACGAGGCGAAAGCCTTTGAGCATAGCGCCGGCGGATGGACGCTTACGCTTCAGAAGGACATCGCCATCAGAGGCGACGGTGCACACCACCAGGTGGTCAAAGTGGTGGTCGATGGGAACGGCCACATTCGGAAGATGGTCGTCTCGAAGTGAGATTGGGGTCTGGATAACGATGCTGCTGGGCGAATTCCGCTGCGAGACTGACGGAGAAGGCAGGATGGTGCTGCCCACAGACTTTTCTGCCGAGATGGCCCAGGGGGCCACCGTGACGCGGGGGATCGAGCGCTGTCTGCTCGTGTACCCGGCGGACGAGTGGGCGAGACTCTCCGGGGCGCTCCGGGAGCGGCTGCCGTTGACGAGTCAGCCGGCACGGGCCTTCGGCAGGTTCCTCTTCTCAGCGGCTTCCTCGTGCGAGCCGGGGGAGGAAGGCAGGGTGACGGTGCCGCGGCAGTTGCTCCAGTACGCGGGCATCGAGGGAGAGGCTGTCGTCATCGGGCTTCTAACGCACCTGGAGGTGTGGCAGCCCGAGCATTGGGAGAGGACGAAATCGACGTTGGTTGAAGAGGGAGCGGTGTTGGCGGACCAGCTGCAGGAACTTGGGATCTGAGATGAAGAGGGGGAGGTTGAGCATGGACAGGATGGCAGGGGCGACCACGGACACATGGCGAGGCGCGTCCATCAGGGTGATTGGACTCGGAGGTGCCGGTAGCAATGCCGTGGATAGGATGGTGCAAGCGGGAGCGCGAGGGGTCGACTTCGTCGCCGCCAACACGGATGCGCAGGCGCTGACGGGGTCCGAGGCTCCCAGGAAGATCGTGCTAGGGGAGAGACTGACGAAAGGCCTGGGAGCCGGTGGGAACCCTGACGTCGGCGCCGAGGCGGCCGAGCGGAGTCGGGCCAGGCTGGTAGAGGTCATCGGTGATGCCGATCTGGTCTTCATAGCGGCCGGCATGGGCGGGGGCACGGGGACCGGGGCAGCTCCGGTGGTGGCCCGCGTGGCACGGGAGCAGGGGGCGCTGACGATTGCGGTGGTAACCCGGCCCTTCACGTTCGAGGGGGGCCGGCGCGGAAACGTGGCGCGGGAAGGGATCGAGCGGCTGCGGGAAGAGGTGGACACGCTGGTGGTGGTGTCGAACGACCGGCTGCTCGACGTGGTCCACGAGCGGGTCTCGCTGGACATCGCCTTCCGCATCGCCGACGAGGTGTTGCGCCAGGGCATCCAGGGCATCTCGGAGCTGGTGACGCGGCCCGGGCTGATCAACCTCGATTTCGCCGACGTGCGGTCGATTCTCAAGGGGGCCGGCGGTGCCCTCATCTCAATCGGACGCGGCGAGGGAGAGAATAGGGCGGAGGAGGCGGCCAGGATGGCCCTCAGCAGCCCGGTTCTGGATATCAAGTCGGTCCACGGCGCTGACGGCCTGTTGGTCAATCTGACGGGGGGTGAGGACTTGACACTAGCGGAGGTGGACAGCGCGATGAAGCTGATCTCGCAGTCGACGATGCCCCACGCGGAGATCCTGTTCGGAGCGGCTATCGATCCCAAGATGGAGGGGCGGGTGGAGATCACGCTCATCGCAGCCGGCTTGAAGCTGGAGGGACAGGAGAGGATGCCCGCCGCCGCGAGTCAGGGCATATCGCTGCCGTTCCAGTCCTCAGGCTTGTTCGGTGAGAAAGGGACGCTGACCGAGGTGGTCCCGGCCTTCATGCGCTCGACGCCGCGGGTTCACGCTGGATGGAGGAGCTGACGATGGCAGACATCAAGAGCAGATGCGTTAGTCGAGCGAAACGATTGGTCCGGGACAAGTTCCCTGAGATGGCGGGCGTGGAGCCGTCGCTGGAGAAGAAGCGGACGGTGAGCAAGGGGATGGGCAGGGAATCCGGCGATCCAGACGGCGCGTCAACAGGACACTACGTGGTGACGTTCGAGAAAGACGTGTCGCTGCCCGGCGGCGGGAGCCTGAAGCGCATGGTGAGGGTGACCGTCGACGAAACAGGGGAGGTTGTCAAACTGACGTCCTCGAAGTAGAATGGATTCCAGGTCGGTCTGGTGCGCGATGCTGCGGGGTGCGTCGACCCGCACGGCGTCGAATTGGGGCGCTGCCATCCTAGGCGCGTCCCCACGTGGGCCAGGGAGCGATGCTGAAAGGCTGAGCAGCGGACTGCATGGATCCGGAAAACGGCTTACTGACCTTCCACCTGCTGGGGAAACCCACGATCTCTTACGGTGCCGACTCCCTGGGGGATCTGCTGGCAGGGAAAGAACAGGCCCTCCTCGTCTACCTGGCCTGCCAGCCCGGAAAGCGGTTCTCCCGCGATCATCTGGCCACCCTCCTATGGGGTGAGACATCGCCGGACCGAACGCGCTACAATCTCCGCCGCGCCCTTTGGCGCCTCCGCTCTGCGCTGGAAGAGGTAGGTCTTGCTCCTGACGCATGTCTCAGGACCGAGGACTCCTGGGTCACTGTCCCCAACTCAGCTCCCACGTGGCTGGACGTCCTCGAGTTTGAGGAGGCGTTCGAGACCGCGTCCCACCGGTTCGAGGCTGAGTTTTCCCCGAGTTCGGAGGGTGTGCGCCGTGTGCGGGAATCCCTCGATCTCTATCGTGGTGCATTCCTGACGGGCTTCTCCATCTCCCAGGCGCCAGATTTCGAGCATTGGGTCCTGCTGGAACGTGAGCGGCTTTTTCAACTCCTTCTTCGGGCGCTCACCACGCTCATCCAGAGCTTCATTGCCTGGGGCAGGCGGGACGAGGGGATTACCGTATGCCAGCGTCTTCTGGAGCTCGATCCGCTTCAGGAGGATATCCACCGCCTGCTGATGCGCCTCTATTGGGACACCGGCCGCCGGACCCAGGCCCTGCGTCAGTACCGTGCGCTTGAGAAGATCCTCCGGCGCGAGCTGGACATCGAGCCGGTGCAGGAGACCCAGGAGCTGTACGAGCGGATCGTGAAGCAGGAGATCTCGCCCACCTCCATCTCATCGCTGACGCTCACCTCTCGCCTCACCGTACCGACACCGGCCGAGCAGACCCTTCCGCGGCCGCGCCTCCAGGCACTCCTGGACCGCGGCCTGGACCGGCCGCTCACCCTGGTCTCCGCGCCGCCCGGGTACGGGAAGACGACGCTTCTGGCCCAGTGGGTGGAGACACGGGCGCGGAAGGATGTCGGCCTGGAGGTCCTGTTCGCATGGTACCGGCTGAGTGAGGCCGACAACAGCCCATTGACCCTCGTGGAAGGCCTGGTGACCTCCCTGGCGCGGCAGCACCCGGGCCTTGGTGACGCGCTGCAGGAGATCTATGACCTGGCCGGGTTGCAGGGAGACCCGCGGCGGGCGGTGAGCCTCCTGGTCAATGCCTTGACGGGGCTGAGCACGGAGCCCTTCGCGATCATCCTCGATGATGTGGGCCTGCTGACGGCTGCGGATAGTGTGAAGGTGTTGAGCTTCCTGGTGAAACATCTTCCGCAGAACGGGCATCTGTACCTGCTGACGCGGGTAGATCCTCAGCTTCCTCTGGCCCGGCTGCGCATCCGGGGCCGGCTGGTCGAGATTCGGGTGCCTGAGCTCCGTTTCTCGGAGGAGGAGACGGTCACGTTTTTGGAGCAGACGCCGGGGGCAGAACTGAGCGAGGAGGAGATCGAGACGCTCACCAGCCTGGCGGAAGGCTGGGCGGCGCCGCTCTGGATGGCCGTGAGCGGGCGCAGTCAGTTTGCGGCCAGCCTCGAGGATGTCTGGGAGGCGATCTTCGCCTATCTGCGGCAGGAGGTCCTGGTCCCCCAGCCGGTGGAAGTGGGGGATTTCCTCCTGCGGAGCGGCATCCTGAACGAGGTGATTCCGAGCGTCTGCCAGGCCGTCACGGAGCGGTCGGACGGCGTGAAAGCCATCGCGGCTAGGCTGGACAGGCTAGTGAACGAGAACCTCTTCCTGAGGCGCATAGGCCCCATGGCTCCGGAGAAAGAGCCGCGCTACGGCTACCATCCGCTCTTCCACCGCTTCCTGCGCACGGAACTCCCCTATCACATGTCCGAGGCCGAGATCGCTGACCTGCATCGGCGGGCGGCGCAGGCCTGGGCACGCTACGGGAATGGAGACGAGGCGCTCTACCACAGACGGCGCCTGGAGGACCTTCCCGGGTCGGGCCCCAGCGGGCCAGACGACACAGTGGCGGAGTCCGGCGGGAACGACCCTTAGCCATTCCTAGATAGACGGTCGGCCAGTCGTCAGCCCGACCGACCCTAACCACACCCTCAGGCCACCAGGGATGTGCTCCCCGGTGGTCTTTTGCTGCGTGTGAGGCCTTTCTGGCCCGTCCCCAGGCCTCCGCCCGCTCCTTTCCCCCTACCAGCGATGGTGAATGGATGAATCCGCGCCTATGACACGCGCCTTGACACGGTACGCGAAATGCGCCGCGACACACGTCCCTGCTATCTTGACACTGCAGAAACGGGGAGAGCAGATACGATGTGTCGAGAGCGAGCTGATGGGGGGACGCGGTGACCGTGACGACTCGAGCCACGGTTGCCGCTTGCGTGATTCTGGCCCTGGTTGGCCTGGCCTTCCCCACGGGGGCTGCCTATGCGGAGGTCGTGCCGGGCGACACTCCCCTGCGTTCCGACCGAGCCCTGTTGATCCTGGACGGCAGCGGCGATATGGAGGCCGTGAATGAGGCTGTGGAGGATGCGGGAGGCCGGGTCATTCACGCCTTTCCCGCCTCCGCCGTCATTGCTGACCTTCCCAGCGGCGCCGCCCCGACAACCGGGGTTGCTGCCGTATTCAGGCACAGCGTCCCGACCCGTGAAGCCTCGGAGTTCGACGCCGGCGCCCGCCGGGCTGCCGGGCTGTGGAATCGTCTGCTGACCGCGGAAAGCGCGTCGGCGGAGCGTCGGATCTCCGCCCTGGATCTGGAGGCAGAGCTGGTCGACGATGCGTTCGTCGCTCCAGTCCCCGATCGCGTCCAGGGCAGTGCTGAGGCCTCAGCCTTCACGCCGGACCCCACGCAGACGAGTGAGTTCATGATCGGCAGGATTGCGGTCGGCATCGTCCTCCCAGAGAGCGACGGCAGCGTCGATGAGTCGACCGAGACGTGGACTGCGGGAGAGCGGAGCCAGGTGCTGAGCGAGATCACCGCCGCACTGGACTGGTGGGCGGGGCTGGAGCCACGCGCGAACCTTACCTTCGTCTACGACGACGGCACCGCCGAGCCGGTAGGCACCAGCTACGAACCGATAGAGCGGGCGTACAGCGACCAGGGCCTCTGGATCAGCGAGGTGATGGCCAAGAAGGGTTTCAACGGATCCACGTACTTCGACCAGGTCCGCGGATACAATCAAGCGCTGAGGGAGACGCACAACGCTGATTGGGCGTTCACCATCTTCATCGTCGACAGCTCCAACGACGGGGACAATCGGTTCGCGGACCGTCACTTTGCTTATGCCTACCTGGGCGGTCCCTTCACGGTTCTGACCTCCGGCTGTAACGGGTACGGCATCAACAACCTGGATGCGGTGGTGGCCCACGAGGTGGGGCACATCTTCATGGCCCTAGATCAGTATAGCTCCGCGCGGCAGCCCTGCACTCGCCGCTCCGGCTATCTGGGGGCGGAGAACCAGAACAGCCAATATGGCGAGTGCGCGCTGAATGAGCCGAGTGTGATGCGCGGACAGGTCTCGCCCTTCGAGCACGGGGATCTGGACCCCTACGCGCGGGCCCAGATCGGCTGGCGGGACTCGGACGGAGACGGTATCCTCGATCCGGTCGACACGACGATAGCGATTGACGGGGTCGACTACGCGGCGGACGGGGTCCGGACGAACGTGTTCACCTTCACCGGTGAGATCCTGGATGAGCCTTATGCCTCCCCCCTCCGCCGGAACGTGACCATCAATACGATTGAGGGCGTCGAGTGGCGGGTCGGGGACTCGCATTGGATGGCTGCTGATGCCGTGGATGGTGGCTTCGACAGCTACACGGAGGGCTTTGCCTTCACAACCTTGCCTCTACCGACGGGGGAGGTGGACGTCGAGATCCGTGTCGTGGACTCAGCCGGCAACGAGGCGCAAGAGGTGGTGGCGACTGTCTCGGCGGTGGATCCGATGGAAGGCGTGCTGGAGACGACGCTGACGCGGGTGGGGCCGCAGGCGATGGATGGGGGCCCGCGAGAGGTGACGTACCGCGGCAGCGCCCGGTCGGCAGAGGATACGATCGTGGCGAACGTCTACTTCCGCATTGATGACGGGCCCTGGGAAGGCGTGACCGCTGATGACGGCGCCTACGACGACGCTGAGGAGTCTTTCACCCTCCCGCTGGATCTGGACGGGCTGAGCTCGGGCGAGCACCAGGTCGAAGTCTATGCCGTCGACGGCCAGGGTTTCGTAGAAACCTCGCCGGCCCGGGACACCTTCGAAGTCACCTCGAACACGACCCAGCTGTTCCTCCCACTGGTCGCAACGCTGCCCTAACGCCCTCGGTCGGTCTCCGTTGTACCTCAAATATCGCACAACCTCCGCAAGCTCAAGCTCCATCTTGATGAGGGCTTCCTGGGACTGACGTGGCGCGCACGGGGTAAGGTGCATCGCACGGACTACGTGCGTGCAACGATCGGGGATGTGGGTGGACAGGTGCGCCGGCGGCCCTTGGCAACGTACAGGGGTGTGACGAGGCTGGATCAGACCTGGAAGCGGTAGCCCATGCCGTGCTCCGTGAGGATGTAACAGGGCTCAGCCGGATCGGGCTCGATCTTCTGGCGCAGGCGCCAGACGTAGAGACGGACGTACCCCCGTTCGTCGGTGTATTCGAATCCCCAGACGTGGCGGAGGATCTCCTCGAAGCCGAGCAGGCGCCCCTGATTTGCCACCAGGAGGAAGAGGAGCTTCTGCTCGGTCGGCGTCAGGTCGATCAATTCTCCGTCACACCGGACCTCAGAGCGCTCCGTGTCGATGGTCAGATACACGTCGGAGTAGGTGGTGTCCCGCTCCCGGTGGCGGTCGGTCCGGGCGGTGCGCCGGAGTACGGCCTCCACGCGGGCCTCCAACTCCCGCATACTGAAGGGTTTGGGCAGGTAGTCGTCGGCACCGAGCTTCAGCCCCTTGACCCGCTCCTCTTCCTCCCCGCGCGCAGTCAACATGATGACGGGGGTGTCGGTCATCTCTCGGATGCGGCGGAGCACCTCCCAGCCGTCCATCCTGGGCATCATGATGTCGAGGCAGACGAGATCGGGGTGGCACTGGTATAGGCTGCGCAGGCCCTCACTGCCCTCGCGCGCCTTGGTGACCCGATATCCCCGCCCGTCGAAGTACAGCTCCAGGGCCCGGAGGAGGCGGAGATCGTCGTCGATAATGAGCAGTTTGGGCTTCGCCTGGTTGCTCACGACAGGACTCCCGTCTTGCGTGGGAAATCGGCTGGGAAATCGGCCCCTTTAAGGAGTGTGGTCAACCCGCATGATACACTCGGTCTGTCTTTCCCGCAAGGATCGTCCGGTTCCGGCGGGACGTGCCGGTAGGCGTCTATCAGGGAAGATAGAGAGCCCCCCGGCCTGTGCCCCGGAACTCTCTTCCACGTGGCGACGGATGATCCTCTTCTGGTGACGTATGATGGCCTTGTCAGGAAGGATGGTGTCCCTCTAACGTTGGATGACGACGGGCGTGCCTACCTCGGCCCAGTAGTAGAGGGTGCGGGCGTTCTCGCTGCTGAGAATGACGCAGCCGTAGGAGACCGGGGTTCCCAGGTAGCCGGCCCAGAGCCGCTGACCATTGGGAAGGATCGGCAGCGCGTGAATGCCGTTCTCCAGGGGCCCAGCCCAATAGATGCCCAGCCAGTAGGGCATCTGCAGGTTCCAGGTCGAGGCGTAGGCGTTCGGGTGCTTGTCGAGGACCTCGTAGGTGCCTGGTGCCGTGTTCGCGCCCGGCATGCCCGTCGAGACGACGAAGTGGTGCACGGGCGTGTTCCCCTGGTAGGTGACCATCCGCTGGTCTGATAGGTCGATGACGATGCGCTTGCCACCGGCAGTCGTGGTCCCCCCCGAAGGGGAGGCGAGGCTGGACGCGTTGGGGACGACCAGCGTCTGTCCGGGCACGATGAGCGTCGGGTTGGCGATGTTGTTGGCCTGGATGAGGGTCCAGAGGGTCACCCCGTAGTGGTGTGCGATAGAGCTCAGGGTCTCACCGGCCTGTACCGTGTGCGTCGTCGAGGCGTGCTTCGGCTGGTAGGCGACGGAGGGACTCGCGGCGCTCCCGGGGATGGTGAGCACCTGACCGGCCATGACCTGGTCGGCGCTGTAGAGGCCGTTGAGCTCCATGAGGGCCTTGGCTGTCACACCGTACTTGAGGCCAATGCGGAAGAGGTTCTCCCCGGGCTGAACGGTGTGCGTAGCACCCACATCGGCTGGCGCGGCAGGAACGTTGGCCGAGGGGATCACCAAACGCTGCCCGGCATAGACGTGGGTCGGATCCGCGAGGCTGTTGGCCCGGCTGATGGCCTCGACCGTCGTGCCGTAGGCCTGGGCCAGGCTGAAGAGGGTGTCTCCCCAGGCCACGGTGTGGATCACCTTGTCCTGGCCCCCGGATTGGGCATAGGCGGGGGGCGCGCAGAGCAGGTAGGCGATCAAGAACAGGGTTAGACCGGTACTGCTGACCTTTCTCATTGCGCTTCTCCTCACTGATCTCGGACGGGGTCGATGTAGCCGACGCATGCGGGCCCCCGGAAGGCGTTGGGGGTGGGGTGGGCGGAGAGGTAGCGGCGGGTTTGGCAGGCAGTCCGCCGGGGCTCTCTGGGTCACGCCATCTCCTCCCGGAGGCGGAAGACGCCGTAGACAGCGGGCAGCGTGAGCAGGTTCACGGCACCGAGGGCGGCGAACATCCAGCGGAAACCGACGGCGTCCACCAGAGCGCCCGAGAGCGGCTGCCCGAGGCCGATGCCGACGTTCCCGACGGCCATGACGATGGCGAACATGAAGGCGGCAATGCGCGGGTCGGCGAAGTCCATCCCCAACGTCATGTACACCGTCTCGTAGCAGCCGAAGGCGACGCCGAAGAGGAAGACAACGGCCCACCCGAGGCCGGGCGAGGGGAGCACAGCCAGCCCGAAGACAGTGGCGGAGGTGAGAAGCAGGGCGATGACAACGCTCGTACGCCGCCCAACTTGCTTCGTCAACGGTCCTCCCGTCAGGCCGCCGGTGACGGTGCCCGCGCCGAAGACGGAGGTATAGATGCCCACGCGGCTGAGGTTGACGCCGAGCGCCTCGTTGAGGAAGACGCCCGTCATGCCGTTCGCGCTCCAGAGCGTGAGCGGATAGACGAGACCCTGGAGGAGGAAGAGGAGAAAGGCCCCATCGAGAAGGGAGCGGAAGGCGGCAAGGGAAAACGTCTGAT
Organism: uncultured Anaerolineales bacterium; assembly: GCA_964542755.1. GTDB lineage: Bacteria > Chloroflexota > Anaerolineae > B4-G1 > B4-G1 > SKLM01. The sequence goes on from CAZIWL010000058.1 coordinate 24,076, forward strand.
CTCTTGACCGGCTCGTGGGTTCCCGAACGAGAAGCGCGAGGGGGATCGTCAGCAGGCCCAGACCGCTGATGCCCAGGAACACGGTGGACCACTGCTCACGCTGGGAAAGAATACCGATGACTGCCGCGACGACGACGGCGCTGAGGGCCCTTCCGCCGACCATGATCCCCTGGACGATGCCCCGTTCCTCCTCGGGCGTCGTGTCAATGGAGAGTCCGTCGGTGCACGTGTCATAGGTAGACATCCCCAGGGCGGCGAGGAGGCAGAGTCCCACGAAGAGCGGATACTGCTCGGCCGGAGATAGGGAGGGAAAGAGAAGAAAGGCGGCCGACTGAGCGATGAGCCCCACGACGATGAAGGGTTTCCGGTGGCCCAGCCCGAGTGGACTGACACGGTCGCTGACGAAGCCGATTACGATCTTCAGCATGAAGGGAATCAGTGTGATTCCGCCGACGACCCCGATGCGAGTGAAGGAGAGGTGGAAGCGGCGGAGGTAGAGGAGGTTGAAGGTGGAGAAGTAGGTGAGCACGGCGCCCTGCACGAAGTAGACAGCGCCGAAGAGGACGAGGCGGCGGAAGCGGCTGGTGGCACGCATAGGTCTTTCTCAATTCCTCACAGCGGGATGCCGGGCGTCAAAGCGCCTGGTTCGGCACGCCCCGGGTCCAGACAACCGGGATGAGAGTGGATACGATTCTAGATGCAATTGCGGTAGATGTCAATCGTGCAGTCTGTCTTGGGTGCGCTTACGAGATGTCGCGGAGGTCGTTGTCGGTTGGAGCGGCTTGGCGCCCGCGCACGGACCATTTGTGACTGGCGTGCGTGGCAAGCATAGGGTGGTGAGGTGCAACGCACCGTTCGGGATGACCACTCGTGCGCGCCTCCGTTTCTTCTGGACCTCTTTTTGACTTCT
>CAZIWL010000059.1:0-24912 GCA_964542755.1 uncultured Anaerolineales bacterium
ACTACGACTTCTTCTACCTGCCGCCCATCGACGAGCAGTACGGCAAGCCGTTCCTCGTTGCGGGCGACATCATGGCGATGTTCAACGACCGGCCCGAGGTCAGGGCGCTCATGGAGTACTTCACGGTACCGCAGTCAGCCTCAGGGTTCTTGGAGGCGGGCGGTGCGCTGGCGGCGCACGACACGGCGACTCCGGAGATGTACGGGGTCGATCTGGAGCGCGGCATCGCCGCGTTGGTGAACGAGGCGACGAGCTTCCGCTTCGATGGATCGGACCTGATGCCGGGAGAGGTCGGTGGTGGCTCCTTCTGGAAGGGCATGACCGACTGGGTCTCCGGCGCGGCGGATCTGGACACCGTGCTCGCAGAGATCGACGAATCCTGGCCGGAGCAATAGCGGCCAACTGACGTCTGATAGTCGGGCTGCCGGTTGTCGGTGGCCCTGGCCGGACGAACCCGTTTCGGGCCAGCCTGTTTCGGGCCAGCCCGTGTAGGGCCAGCCGGCAGCCCGGCTTTCACACAGACCCGTTCTTATTCGGGTAGTAAAGGAGTGAAGCGATGGGCTTTCTAAGCGAACTCGACGACCGGGACCTGGGCTTGGGGGGCAGGATCGGCGTCACGATACTCCGTATTGCCTTGGCTATCCTGATTCCTCTGGTTGCGTTTGCTGTGCTCTACTACGGTTTCATCTTCCTGCGGGCAGGCAACGCGGCCAAGTGGCTTGTCTCCCTGGTAGCTATCGTCTGGGGCGTGGGCGGTGTGGCCGTCCTCTACTGGGTTTTCAACTGGCTTGTGGGAATGCTTCCGGAGCGATGGAGTGCGGCCCTGCAACCCTTCATCTTCGTCGGCCCGGCTCTCGCCATCCTGGCGTGGTATCTGGCCTGGCCCACCGTGCGCACATTCTACATCAGCCTCTACGGTCGTGACGGTCCAGCCGCCGGCAACTTTGTTGGCTTTGCTAACTACGCGGCCGTCTTCACCCAGCGCCTTATGCGCGAGGCGTTCCGCAACAATATTGTGTTCTGGATTGGTATCGCCACACCTCTCACTGTCATGTTTGGCCTCCTTGTCGCTGTGCTGGCGGATCGCAGCCGATATGAGCGCGTTGCCAAGTCTTTCATCTTCATGCCGATGGCTATCTCGTTCGTTGGCGCCAGCGTCATCTGGAACTTCATCTACGAGGTGAAACCGGCCGGTGCTCCTCAGATTGGCCTACTCAATGCGATTGTTGTGGCGTTGGGTGGCCAACCGCAGGCGTGGACGGCCTACACAGATATCAGACCCTGGAACAACCTCTTCCTGGTGATCATCGTGGTCTGGTTGCAGGGTGGCTATTCCATGACGCTCTTCTCGGCTGCGCTCAAGGGAATCCCGCAAGAGCTCCTGGAGGCCGCGCGTGTCGACGGCGCCAGTGAAATCCAGATCTTCTTCCGCATTATGATTCCGTACATCATGGGGACGATCATCACCGTGACCACGACTGTTCTGATCTTCACACTGAAGGTCTTCGATGTTGTTTGGGTGATGACAGGGGGGCAGTTCGGTACAGGCGTAATCGCTACCCAGTTCTATCGCCAGTCGTTTACTAACCGGAACGCCGGCTACGGAGCGGCGATCGCCATTGTCCTGTTCGTCGCGGTAATTCCAGTGATGGTCTACAACCTCCGGCAGTTCGGAGAACAGGAGGCTTTCTAACATGAAGAGGCTGCAAAGACTCCGCGGTCCCATTCTGGTCAATGGCATCCTTGCTCTTCTGGTGATCGTCTGGATGGTACCCATCGTTGGTATCCTCGTCTCCTCCTTCCGCGACCGGTCCGCGGTTCAGCAGACGGGTTGGTGGACCGTCTTTCCTCACCGCACATGGGTCTTGGCCGAGAGGATAGAACCCCGGGAGACCGGGGCCATCGTCGACGAGGAGAACCGCGTCGTCGAGGCGGCCGGCGTGCGGGCCACCTTCGACGAGCTACGTGAGGGCATCGAGACGCCCGATGGCAAACGCGTTCAGTGGGTGGGCAACTGGCGTATCGGGCGCATAGAGGTGCAGGAGAAGAAGTGGAAGCTCAACTGGGATTTCTCCCTCAAGAACTATCAGCAGGTACTCGGAGGCAAGGACTTTGAGTATCAGAATCCGGATGGCAGTGTCGAGATCATACCGGGAGACAACTTCTGGGGAGCCCTCTTCAACAGCCTGGCTGTCACTATCCCTGCCACCGTCATTCCTATTCTGATCGCGGCCTTCGCGGCCTACGGCTTCGCCTGGATGAAGTTCCCTGGCCGTCGGCCGGCATTCGTCGTTGTGGTCGCTCTCTTGGTCGTGCCGCTCCAGGTGGCTCTGGTACCGCTGCTCCAATTCTACAACCGCATCGATCTCAACGGCACTTTCTTGGCGATCTGGCTGGCTCACACCGGCTTTGGCCTGCCGCTGGCGACCTATCTGCTCTTCAACTACATTAGTACCCTGCCACGCGAGACCTTGGAGTCGGCCTTCATCGATGGGGCCTCTCACTTCACCGTCTTCACGCGGCTCATCCTTCCGCTCTCGGTTCCCGCATTGGCTTCGTTTGCCATTTTCCAGTTCCTCTGGGTCTGGAACGACTATCTCGTCGCTCTTGTCTTCCTCGGAGGCAATCCGGACTTTCAGGTGGTCACGATGCGCCTGGCCAATATCGCCGGCAGTCGCGGACAGGACTGGCATCTCTTGACCGCCGGGGCGTTCGTCACCATGTTCCTACCTCTGGTGGTCTTCTTCTCGCTGCAGCGCTACTTCGTTCGCGGCCTGCTGGCGGGCTCCGTCAAGGGTTAGGAGACTCGTTTTCGACGGCGCACTACTCTGCTGTTCAAGGATCTGCTGTTCGAAGGGAAGGGGCGGAGCGACGAGGCACGCGGGGCGACAGGCAGCGATGTGCGTGGCGATAGGCCGGCGCGTCGCTGCTCTCTGGGTCCGTCATAGGGTAAGGTGTGAGCGAGCAGGTCGACGTTCTCTTTGACTGGGGTTTCTGGCTCCAGTGGATTATGGTGACCACGGTGGGCTGGATTCTCGGTATGCTCTTCATCCATCCCTTTGGCCTGGGTGCGTCCGGCATAGCTATTGGCGTTCTCCAGTGGATGGTCCTTCAGCAGCAGATGCGCGACGTCCGGCGGTGGATCCTGGCCTCCATCGCGGGATGGGTCGGCGCCTGGATGATCACTCTTCTCGTCGTGCCTGAAGATGCCCGCTTACTCGCTGGGTTCATTTTGGGCCTGGGAGTCGGGGCGGCCCAGTGGATGGTATTGCGGCGAGAGGTGCGCTGGGCCGGATGGTGGATCATTATCAGCGCGCTAGCGTGGGCGACTGGCCTGGGCCTGGTGCCCGGCGTCATCGTCTCCGGGACGATCCCCGGATCAATGACGGGGATCGGACTGGAGGTGCTGCTCCGCCATGCCAGGCGCGGTCGTGGCCAGGGCGAAAAGCATACGGTCGCAACGTGATATCGGCATTTGTTGGGATAGAGATGGTGACCGAGGAGGTCCTATGAAGTTCGAGGTGATTGGTTCAGCGATGCAGACCCTGCTGGTCGATCTGGATGCAGGAGAGGCCATGTACACGGAGCGAGGCGGCATGGCCTGGCTCAAGAACGTCGACATGGACACCGGTGCGAAGGGTGGGCTGATGAAAGGGCTGGGCCGGATGGTGTCGGGGGAGTCGCTGTTCATGAGCACCTACAAGGCCCGGCAGGGGGGTGGGAACATCGCCTTCGCTCCGGAAGCCCCGGGTAGTGTGATTCCTATGTCGCTCAACCCCGGGCAGGCGATGCTCTGCCAGCGAGACGCCTTCATGTGCGCCGAGGAGAGCGTCGATCTCTCGATGCATTTCCACCAGCGCCTTGGCGCTGGTCTCTTTGGCGGCGAGGGATTCTTCCTCCAGAAGGTCCAGGGACCTGGGTACGTCTTCTTTGAGATCGCCGGCGAGGCCTATGAGACCAGCCTGGAGTCCGGTGAGGTGCTTTCTGTCGACCCGGGTCACGTTGCCCTCTTCGATCCCAGCGTGGACTTTGACATCACCCGCGTCAAGGGCGTGCGGAATATGCTGCTGGGCGGCGAGGGCCTCTTCCTGGCTAAACTGACGGGTCCGGGCAAGGTCTGGCTCCAGTCCCTTCCTCTGCCCAATCTGGCGGCGAAGCTTAACCGGTACATCGCCAAGTCGTAGGCCGGAGGGCGACAGAGATCGAGCTGCGAAGCGGCAGCTGAAGGGATGCAAAAAGTCTGGCTGGGCTATGCGAGCCGGCTGATGGCTCTTCGCACCCGGAAGCCGTTGTCTGAGCGCCGTCATGGCGTGCCACACGGCGGCTCGGCGGGAGGCGGTGTGCGTGGGGTCACCGTTGCACCGCATAGTCCGGGGGGCTCTTCCTTCCCCCCATCGCAATCCGCGCGGTGGGCTGGGCCCGGCGGGATGGGCTCCTGGATCGTCAGTGTGACTGGCGATGTCAGACCACTGCATGAGCATCAGTAGGAGGCAAGGCGTGATTGAGAGGGAGTTTCCTGAGGGGTTTGTGTGGGGGGCGGCAACGTCCGCCTATCAGATAGAGGGCGCCTGGGAAGAGGACGACAAGGGTGAGAGTATCTGGGACCGCTTCACGCACACACCTTACCACGTCGACGGTGGTGACACGGGCGATGTCGCCTGCGACCACTATCACCGCATGCAGGAGGACGTGGCCTTGATTGCGTCCCTGGGCCTTAAGACCTACCGCTTCTCCATCTCCTGGCCTCGGGTCGTGCCGCAGGGGCGCGGTGCCGTGAATGAGGAAGGCCTCGACTTCTACGATCGGCTGGTGGACGAGCTATTGGCAGCCGATGTCGTACCGACAGTGAACCTTTTTCACTGGGAGCTGCCGCAAGCCCTCCAGGATGTGGGTGGCTGGCCGAACCGTGAGTGTGCAGATTGGTTTGCCGAGTATGCGCGCGTCGTGTTCGATCGCCTGGGTGACCGTGTCCGTCGCTGGATCACGGGCAACGAGGCCCGTGTAGCGGCGTTTCTCGGGTACGGCAGCGGGCTCCACGCCCCGGGCATCTGTGACTACACCCAGGCCTATCAGGCCCTCCACCACCTCCTGCTGGCTCACGGCAGGGCGGTGCAGGTCTTCCGCGAAGGGGCCTATCCTGGGGAGATCGGTGCTGTCCACGACCTGGCTCACTTCGTCCCGGCCAGCGACCGCGCTGAGGACGTGGCTGCGTGCCACCGCGCCTATGAACAGGATGTCGCCCAGCTCCTGGGACCGATCTTCAAGAAGTGCTACCCCGAGGGGCTCCACGCGTGGATCGGTCCCATGAAGCCGCAGATCCGCGAGGGAGACTTCGACATCATCGGGCAGGCCATCGACTTCCTCGGAGTCAACTACTACAAGACACACAAGGTCTCCTTCGATATCGGTCAGGCGCCCCTCAAGGCCCGCTCAGAACCGGTCTCAGCGCCGGGCTGGGGACGCACGGAGATGGGCTGGGGGGTCAATCCAGCTGGACTCAAGGCTGTCTTGCTTGACGTGAAGGAAACCTACGGAAATCCCCCCGTCTACGTGACGGAGAACGGCTGTGCCTTCCCGGACAAACCAGACGAGAGGGGCTTCGTTGAGGACTGGGCGCGGATCAACTATCTGCGCGGTCATCTGCGGGCTGTCCACGACGCCATTCAGGCCGGCGCTGATGTGAGGGGCTACCTGGTCTGGAGCCTGATGGATAACTTCGAGTGGGCGATGGGGTACGGACCGCGTTTTGGCATTGTGCGGGTGGACTATGAGACTCTGGTCCGGATCCCCAAGCAATCGGCCCTCTGGTACCGCGAAGTCATCGCCAACAATGGAATTACCGTCTAGTCCCAGTACATACCCATGAAACGCTCTTCCTTTCTCTGGTGGCAGACCGGCGTAGTCTATCAGATCTACCCGCGCAGCTTCAAGGACACCACCGGCAACGGTGTCGGTGATCTTGAGGGTGTCATTCAGAAGCTCGACTACCTGAGCGAGACGCTGGGCGTCGACGCTATCTGGCTTTCGCCCTTCTATCCGTCTCCCATGGCCGACTTCGGCTACGACGTCGCTGACTACACGGATGTCGATCCCCTCTTTGGTGACCTGGCAACCTTCGACAGACTCATCGAGACCGCCCACCGGCGCGATGTACGTGTGATCATCGACCTGGTGCCCAATCATTCGTCAGACAGGCATCCCTGGTTCATCGAGTCTCGCAGCAGCCAGGACAACCCCAAGCGTGACTGGTACGTCTGGGCCGATCCCAAGCCGGATGGATCTCCCCCGAATAACTGGCTCAGCGTCTTTGGGGGTTCAGCGTGGGAGTGGGATGAGGCGACAGGACAGTACTATCTCCATTCCTTCCTCAAGGAACAGCCAGATCTGAACTGGCGCAACCCTGAGGTTCGGGACGCGATGTTCGATGGGGTCCGCTTCTGGCTGGAGCGGGGTGTGGATGGCTTCCGCGTGGACGTCGCGCATTACGTCATGAAGGACCCTCACCTGCGAGACAATCCCCCCGACCCCGCGCGCGCCCGTTCCATTCACCGTCCGATGGGCGAGTATGACTCCCAGTTCCACGTCTATGACAGTGGTCATCCGGACGTCCATGAAGTCTATCGTCTGTTCCGCCAGATTCTCGACGGGTACAGCGATCAACGCCCCAGGTTCTCCGTGGGCGAAGTCCATATCTTCGATTGGGATGAGTGGGCCGCATACTACGGTGAGAACCTGGACGAGTTACACATGCCGTTCAACTTCACTCTGCTGAACGTACCGTGGGACGCTCAGGCCGTCCGGGATGCGGTGGAGGGGCTGGAATCGGCTCTGCCTGAGGGGGCCTGGCCGAACTACGTCCTCGGCAATCACGACGAGCCGCGCCTGGCGACGCGATATGGCCTTCGGGCTGCCAGGACAGCCGCCATGTTGTTGCTCACCCTCCGCGGCACGCCCACCCTCTACTACGGCGACGAGATCGGCATGGTCGATGTCGAGATCCCGCCTCATCAGCAGCGAGACCCATGGGTACTGGAGACCGCGAAGACCGGCCGCGATCCGTGCCGGACGCCGATGCAGTGGAGCGCAGGTCCCAACGCGGGCTTCGCGCCCCCTCACGTGGATGAGCTCTGGCTCCCTCTGGCGGATGACTATGAGTCGGTGAATGTCGAGGCGCAGTTGGAGGACCCATCCTCCTTGCTCCAGCTCTACCGCCGTCTCCTGAGCTATCGACGGAGCAAGCCTTCGATCCACCGGGGTTCCTATCGGCCCGTTGATGGGGTGCCGTCCTCGTGCTTTGTCTACCTGCGGAGCGATGTCGTTGAGCCTCCCGCTCAACGTGACCCGATCTTGGTGGCCCTAAACTTCTCAGATCAGGACCAACGCATCCGCCTTCCATCCATGGCAAGCGGTAGGATCGCTGTTTCCACGCAGCTGGATCGCGAGGGGCTCGTCGACCTGAGGGATCTCAAACTTCGCCCGCACGAGGGCCTCATTGTCGAGCTTATCGATGAGTGAACAAGGCGTCTGGACCCGCCACGCGGTCGTGCGCCTGCGTCGCTGCTACGCGACACTCGATGACGGAACACATGGAGGAATGTATGTTGGAGTCAGTTGAGCTGCATGAGAAGCGCCTGGATGACTATCGCTCAGTGGTCGGGGATGAGACCCTCGCGGGGATTCGTGAGTGGGCGGAGCCTCTCCAAGGGGCCCGCGTCGTTCACATCAATGCCACGGCCTTTGGCGGGGGCGTTGCCGAGATGCTCCAGACGCTGGTGCCGTTGATGGTCGACGTCGGGCTTGACGCCGAATGGCAGGTCATTGAGGGCGCTGACGATTTCTTCAACGTCACCAAGGCAGCGCACAATGGTCTTCAAGGCATGGATTTGGCTTTCACTGACGAGATGAAGGCCATTTGGCAGCGGTATAATCAGATGAACGCCGAGGCCTTTGAGGGGGACTACGACTTCGTCGTGGCGCATGATCCGCAGCCCGCTGGGCTGCTCCATTATCGGGGAGCTGCCCAGGACGAGCACTGGATCTGGCGCTGCCACATTGACACATCGCATCCCAACCCCGCCTACTGGGATTTCTTTGCACCGTATCTCGATCAACACGACGGCGCCATCTTCACCATGGAGCAGTATGTAGGGCCCGGCGTGGATTTTGAGCATCTGGCCTTCATCACCCCCACCATCGATCCGTTGGTTCCGAAGAACGCCCCGATGGATTCGGACGAGGCAAGGGCTGTCGTGGCTGGGTTCGGCCTTGATCTCGAACGGCCTATCATGACCCAGGTCAGCCGATTCGATCCATGGAAAGATCCGCTGGGCGTCATCGACGCCTACCGCATCGTCAAGGAGGAGCTTGCCGACGTGCAGCTTGCTCTGGTGGGCTCGATGGCTTCCGATGATCCCGAGGGGTGGTCCTATCTGGATAAGACGATCCGACACGCGGGCGAGGATTTCGACATCCACATCCTTCACAACTACCACGGGGTCGGGGGGTACGAGGTCGGTGCTTTCCAGACCGCCAGTGATGTGGTGATCCAGAAATCGACCCGCGAGGGGTTTGGTCTGGTGGTCACTGAGGCGCTCTGGAAGGGTAAACCGGTCGTTGGCGGCAACGCCGGGGGGATCCCACTCCAGATCATCGATGGCGAGACAGGGTACCTGGTCGACTCTGCTGAGGGATGCGCGGAGAAGACGTTGATTCTCCTGAAGAACCCAGACAGGGCGGAGAGGATGGGGGCAGCGGCCCGGGAGCACGTCCGAGATAACTTCCTCACCACACGCCATCTCGCGGACTATCTCAAGCTCTTCCGCGCTATGCAGGCGTAGCCTTTGTTCGGGCCTCCGAGGGGCGGCGCCACTCGCACCGCGTGGCCTCGCTCGGAATGCGCCGCCGTTGTGGACCACTGGGCCCCGCTGCCGTGTTGCTGACGAGAATCAGGCGTCGGAAAAGGGCTTCGGACATTCGATCTGTGCCAGAGATGATCAGTACGGGCCAGACCCTGGTGATCGGGTGGGCCTGATCCGAGCCTAGGGGCAGACTGGCGGATGATCCAGAGACGCAAAAAGGAGACATGCCTAAACAGGCATGTCTCCTCTCAACCTTAACTCGCTCTCAGACGGGGCCGCTTGTCTGCGGTCGTTCCTTCTATGCTTGCAGCGCTCTCGTGTCTCAGGAGCGCCCCAGGCCTATTCCAACGCCTCCGTTCGCCGTGCCGCGGGCACGTAGAACCTCTCTGTGTACTCCTTCACCATCCGTCTTGTACAGAACGTGGGGGCCGCTGTCCGGATCGCCTCCTTCATCACGTGCACCCAATCCCGCGGGATGTCGTCGGCGTCCCGTTCATAGTAGAGCGGCGCTACCTCTTCTTCGAGAAGCTGATAGAGGGCGTTGGCGTCTGCCGCGTCCTGAGCCACCGGATCCTCGTGGCGCTCGGCGGAGGCAATGGCCCACCCGTTCGCGCCGTTGTAACCCTCCGCCCACCAGCCGTCCAGAACGCTCAGGTTTGGGATGCCGTTTAACGCTACCTTCTGCCCGCTCGTGCCGCTGGCCTCGTAGGGGCGCCGCGGCGTGTTCAGCCACACGTCCACCCCCTGGACGAGGTACCGAGCTACCTGCATATCGTAGTCGTCGATGAAGGCGATCCGCCCCCCCGTCGAGGGATCTTTGGCCAGGTTGTAGACCTGCTGGAGCAGCCGCTTGCCGGCGTCATCGGCAGGATGTGCCTTCCCCGAGAAGATGAACTGGACGGGACGGTACCGGTCATGGAGCAGCCGCTTAAGCCGTTCCAGGTCGCGAAAAAGGAGCGTAGCGCGTTTGTACGTTGCGAACCGCCGCGCGAAACCGATGGTGAGCGCATCTGGATCGAGAAACGTTCCGGAGCAGAGCACCTGCTCCGGCGTGAGCCCACCGGCGATACGGCGCATCCGGGAGCGCTCGCGCATGAAGGTCATTAATTTGCTCTTCAGGTGGCTGTGTGCGTCCCAAAGCTCATGGTCCGGGATCTCCAGCACCCGTTCCCATAGGGCGCGGATGTCGTGTTTTTCTACCCAATCAGGGCCCAGATGTCTCCTGTACAGACGATGCATCGCTCCACCGATCCACGAAGGCACGTGGATGCCGTTGGTCACGTAGTCGATAGGCACCTCGTGTGGGGCCCTCTCCGGCCAGAGCGGCTGCCACATCCGGCGCGAGACGTGTCCGTGCAGTTCGCTCACGCCGTTCCGCATGCCGCACATGCGCAGGGCAAGCGCCGTCATATTGAACCCCTGGCGCCCGTTTTCTTGGTGGCCCAGCGCCATGAACTGCTCCCGGCTCAGTCCCAGACGGGGCCAGAATCCGTGGAAGTACTTGTCCACGAGGTGAAAATGGAAGACGTCGTGACCTGCCGCGACCGGCGTATGGGTCGTGAACAGCGTTGTCGCCTGGATCTGTTTCCGCGCTTCCTCGAAGGAGCTTCCCTTCTCAACCAACTGTCGCGCGCGCTCCAGGACCAGAAATGCGGAATGGCCCTCGTTCAGATGGAAGGCCATTGGCTCGATACCCAGGGCTCGAATCACGCTCATCCCGCCGACGCCCAGCACAATCTCCTGTTGGATGCGCATTTCCTGATCACCGCCGTAGAGCCGTCGTGTCAGCTCCCGCTCCCAGGGCGCGTTGCGCTCATTGTCGGCGTCCATGAGATAGAGGTTTGCTCGTCCGACCTCCACGTGCCAAATCTTAAGGTGCACGGTCTCATTATTCAGGTTGACGGGTACGAAGAGGCTCGTTCCGTCGTCGCAAAGGGCCTCCCGGATCGCCACCTCGTGAGGTTCGAAGTGGGGATAGGTAGCCTCCTGCCAGCCGTCCGGCGTGATGCGCTGCTGGAAGTAGCCCATTTCGTAAAGGAAACCAACGGCGACGAAGGGGAGCCCGATGTCACTCGCTTCCTTCGTGTGATCCCCGGCCAGGACGCCCAGGCCGCCCGAGTAGATAGGGAGCGACCGATGAAGGCCGAACTCCGCTGAGAAGTAGGCGATGGGGCGCTCCGTAAGATCTGGATAGGTGCCCGGAAACCATAGGTGACCGTTCTCTACGTCGGCGTCGAGCGCCATCAACACGGCGTCCAGCTGACGCATGAACAGGGGATCTGACGCCATTTTTGCCAGCCGCTCGGGCGCGATCTCGATGAGCATCTGCACGGGATTGTGACTGGTCGTACGCCATAGCGTGTAGTCGAGCGTCTTGAAGAGATCGCGCGCTTCACGGTGCCAGCTCCACCAGAAATTGTAGGCCAGCTCCTCCAGTCGTGCGATGCGTGGAGGCAGCTTGGCTCCTATGCTTGATTGATCTTGATTCACGGTTTCTCCTCTCATATCGGCGCCCTCGTTGGCAGCTTCTGTCGCGCCGCTCGATCTGTGGATGCTAGAGCCCCCTGATCAGGACCACGACCAGGACGGCCACCGCGACGGCTGCGAACTCGACTAGGGTGGGCAAGCTCAAGCGATCCAAAAGGTGTTGATGGGCCACGTTGATGGAGACGTAGAAGATGAGCAGCAGCAGTAGCCCGCCCACCCACGCGCTGACCGGCCAGTAGTTCAGAGCCCACGTGCTCTCGCCGATGATCAATCCCACGATAGCGGCGAACGGGAGGAGCCGCTTGACGCTGACGCCTGCAACACTTAGCAGATCGATACCCAGGATCGACGCCGTCAGCAGCATCATGGTTCCGGTGACTAGGCTCCGCGTGCGAGTTCGGTAGATGATCACAAAAAGGGCGAAAGCCATCAAGTAGGCGAGAACGTTCAGGGCCAGCCGCGCCGTTGCGTAGCTTGGTGCGTCTGGATGAACGGCTGCGTGCTCCGCTGCGACGGTCAGCCCCAGGGCAATGGCCGATACGACAAGCCCGACCAGCCAGATAGGCCCGGTGGGGGCGGTCGACAGAAGGTACGAGGTAAGACCTGCCAGCATCCCGGGTAGGATCCAGCTAAGAGTGATAGGGCGCTCAGGATGCTCAAGCAGGAGCGGATGGTCGTGGAGGACCACGCTGGTGCCCGTGCTCGCCAGGCCGACCATAAGCGAGATCAGCAGCAGCGTGCCAGAGGCTTGTAGCTGAAGGGGAGAGCCCAGCACGTTCAACCGGTAGACGTGACCTGGCAACTCGACGAACTGGAATAGCACGTTCCCAAGCACAATCACGGCCAACAGCATGCTCAGGCGATCACGGTCCACAGGCCTACTCCTGGGTTCTCGCATGACGTGACATTCTACCGGTTGGGGGTTTGATTGTCAACCACCCCTCAGGATGGTATAATGCCGGATCGACGCAAAGGCGTATCTGCCGCTCGCGCGATTGACGCGTCGCAAGGAGTCTCTGCCAGACGGGAGGGCAGGAGGGCTCTCCCTGCTTTCGTCATCCTGATCGAGACCAACGGAAAGGCAATCTGGTGAAGCGCTATCTAACCCTGCTGGTAGGCGTGTCCCTTCTCGTCGTCCTCCTGAGTACGGCCTGCAGCTCCTCCCCCCGTTCCTCCGGCGGTAGTATCGTCTACGGGCTTACGCTGACGCCCTCGGGCATCGATCCTCACATCGATGCATCCTCGGAGCTGGGGATCCCGCTAACCAGCGTCTATGACCCTCTCGTATGGCTCACCCCCGAGGGGACCTTTGTGCCGGGCTTGGCGGAGAGCTGGGAGGTCTCTGACAATGGGCTGACGTATACATTCCATTTGCGGGACGACGTCACCTTCCACGACGGGACGCCCTTCAACGCTGAGGCCGTCCAGTTCAGCTTGGATCGGATTGCTGACCCTCAGACACAGTCGCGCAAAGCGGCGGGAATGCTTGGGCCCTATGACCGCACCGAAATCGTGGATGACACGGCGGTTCGTGTTCACTTCGAGGAGCCCTATGCACCGTTCCTGGCCTCTCTGAGCACCGTCTACCTGGCCATGGTGTCGCCGGAGGCGGTCGAGGAGTGGGGCGATGAGTATCAGTTCCACCAGGTTGGCACCGGCCCCTTCATCTTTGAGGAGTACGTTCCCAAGGATCATCTGACGTTGGTGCGCAATCCTGACTACGACTGGGCGCCATCCTTCTTCGACCGCCAGGGGCCCGCTGAGCTGGAGGAGGTCGTCTTCCGCTTCTACACCGATCCGGCGACGCGTGTGCTGGCCCTGGAGTCGGGGGAGGCCGACGTCATGGGTGAGATTCCGCCGCGGGATGCGGTTCGGCTGGATCAGAGCCAGGACTATCAACTTCTGACTGTCCCGATCCCGGGCCAACCACTCCAGTTCTTCCTTAACACCCGGCGCCACCCGACGGACGATGCGCGGGTGCGCCAGGCCTTGCTCTATGCCATCGACCGGCCAGCGATCGTGGACACCGTTTTTGAGTCGTATTCCCCTCCAGCCTATGGGCCCCTTTGTCGCTCAACCTTCGCCTACGATTCCGATGTGGAGGTCAGGTATGCCCACGATCCGGATCGCGCGGTCGAGCTGTTGGAGGAGGCAGGGTGGACTGACACAGACGGAGATGGAACTCGGGACCGGGATGGGGTGCCACTCGAACTGGAGACCATCCTCATGGGTTGGGGCTACATTCCCGAGGTTGGGCAGATGCTGCAGAATCAGTTCAGCCATATTGGCGTAGGCTTCCAATCTCGCCAGACAACGTTCTCGAATGCCATGGGCGACGTGGCTGCGGGAGACTACCATCTGGTGCCCTTCCTTTTCTCCAGCAGCGACCCAGACATTCTCCGTACCACGTTTCACTCCAGCAACCTGGACGGCGGGTTCAACTGGTCAAAGGTCTCTGACCCGCAGCTGGACGCTTGGCTGGAGGAGGGCAAGGGGGCCATCGACGAGGTGCATCGCCAGGGTGTCTACGCGAGCATTCAGCAGCGTATCATGGACGAGGCCATGATCCTTCCTGTTCGAGACTACGTCAACCTGAACGCCGCCGCAGCCCGCGTCGAGGGCCTGGGCTACGATCGTCAAGGCTGGTTCCCACTGCTCTACGACGTGAGCGTGACTGCTCCCTAGCGCGCCGCAATAGAACTATTCGTCACGTTAGTCGGTCAGTCAACCGAGAAGAACTTCACCGCCGGGTGGGCCTCTGCGGGACGTGGCAGGCACGCCCGGCCTTTCTTTGTATGCAGCTAGATTGAAAAGATGGTCGCCTTCACACTCCGGCGCCTGTTGTCGACGATCCTCGTTCTCTGGGCAGTCGTCACGCTAACGTTCTTCGCCATTCGTCTCCTCCCGGGCGATCCGGTCACCGTCCTGATATCGCAGGGTGGTGGGTCCGCTGAGGATATCGCCGATCTGCGGCAGAAGCTTGGCCTCGACGATCCGCTTCCAATTCAGTATCTGCACTTTCTGGCCAATCTTGTCCGCGGGGATCTGGGCACGTCCCTGGTGGGCCGGCGTCCGGTCTCCGTGGCCATCGCCGAGCAGCTTCCGCACACCCTTGCCCTGGCCACATCGGCCACCTTGATCTCTGTGGTCGTTGGGATACTCCTGGGGGTGCTAGCCGCGACTCACGAGGGTTCGTGGGTCGATCAGCTATGCATCACCCTGGCGGTTCTCGGTGTCTCGGTTCCCATCCTCCTGTCCGGCCTGCTCTTCATCCTCCTCTTCAGCCTGGTCTTGGGTTGGCTCCCGGCCACCGGGCAGGGTACGTGGCGCCACCTCGTCATGCCCTCCATGGTCCTCAGCCTGGCGTCCACCGGGACTATCGCGCGGCTCGTTCGGACGCAAATGCTGGAAGTCCTGCCTCAGGAGTATGTCACGGTCGCCCGCGCCAAGGGACTTCAGGAGCGTGTCATCTTCTGGCGCCACGCGCTGCGGAACGCGTTGATCCCCATCGTGACCGTCGTCGGCCTCCAGTTCGGTGCCCTGCTTGGGGGCACTGTGGTGACCGAGTCCCTCTTCTCGCGCCGCGGTCTTGGCCGTCTCGTGGTGGATGCCATCTCCTGGAAGGACTATCCGTTGGTGCAGGGCGTGGTCATCCTGGGAGCGGCGATCTACGTGATCGTCAATCTGGTGGTGGACTTGAGCTACGGGCTGCTGGATCCCCGGATCCGGCGGCGGTAGGGCTTCCGAGATGATCCTTGAGCGCTCGTCGGCCGTCGGCCTCGTCAGCATACTGGCACTGGGGGCGATCGCTTTCAGTATGTTGCTGGCGCCGTGGCTCACCCCATACGATCCCCTGGCGATGGATCCTCGGAGTCAGCTCCTGCCGCCGTCTCGAGCACACCCGCTGGGAACGGACCTCTTTGGGCGGGACGTGTTGACCCGGGTGTTATACGGTGGGCGGATATCGCTCTCGGTGGGGTTCCTGGCTGCGCTGCTGGCGGCCGTGCCGGGGCTCCTGCTGGGCCTGATGAGCGGGTTCTACGGCGGGTTCTTCGACCAGGTAGTGATGCGGCTGACCGACATTGCTCTGGCCTTCCCCAGCCTCATTCTATCTCTGGGGATCGTGGCCATCCTTGAGCCGGGGCTGGTTAACGTGACCATTGCAGTGGGGGCGGCGGGTATCCCCGGCTATGTGCGCCTCGTGCGCGGCAGCGTGCTCAAGGTCAAGGAGGCGCTCTACGTCGAAGCGGCCCAGGCCATCGGCTGCTCCAACCGCCGAATTCTTCTGAGACACATTTTGCCCAACGTCGCGGCTTCTGTGTTGGTGCTGGTCACGATGGACGTCGCCTGGGCCATCCTGCGGGCGACCTCCCTCAGCTTCCTGGGCCTGGGCGCTCAGCCCCCCACGCCGGAGTGGGGTACGATGATCGATGCGGGGCGCGAGCTTCTTCGAGTGGCTCCGTGGGTCAGTCTGGCGCCAAGCAGTGCGATGATGCTCGCTGTTCTCTCCATCAACCTTCTCGGCGACACGCTCCGCGACGCACTGGATCCGCGCTCGCAGTCTCACTGACAGCCATCCTAGGTCCTGAAGTCTCGGAGCGCCCCTTCTCATTCAAGAGGCCTTGTTGCCTTGCGCGTCCCGTCGGCGCTCTCTGCCGTCCCTTGTGACCTGGACGACGACGGCCTCAGAGCTGGAGACTACGGTTCCGCGCGCTCCTGTAGCTCATAGAGCTTGTTGATCGCCTCCAGAGGTGTCATCTCTGAGACGTCCAAGCTCTGCAACTCCTCCACGATCGGATGGTCATCGGCGAAGAGCACCGGCTGGAAAGGCTCGGGCTTTTCCGTCCCCGGGCGGAACTTTCCGCTCTCGAGTTGAGTGAGCAGCTCTTCGGCCCGATGGATCACGGGTTTGGGCACGCCCGCCAACTGCGCGACGTGAATGCCGTACGAGCGGTCGGCCCCGCCTGGCTCGACCTTGTGCAGGAAGATCACGCGCTTCCCTTCCTCCACCACGGCCAGGTTGTAGTTCCGAACCGCCGGCAGCCGCTCCTCCATCTCGGTTAGCTCGTGATAGTGTGTGGCGAACAGTGTCCGTGCACGTCGGTCGGGGTGATTGTGGAGGTGCTCGACTACGGCCCACGCAATGGAAAGCCCGTCGTACGTACTCGTACCTCGTCCGACCTCGTCGAGAATCAGCAGGCTGCGCGGCGTCGCATGGTTCAGGATATTGGCCGTCTCGATCATCTCGACCATGAACGTCGACTGGCCGAAGGCTACCTCGTCCTGCGCGCCGATCCGGGTGAAGATTCTGTCGACCACTCCGATCGTCGCCTCGTCCGCCGGGACGAAGCTCCCCATCTGGGCCATCAGGGCGATCAGCGCCGCCTGGCGGAGATAGACGGACTTCCCCGCCATGTTTGGACCGGTGATGACAAGGATGCGTTCGTCGTGATTGAGCCGGAGGTCGTTAGGTGTGAACGGCTCATCCTTCTGCACCTGTTCCACCACTGGGTGACGTCCGGCCTCGATCTCCAGGACGTTCTCGTCCGTCAGGACTGGGCGGACGTAACGGTTGCTCACTGCGACCTCGGCCAAAGCGGCCGCCACATCGATACGGGCCATTGTGCGCGCTGTGTCCAGGAGAGAGACAGCACGCGCACCCACTTGCTGGCACACCCCGCTGAACAGCCGGGCCTCGACTTCGGATTGGCGCTCCTCGGCGCTCAGGATCTTCGTCTCCACTTCCTTCAGCTCCGGTATGATATACCGTTCCGAGTTGGTCAGGGTCTGCTTGCGGGTGTAGTCGTCGGGCACCGCATCTATGTTGGCCTTGGTCACCTCGATGTAGTAACCGTAGACCTTGTTGTGTCCCACCTTGAGGCTCTTGATGCCCGTCTGCTTTTTCTCCCGCTTCTCCAGACTGGCCAGCCACTCCCGTGCATCACGGACCGACGCCAGTAGACCGTCGAGCTCGTCCGAGAACCCACGGCGGATCACGCCGCCGCCGGAGACCTTGCCCGGCGGATCGTCGACGATGGCAGCCCCGATCAGGCTGGCTACCTCTTCGCATGGATCGAGTTCAGCCGCCAACGACCAGAGCGGGGATGCCGCTCGGTCCTGCTCATCCACTCCCTTATCTAGGAGTTCCTGAAGCTCCGGCACCGTCTCCAGCGCCTTTCGAACGCCTACCAGATCCCGCGGCGTGGCCGTGCCACCCACGATGCGGTTTGTGAGACGCTCCAGGTCCGGTACATCCTCCAACAGCTCCCGCTCCCGACCGCGGAGGATCGTCTCTCGGTAGAAGGCCTCCACCCGGTCGAGCCGATCAACCAGGTCCTGTCGATCAAGAAGGGGTTGTACGAGACGGGAGCGGAGCAGGCGGCCACCCATGGGTGTCAGGGTCTCGTCCAGGACGCCGAGCAAGGATCCGTGCGTGGTACGATCGCGAATCGTCTCGGTGAGTTCCAGGTTTCGCCGTGTGTTGGCGTCCAAGCGCATATAGCGGGTCGTCGAATACGTCCTCAGGCTTACGATCTGTTTCAGCGCGTTTCGCTGCGTCTCTTGCAGGTAGTGGAGGATCGCCCCCGCGGCTCGAATGGCCATAGGCTGACCCGAGCAGCCGAAGCCATCCAGGGTCACCACATCGAAGTGGTCCTTGAGCCCCTGACGCGCCGCTCCCATCTCAAATCGGTAGGCCTGCAGGGGGGTGACGTGTGTCCCCCCGCCAAGCCGTTCGGGGCGGAACGGCAGGTAAGTCTTCTCCTTGCCATCCGACTGATCTCCGCCCTCTTTCCAGCGGCCGCGCTCAGGAACCAGGCATTCCCGCGGCTGGATGCGGGCGAGCTCCTGCTCCACCTCATCGCGCTCCAACTGGGTGGTCACGAACTCCCCCGTGGTGATGTCTACGTAGGCCAGTCCCGCCCTGGTTTCATCGGCAACCACTGCTGCCAGGTAGTTGGACCGCTTCTCCTCTAGCAGTGCCGGTTCCACCACTGTGCCGGGGGTGACCACTCGGCTCACCTGTCGCACCACGAGGCCGCTGCTCGTCGTGTCGTCAACCTGGTCGGCGATGGCTACCCGGTATCCTCTCTCAATCAGGCGCGCGACATACCCCTCGACGGCGTGGCACGGTACACCGGCCATAGGGATGCGCTGTTTCTTGGCCACCGGGCGCGACGTCAGGACCACGTCCAGCTCGTCGGCCACGGTCTTCGCGTCATCGTCGAAGGCCTCGTAGAAATCGCCCAGCTGGAAGAGGACAATGGCGTCGGGGTGTTTCGATTTAATCTCCAGGTATTGTTTTCTTAGGGGTGTTACTTTGGCCATAGTTCACGGTTCGTCAGTCGGTGAAGGAGACACGTGGAGTGGGCTGGGCCTCACGCGCGTGCTCTCTTCTCAGCGAAGACCAGCACCTCGGAGGCAATCTCCTCGATCGGTTTGTCGGTCACCTCGATGGTGTGCCATCCCGGATGGGCTCGGAAGAGGTCTTCGGCGTAGGCCGTCTCGCGGCGCGCGAACGCTGGGTCGGCGTAGGGGCCCAGAGCTGTTCCCCAGCGCTCCTTTCGGGCTTGGCGGAGTTCAGCCAGGCGCGAAGGGTTGATCCGCAGTCCGAAAACCTTTGATGGTGCGAGGTCGAGCAGGGTCGGCGGGAGCGGTTTCTCATAGATGATGGGCACGTTGGCCACGAACCAACCCTTGAACGCCAGGTAGATACTCAGAGGTGTCTTGAACGTGCGCGAAACCCCGACGAGGACCAGTTCGGCCCTATCCAATTCGTGGGCGCGCCTCCCGTCGTCGTGATGGAAGGCGAACTCCATGCTCTCGATCCGCCGGAAATACGCCTTGTTCAGCTGGCGAAAGAGGCCGGGTGTCTCCGCTGGCGAGACGGACAGCTGCTGAGACAGCCGTGCCAGCAGAGGGCCCATCAGGTCGATGGTCTCGACATTGTGGATTCGCCCCGCCCGCACCATGTGCTCCCGCAGCGTGTCCAACACCAGGGTGTGGACGACGCAACCGTGCGCAGCGGCGGCCTCCTTGACGACGTGTCGGACGGCGGAGGCCGTCCGTACCCGCGAGCGACGCTCTATCACCACCGAGGTGCCCTTGAATTGGGTGAGGGCAGCCTGCACGACGCGCTCTGCCGTGGAACCGCTCCCGTCTGAGACGGCAAAGATCGTGTACTCGGCAGCCGTTCGGGCGCTCTTCGTGTTTGCCATGTTCACAGCCGTCATGGACTCCATACCGTGCCTGCACCATAGAACGAGCCAAATCGGAGATCGGTGGATGGAAGCTCACTCTCGTGCGTCACCCGTGGTCTCTCCCTACAGCGGTGGCCCTGCCATGAAACCATGACCCCGACTGGCTCCGTGAAGGTCTCGACCCCTCCACCTTCACGTTGTCATTCGGTGCTCGATGCACTCAGCCGCGTCATTCTGGGACTGTGCCTGTCGGATAGCGTGCCGGGACTACCTCGCGGTGCCGGCTGGGCTTGAACGTGTAAGTATAGTGCAACGGCGTGGCTTGACAAGCACTTTGTCCCCGTTATACTCTCCAACTACGATGAATGAGCCAGAGATGGTCCAGGAGCAGGCTCAAGTACGCGGGGAGGATCCAACCGAGAGACCCGGCGGCGTGCTCCAGCGGACAAAGGAACGCGTCATCCTGATCTGGCGATGGCTGAGAGCGCCGGAAGGTGTTGGTCGTCCCATCAGCCTCCGCCCCCGGGACCTCCGATGGCTTCTCCTTCTAGCTCTCGGCTATCTGCTCCTCCTGGCACTCCTGGGTGTTGCCCTCTTCCAAGCGACACGCATACCGGAGCTGGTCGAACTGGTTGGGCATCAACCGCCTCCCCTCGTTCCCTTGCAGTCGTCTTCCGGTCCAGGTCCGACGCCTACGGCCCTCGGCAGCGGTGGGGCTATCGCCTTCAGCCTGCGTCAGAACGGGAACACGGACATCTACGCCCTCAACCAGGCGAGCCGTCAGCTCGTGCGGCTCACCCACCACGAGGCCGACGATCGGTCCCCCGCTTGGTCCCCCGATGGTGACTATCTCGCCTTCGCCTCGAATCGCGCTGACAACTGGGATGTCTATCTCCTGGATCTGGTCAGCGGGGCGTTGATCCGCTTGACGCACCAGCCCGGCTTCGATGGGAATCCCAGCTGGTCCCCGGATGGTAGGTGGCTGGCCTTCGAGTCGTACCGGGACGGGAACCTGGATGTCTACGTGATGGAAACCGGCGGCGGTGAACTCCATGCCGTCACGACCGACCCTGCTGCTGACTACGCGCCCGCGTGGGCACACGAGGGTCAGGCTCTGGCATTCACGTCCCTCCGGGAGGGGAGCAAGGATATCTTCGTCCGGATTCTGGATGAGGAGAATCAGATCGTCAACGTGACACAAAGCCCCGATGTGGATGAGGACAAGCCCTCCTGGTCCGCTGACGGTTCGCGATTGGCCTACGTGACGGGCTCCCAGGGGCAGACCTCTGTCGAGGTCGCCTTCTTCGACTGGCAATCCTTGTCGGCGGACCGGGCCCGAACCGAGTTCTTCGGCACCGGAGACTCCCCGGCGTGGGCGCCGGACGGCGAGAGCCTCGTGTACGCGCACATCCGTGAGGGCCGGAGCCACCTCGTGGCTGCCAGGTTGCGGGGCTGGGCGCTGTTTCACGAGGTCCTCAGCGTCGAGGGTCTCCTCGGCGGCCTGATATGGACCAACTCCCCCGTCTCCCCCCGCGTGATCGCCCGCGCGGAGGACGTGCTCGCTGGCCGTGGGGGGCAACAAGAACCCCTTTCGTTTTATGCGGAGATCGTCCAACCGACACCTTCGGAGGGAAACCCATTCCAGTTGATCGAGTTGCCATCCGTGATGGTTCAAGAGGGCACTCCGCTCCTTTCCGATCAAGTCAATGACAGTTTCAATGCCCTCCGGCGGCGTGTGCGCGACGAGGTGGGCTGGGACTACCTGGCGGAGTTGGAGAGCGCGTGGCTGCCCCTCAGCTATGATCCCCCGACAGGACATTCCCGACGTAGCTGGCATCTCTGCGGTCGCGCTTTCTCCGTGAATCAAGAGCCGTACGAAGAGCACGAGCCTCGCATAGTGTTGGCTCGAGAAGAGAAGGGGACGGCGACATACTGGCGCCTCTTCCTACGTGCCGCCAGACAGGACGGGAGCCTGGGGGAGCCCCTGCGCATTCTGCCTTGGGATCTCAACGCCCGGGAGGAAGGTGGTCGGGCCGAGGTCAACGGGGGCGCTCTCATGGAGGAGCCGCCCGCCGGCTACTACGTCGACTTCACCGCCCTGGCCGCGGACTATGGCTGGGAGAGGGTGCCCTCAATGTGGCGTTGGCGGTATTTCTGGCCAGATATTCTCTGGTGGGAGTATCGGAAGACGGGTGACATGACGTGGTGGGATGCCATGCTCAAGGTGTTCGGTCCCGAGGAGGTCGAGGCGGCCTTTGGTCCCATCCCAGGCCGGGAGGACTGACGTGGGCCGGCTGATCGTCCTCACCGGGGAGCGGCGCGTGGGAAAGAGCACCGTCTGTACCGAGCTATCTGCCCTGGCTCGGGAGGAAGGGTTTCGGTGCGCGGGCATCATCACGTTGGCCGCCAGTGGGGAGCGTGAGGTGGTCGACGTTCGGACTGGGGACCGCCGCCCGCTCACCGGTGACTCGGAGGTCGGCGCTGTGATTCAGGGCCGCTTCCGCTTCAGCCCAGAGACGATTCAGTGGGCAAGTGCGGTGGTGGGCTGTGCGACGCCGTGCGACCTGCTCGTGGTGGACGAGATCGGGCCGTTGGAAGTAGTACGGGGCGAGGGCTGGGCGGACGCTCTGGACGTGGTACGAAGAGCAACGTACGCCATGGCCGTCGTAGTCGTCCGCCCCGAGCTGGTGGAGACGGTATGCGCGCTTCTAACCCCGCTTCAGCCGGAGATCCTGTACGTGACCCGGGAAAACCGATGCCAACTACCTGGCAGACTGCTGAGAATGTTGGGGAAGCCGTCCTAGCCCGACGCGGGCCTGTCTTCCCGGTTGGCCTCCCACTGGGCGAGTGCCGCCTGGAGCACCCTCAAGGGTAGCACCCCGCAGTTGGCCCGGGAAGGCCCGAGCTTGACGCCCAGCATCTCGAACACGTCCTCGTCGTTCAGTGCCCTCAGCTCGTCGAGCGTCTTACCGACAATCCTCTCGGTGAACATCGATGCTGACGCCATACTGATGACGCACCCCTGTCCGCTGAATGCCGCCTCGCTGACGACTCCGTCCTCAAAGTTGATGTCCAGCCGCACGACATCTCCACAGACCGGGTTGTCTCGCTCGTGGGATAAGTCTGCGTTTTCGAGGATACCCTCGTTTCGGGGATTCCCATAGTGATCGAGGATCTGTTCTCGGTATAGGTCTGATGTCATATTGTTGTGTCCGCTAATACGCTTTGACTACGCCTTGATTGCCTGAAGCTGTGCTCCAGCAAGCCCCAGGTTCCGCAGATGAGAGGTGCGCCAACCCGGGGGATAGACGCGTTCGATGCGATTGGGGAACGTTTTCGCTGGGACGGCAGGCCCCTGTGGGGCCTCGGCCCTGCTTGAATGCAGCTTGTCGCACCGGCTGTCCTCATCCGCCGCGCCTTCTGACTCCTAGCAGCTCCTGCGCCTTCTGAATCCCCGCCGCCAGGCGGTCCACCTCGTCCACTGTGTTGTACAGGTAGAAGCTTGCCCGGGCTGTGGGAGGCCATTGGAATCGCTGATGAAGCGGATGAGCGCAGTGGTAGCCTGCACGGATTGCGACACCCTCCGAATCCAGGATCTGGGCGAGGTCGTGCGGGTGGACGGACTCGACGGTGAATGCGAGGACCCCGTTGCGCTGATCGGCCGGCGGGCCGACGATGTGCACGCCCGGCATCTCGTTCAGCTTCTCCATGGCGAGGGCAACCAGGGTGTGCTCGTGGCTCCAAATTGCCTCCATCCCTACGGCAGTCAGGTAGTCCACGGCCGCACCAAGTCCCACGGCCTCGGCAATGGCCGGTGTGCCCGCCTCAAACTTGGTAGGCAGGTCGGCCCACGTTGCCTCATCCCGTTCCACCCGTGAGATCATACCTCCGCCGGTTAGAAACGGGGGCATGGCCTCCATCAACGCTGGCTTCCCGTACAGCACGCCGATGCCCGTTGGCCCGCACATCTTGTGCCCTGAGAAGGCGAAGAAATCGACGTCCAGGTCCACCAGGTCGACTTCCATGTGAGGCACGCTCTGTGCACCGTCGATGAGAACCAACGCCCCCGCCTCGTGGGCCCGGGCTGTGATCTCCTTGACCGGGTTCACTGTCCCCAGCACGTTGGAGATCTGCGTCAACGCGACGAGTCTCACGGGACCGTCCAGCAACGCGTCCAGAGCCGCCATGTCGAGAAGCCCTTCTTCCGTGACCGGCAGGAGGACCAGCTCCGCGCCCTTCTCCTGGGCCAGACGCTGCCATGGCACCAGGTTACTGTGGTGCTCCATCTCCGTAGCGACGATGCGGTCCTTGTGCGAGACGTTGTGCTGTCCCCAACACCAGGCCACCAGGTTGATCGCCTCTGTCGCGTTCCTCGTGAACACGATGCCCCGGCGGTCCGGGGCCCCCGTGAAGGCCGTCACCTTGTCTCGCGCCTCCTCAAAGGCGACGGTGGACGCCTCGCTCAGCGTATGGACGCCCCGATGGATGTTGGCGTACTCCGTCCGGTAGAAGTCCGCGATGGCGTCGATTACCGCGTCGGGCTTCTGGGTCGTGGCCGCGTTGTCCAGATAGGCCAGCGGCTTACCGTGGATCTCTCGCTTGAGAATTGGGAAGTCTGCTCGGCACTTCAGCGGATCCAACGTTGGCTCCGTGCTCAATCTTGCCTCCGATCTCGCGTGTCCATCCTACCTCTACCCCGTCCGTCCTTCCCCATCCCTGCGTGACTCGAGTCCGTGGGCCCCAGGGCCCGACGGCGGCTCCCCCGGAGCGGTCCGTGTCGACACGACGGGCAGCAGAGGAAAAGGTGAACCATGTCCCGGGTTCAACTGAAGAGCTTCTGCATCTTCATCGCCACCGACATGTCACCCCTGACCTTGAGGCGACCCTGCATGAAGGCCGCCATAGGATTCAAGTCGCCTTTGATCAGGGCGACCAGGTCCTCGCTCGCGGCCTGCACCGTCACCTCCGGGGAGCCCACCTCTCCCTCTTCGACACGCACGTCGCCGTCGCGTACCTCCACTGTCCACACGCCCGCGTCCTCGCCCGATATGTCAAAGAGGATCGTGGCATCTATCCCCTTCAGCTTCTCCATGTCGGTTGAGCTCGACATACTCTTCAGCGCCTTTCTAACGTCTGCTAACTCAGGCATTATCCCCTCTCTCTCATAACCCTTCGTGCCTTCTGCTCGCCTGGATGCCGGTTAAGGTCGTGCGCCTGCTTGCCGGTCATCGACGGCTGATTTTTCTCTTCCCTATGCTTGCGGTAGAGAGACGGACCGTCATCCATTCACCTCGACGGGATCCATCTCCTCCCAGTTCGGACCCATCTTGAGATCCACCTCAAGCGGAGCATCAAGCTCAAACGCGTGC
>CAZIWL010000060.1:0-24911 GCA_964542755.1 uncultured Anaerolineales bacterium
AGCAATACGGAAGCAGCAGGCGCGAACAGCGGAAACGTTGCAGTTCGGCAACGGCCAGTCTGCACCATCCCGGGATCGGCCCTGGCCCGCTGCGGCCGGCCGCGGACACCGCCGCATGAAGAGGCTCGCCGAAGCGCCGAAGGATGTCGCCGCCTACGAGGTCGTCGGCGGCGTACCGGCGTGCCACATCCGCTGGCGCTTCGACCGGCCGGTGGCCGAGGCGCTGACCGGCATCGCCTGGTGGGACTGGCCGCACGACCGGCTGCGCGCGGCCCTGCCCGATATCCGCGCGCTGCCGATCGAGGCCTTCGTGCAGAAATACCGGCACGGATAGGCCGCCGGCGCCGGTCAGGCCGCGCCGAGGCCCTTGCCGATCGCCCGCGCCGCCCTGAGCACCGCGCGGGTCACCTCGGCCGTGACCGTGCCGGACATCTTCGTCGCGCTGATCGCGGCCACGACCGTGCCGGACATGTCGCGGACCGGCGCGGCCACGCTGCACAGCCCGCTTTCGAACTGCCCGTGGTGGGCGACGGTTTCGGCCTTCCGGTCTTGGCCGCAGGTCTCGAGGACGGCATCGACCTCTGCCCTCGGGCGGTCGGCCATCAGCTTGCGGACCTCCGGTTCGGAGCGGTGCGACAGCAACAGCCGCCCCATCGCCGTCTGCGCCGCGGGCAGGCGGCTTCCGACATGAACCAGCGCCGACAACCCGTCGGAGGCCGGGCTGCGGATCAGGTAGAGGACGTGGCGGCGGTCGAGTACGCCGAGATGGGCGGACCAGTCGAGCGCGTCGCGCAGCGCCTCGAGCGGTTTCTGCGCCACTTCCAGAAGCTCGCGGCTTGCCAGGTAGCCGTAGCTCAGCCCGAGCACCTGCGGCCCCAGCCGGTAGCGCGTCTCGCCCGGCACCTGCAGAAGATAGCCCTCGCGCACGAGGGTGTGCACGGTGCGGAACGCCGCCGAGCGGGTGACGCCGAGCGCCCGGGCAAGCTCGGCCAGCGATTGTTCGGGCCGCTGCGGGCTGAACGTCTTCAGCGCCGCGAGCCCGCGCACGAGGCCAGGCACGAGATAGGGATCGTGGTCGTCCATCGGGATCCACCGCGTTTTACAGGTAAAACGCATTCTTCTCAGCAAAACGGGGCTTGGGCAAGATCGTCGGCACCGGACAGGAGGAACGCGACATGAATATCGAGACGACGAAGGGCCTGGCGCTGGCCGACCGGCTGGCCGCTCATACCGGGCGGTTCACCGACAAGGCGTTCGACTGGAACGCCTTTCCCTCCAACAGCGGCTTCGATGAACTGGCCCGCGCGCAGATGCGCTACATCGGGGCGGGCGGGTCGCCGAAGGTCGGCGATCCCATGACGCTGAAGGCCGACAATTTCACGCTCAGCCTGATCTACAAGGAACCGGGCCGCTACGCCGCCTGCCACAGCCACGAGATCGAGGAAAGCTTCCTGATCATCGAGGGCGCGCTGATCGTCGGCTGGGAACGCGACGGCGAGGTCGTCGAGGTCAACCTCGGGCCGAAGGACATGATCCTCAACGCGCGCGAGATCGGGCACGGTTTCCGCGTCGACGGTGTCGAACCGGTGATCATGTCGATCTCGGTCGATGTCGGCAAGCCGCTGCCGCCGGTCTACCACTACCACCCGAAGGAGCATCCCAGCGAGTTGGCGCGCAGCTTCGGCGCCGAGCCGGGCAAGACGCTGAAATTCGACCGGGCCGGCGAGCACCCGCTGCAAAGGCTGATGTCGGACTATGTCGTGCGCCATCACGAATTGCCGACGATCTGGGAAGACGCCGGGTTCACCCGCAAGGTCTATGTCGGCGACGCGCCCGGCGCGATCGGCCATGACACCTGCCGCAAGGAGATGTGGGGTCTTCCGACGGGGGCCCGGCTGGCGCCGTTCACCCGGACGGTGGAGGATGCCTATCTCTGCCTCGAGGGCGCGGTCGAGGTTGTCTGGGTCGGCGACAATGGCGAGGAGGCGGCGGTGGAGCTTGGGCCGCGCGATCTTGTCAAGACGCCGGCGGGGCAGGCGCATTACCTGCGCAATCCCGGCGCCGGCGCCGCGACGCTGTGGACGGTGATCGGGTCGTCGGGCGACGATGGCGCGATCTACGCGAGGGGGTGAGGCAGGGCCATGACACAGCAACAGCACGACAGGCCCGACGCCTTCAAGGCGGTGCTCGCGGCGGCGCGATCCGAGGCGGGCCGCCCGGAACTGGCGCACCAGAGCCTTGGCCGGCCGCTGGCCGACCCCGAGGCGGCCTTCGCGGATGCGCTGATGGCGATCTATGCCGAAGGCGTGTCCGGGCCGGAGGCGGTGGCCGAGGGGCTGACCCGGATGGCCGTGCCGGCCCCGTCCTCGGGGCGAACCGACTGGACGGCGGACAGCGTGGCGAAGGAACTCGCCGCGCTGAACGCCGATCTCGACGCGGCATATCGCGAAAACGGTTTCGGGGCCTGACGGCCGCGCGAACCAGGGAGGGCTGACCGAGATGATGACAGCAGAGATGAAGGCCCGGGTCGAGGCCCGGGTCAACGAAGGCCTCAGGAACCAATGGTACCCGGTGGCGAAATCCGTGGAAATCCGGTCCGACCGTCCCTACGGCGCCGTCGTGCTGGGGCAAAGGCTCGTCCTGTGGCGCGACGACGGGGACAGGATCCGCTGTATCGAGGATTTCTGCCCGCATCGCGGCGCGCCGCTGAGCTACGGCGAGGTGCACGACGGCCAGATCGGCTGCCGCTATCACGGGGTGATCGTCGATGGCACCGGCACCGTGCAGCGGGTGCCCGCGATGCCGGACTGCCCGATGGAGGGGCGCAAGGCGCTGCGGTCGTTCGAGGTGCAGGAGGCCGGTGACGCGGTGTTCGTGTTCCTGTCGTCCGCGGAATCGCAGGAGGCGCCGGCGCTGCCGCTGCCCGTCGAACTGTCGGACCCGGCATGGACCGGCTTTCTGTGCACCGCGATCTGGGACGTGAACTATCGCTACGCGCTCGACAATCTCGCGGACCCGATGCACGGCTGCTACCTGCATGCCGAAAGCTTCACGTTGGCCTTCGGTTCCAAGCAGGATCTGCTGGAACTGGAGGATCGCGACGACGGCTTTCGCGTCAGCCGGGTCGGCCAGGTCGGCGAGAATTTCGACTGGGTCGATTTCGCGGTCGGCGAGGGCGGCATGTTCTGCCATCTCGATATTCCCTATCCGCAGGCCGCCGGGCCGGGCGGGCACATGCGCATCCTCGGCTACGTCACGCCCGTGGGGCCGCGGCGATGCAAGGTGTTCTTCTGGCGCATGCGCCGGGTCGAGGGGTTCGACCGGGAAAGCTGGCGCTTCCTCTATCGCGCGCGGCTCGAAGAGCGGCACTGGAACGTGCTGGAACAGGATCGCGTGATGCTCGAAGGCATGCCCGACGACGCGCGCCGCCGCGAGATGCTCTATCAGCACGACATCGGCGTCGCGCATCTTCGGCGCGCGCTCAACCGTGCGGCTAAGGCGCAGATCGAGGCCGAGGAAGCCGCCGGCATGGCCGCCGAATGAGCCTGTCGGGACGGCGCATCCTGATCACCGGCGCGGCGCGCGGGCTGGGCGAGACGCTGGCCCGGGCGCTGGCCGGCGCCGGCGCCGACCTCGTTCTGGCCGACATTCTCGAGGACGAGGGCCGCGCCGTCGCCGCCGGGCTTGGCGCCGCCTTCCACCGCGTCGACCTGCGAGACCCGGAAAGCGTCGCGGCGCTTGGAACCGCGATTGACGGGCCGCTGCACGGGCTTCTCAACAACGGCGCCATCGCCACCGGGATCGGCGGCATCGGCTTCGAGGATGTCGATACCGCCGTCTGGGACCGGGTGATGGAGGTCAACGTGCGCGGCACGTGGCTGATGATCCGCGCCGTGGCGCCGCTGCTGCGGGCGTCTGGATCGGGGCGCATCGTCAACGTGGCGTCCGACACGGCATTGTGGGGCGCGCCGAACCTGATCTCCTACGTCGCCTCCAAGGGCGCCGTCATCTCGATGACCCGCGCGCTGGCGCGGGAACTGGGGCCCGATGGCGTCGGCGTCACCTGCATCGCGCCAGGCATCCTGACGACCGAAAGCACCGGCTACGTGCCACGCGCGCGTCACGCGCTGTACGAAGAGGGCCGCGCCGTGCCCGGGCCGCAGCCGCCCGAGGATGTCGCGGCGACGGCCGTCTTCCTTCTTGGCGAGGGCGCGCTTGCGCTGACCGGGCAGGTGCTGCCGGTGAACCGGGGCTTCGTGTTCACATGACCGGGGCGCAGGATCTCGTCGCCGCCCTGCAGCGGCCCTGGCGGCACGGCGAGCATCTGGACGCGCGCGGGCTCGTCCTCGACCCGCCGCTGGTTCTGGACGGTCTGACGCTGCGCGGGTTCGACCTGTCGCAGGCGCATCTGAAAGGTGGCCTGAGCGCGCGCGGCGCGACCTTCCTAGGGCTCGCCTGGCTGCGCGCGGCGCGGCTCGACGGGCCTTGCGACCTGACCGGCGCGCGGTTCCGCATCGACCTGCGGGCCGAGGGCCTTGTCGCGGACCACATCACGCTCGACGCCGCGCAGCTGCGCGGTGTGCTGGCGCTCGCGCGGGTCCGGGCCCGCCGGATCAGTGCCGTCGGCGCGCTGGTGATGGCCAATCTCACTCTGGAGGCGGCCAAGGTCGCCGAACTCGTGGACCTGTCGGAGGCCGAGATCATGGGCGGGTTCTGGGCGCAGGACGCGCGGATCGGACGGTTGCGGACCGATGGCGCCGACATCTCGGGCCGGGTGCGGCCGCCGACGGAGGCACAGCGGCGCGCCGGCCCGGCCGTGCCGTCGCCGGTCGGCTAGCGCCGCAGGCGCGCCTCGCCGTCACGGGTCAGCGCCTCCAGCCGCCGGTAGAATCCGTCCACCGCCGCCTGCGCGGTCGCCTTCAGGCCGGCGTTGCGCGCGGCCAGGTCGCCCGCGGCCTCCTTCGCGCCGGCCTCGCCCACAGCGCGCGAGGCGTCCTGCACGAACCGGCAGACCGGGTGGCGCGCCGCGCCGAAGGCGGTGAGCGCGGCCCCGATGTCGTCGACCCGGTCGAGCGCCTCGGCCAGCACCACGGCATCCTGCATCGCCATCGCGCCGCCCTGCCCCATGAAGGGTGTCGCGGCATGGGCGGCGTCGCCGATCAGCACCACGCGCCCCCGGTGCCACGGCAGGGGCAGCACGACCTCTTCCACCGCGGTGTAAAGCGTTTCGCTGTCCGGGCCCAAGGCGTCGAGGAAGGTGCGCGCGGGGCCCTCGAACTCGGCAAAGCGGGCCCGCATCTCGTCCGGCCAGGTGTCCGGCGGGAAATAGGCGTCGCCGGGTTCGGCCACGGTGCCGAAGGTATACAGCTTGTCCTCGCTGATCGGCATGATGCCGAACCGTTTGGCGGGGCCCATCATCATGATCTTGTCGGTCAGGTCCGGGGGCCGGCGATGCACCGACCGCCAGACGCCGAAACCGGTATGGCGCGGGGCCAGGTCGATGCCGATCTGCGCCCGTGTCGCGGACCGGACGCCATCCGCGCCGACCACAAGGTCATGGCGCTCCCGCGATCCGTCCGAAAGCGTGACCGTGACGCCGGCCGCGTCCTGCACGATCCTGTCCACGGTGGTCCCCAGCCGCAGCGGCACCCCGAGTTCGGCCACGCGCCCGGCCATGACGCGATGCATCTCGGCCCGCTTGATCCCCAGAATCGCGGGCGTCCGGGCGGCATCGGGCGTCGGATAGCGGGTTTCGGTGATCGGATCGCCGTGATGGTCGAGGTAGAGGTTCCGACCGTCGTCCACGGCGAAGCCGGCGGCCACGATCTCGTTCAGCAGGCCCAGGGCTGCCATGCTGACAAGCCCGTTGGCATAAACGAAGATGCCCGAGCTCTGAAAGCGCCACTCGGGCTGCCGTTCGACAATCCGCACGCGATGGCCCCGATCGGACAGGGCGATGGCGGCGCTGCAGCCGGAGATGCCGCCGCCGATGATCAGAATGTCGAGTGCCTTCGGCATGTGTCCTCTCAGGCCTGGTGGGTGGGGATCAGCGACGTGTCGCGCAGCGCCATCTGACGCCCGCAAAGACGGTGAAGCATGTCGGCCCGGCGCGCGGCCGTGCCGCTGTCGGACCAGAGATTGGTCAGTTCGTGCGGGTCCGAGCACAGATCGTAAAGTTCCCCAAGGTCCGATCCCTCGAAGACGGTCATGCGCCAGTTGTCGTCGATCAGGGTCCGGCTCGCGGTTCGGCCGGCGGGATCGGCGAAGGCGAGGCCGTTGTCCTCGATCAGAACCGGAAGGTCTTCGGCGCCGGGCGCGACGAGATCGCGGCCCTGCATCCCGATCGGCGGCTGCAGGCCGGCGCGGGCCAGAAGCGTTGGCGCGAAATCGATGGCGCTGCCCTGGATCGCGGTCGCGCCGATCCGGCCGTCGTCGGGATCGGCCCAGATCAGGGGCACCCGGACAAGGCCGCGGGAATGCACGCCGTGTTTGAGAACCGTGCCGTGATCGCCCATGTAGTCGCCGTGATCCGACATGAACACCACCACCGTGTCCTCGGTCTTTCCGGCCCGGTCGAGCGTGGCGATGATGCGCCCGATCCAGTCGTCGATCATGCTGATCGCGCCGTAGTTCAGCGCGATCATGCGGCGCAGCGTTCCGGCATCGGGGTGGAAGGGCCAGTATGCATCGGGCTTCTCGGCGCCGATCCGGTAGACCGACTGGATATGGGCCGGCAGGTCGTTGCGGGCCCCGGTGGGATGATCGAAGCTTGCCGGCAGCGGGATCGCCGCGGGATCGTACATGTCGAAATACCGGCCCGGTGGCGTGAACGGATGATGCGGATCGGGAAACGAGGCGACCAGCAGGAACGGGCGCTCGTCGGGCTCTTCCAGAAAGGCGCAGGCCGCTTCGCCGACATAGCTGGTCGGGTAGAGTGCCTCGGGCAGCGCCGTGCGCCAGATCTGCGGCGTCGCGCCGGTGCCGTCGGGATGCGCGCGGTCCCGGCCGCGCGGATCGGGCCCGGCGCCCAGCCTCTGCCGGAGCCAGCCGGTATAATGGCCCTCCACCTGGTCGCCGTGGCCGATGCACAGCGCGAGATGATCGAACCCGTAATAGGGGCGCGGCACCGCGCGATCCGGGTCGGCGATCCAGGCGGCGCGGATCTCGTGTTCGTAATCCGGCCCGGCCCGCTGCGCCCGGCGCGCGCGGTCATGCGGCGGCGCCGGCGGCGCGCCCGGGCCGCGATGCGGCGGCGGCGGCGCGGGCACCGGCGAGACGTTCTGGAAATGCGCCTTGCCGACCAGACCGGTGCGGTAGCCGGCACCGCGCAGCACATCGGCATAGGTCGTGCTGTCGAGCGCCAGCGGTATCCCGTTCTGCCGGCAGCCGTTCACCGTCGTCAGTTGCCCGGTCGCCAGCGCCGCGCGGTTCGGCTGGCAGATCGGGTTCGACACGTGGAACCGCTCGAACCGCAGGCCGCGCGCGGCGATCGCGTCGATGTTCGGCGTCCGCACGATGGCGTTGCCGTAGCAGCCAAGGTGATCGGCCCGCTGCTGGTCGGTCATCAGGATCAGGAAGTTCGGGCGGCGGGTCACGCTGCGCGACCTAGCGGAACATCAGATCGACCGGCCCCGTCACCAGCACCGGGAAGAAGAACAGGATGACGATCGCGGCCAGATCGCACAGGATGAACGGCACCGCGGCGCGGTAGATATCGGCCATGGTCGTGCCCCTCGGCGCGACGGCCTTCATCACGAAAAGCGCCGCGCCGAAGGGCGGGGAGGTCGCGCCGGTCTCGATCGCGACGAGGAACATCGCGGCGAACCAGATCGGGTCGAAGCCAAGCTGAAGCACCACCGGCACGAAGATCGGCAGGGTGATCAGCATGATCGGCAGCGGCCCCATGAACATCCCCATCAGCGCGACGAGCATGATCATCAGGAAGATGATCGTCGATCCCGAGACATCGAGGCCGAGCACCGCGTCGACCATGTCGTAGGTCGCCCCGGTAAAGGCCAGAAGCTGCGAGAAGGTGACGGCCCCGGACACGATCAGCAGCACCATGACCGAGATGTTGGCGCTTGCGAAGATCGTGTTGCCGAACACCCGCGGCGTCAGGCGCCGCCTGAGCGCGGCGAGAATCAGCGTCGCGAAGGCCCCGGTGGCGGCCGCCTCGCTGGGTGTCGCGAGACCGAGAAAGATCACCCCCACCACGGAGAAGACGACGATGGCCAGCGGCACGATGTTGATCACCGTCGACCCGAGTTTTTCCGACAGCGGCACCGGGGCCACGTCGAACGGTGGCGCCAGTTCGGGCTGCAGGTTGCAGCGCACGACGATGTAGAGCACGTAGAGCACCGCCATCAGCAGGCCGGGGACGATGATGCCGATCAGGATCTGGCCGATCGAGATCTCGGCGATCACCCCCAGCACCACCGCAAGCGATGACGGCGGGATCATGATCGCCAGGCCGGAGGAGCCGAGGATCGGCCCCAGCGACATCGGCTTCTTGTAGCCGCGTCGTTCCATCTCCGGCGTCAGCGACGAGCCGAGCAGCGCGATCGAGCCCATCGAGTTGCCGGTCAGGGTGGAGAACAGCACCCCGCCGCCCACCGCCATCAGCGCCAGCCGCCCGCGCAGCCGGCCGAACCACTTGTCGAGCGTGTCCATCAGGTCGATCGCGATGCGCGACTGGAACATCGCCTCGCCCATGATCATGAACAGCGCGATCGGGATCAGGGTGAAGCTGCTGATCGAATCCACGGTGTTCAGGATCAGCTGTTCGATCCCGGCGATCCCGCCCATCAGGATGTAGGCGCCGACGAGGTTGACGGCGAAGAACGCGAAGGCCACCGGCAGCCCCGCCGCCATCAGCAGGAAGAGCGGGCCGAGGATGAACAGGAGGGTCGTGTACCACGCCATTCTCAGTGCCTCTCGCCGCTGACGGCGCGGATCAGGGCATCGAGGAACTGGATGCACATCAGCCCGGTCCCGAGCGGCATCGCCGCGGTGATCCACCAGCTGTGCGGCCGCATCACGGTCACTTCGCGCATGCCGACGGCGAATTGTTCCAGCACGACCTGCACGCCGACCACGGTCAGCACGGCGCAGACCAGAAAGCCGGTCGTCGCGTTGGCCACCCGCGCGAGAAGGCGGCGGCCGCCCGACAGGCTGTT
The DNA here is from genome assembly GCA_964542755.1 of uncultured Anaerolineales bacterium. GTDB lineage: Bacteria > Chloroflexota > Anaerolineae > B4-G1 > B4-G1 > SKLM01. The sequence goes on from CAZIWL010000060.1 coordinate 9,177, forward strand.
CAGCACAAGGTCAAGCACCACGTGCTGGTTCTTTTCCAGAAGATAGGGCGCGCCGAGAAAGGTGACGAACAGCAGGGCGTATTCGCTGGCCTCGATCACCCAAAGCCGCGACGGCGCCCCGAAGGCCCGCCCGAGCACCTCGAAGCAGACGATGGCGGAGATGGCAAAGAGCAGGGCCGCGCCGGCGATCGCGCAGATCAGGTTGATGCGGCTGAAGGCCGTCCGCACCGGATCAAGTGATCTCGACATCGGCAATCCCCGATCTGGAAGTGGCCGGAGCCGGGACGATCCCGGCTCCGGCAAAGGCGGGTCGGCGGCCGCCTAGCGGTCCAGCATGGCGCGCAGTTCCGCCGCGATCTCCGCGCCGGCGGTCGCGGCCGTCGCGTTCCAGGCGGCATCCATCGCGGTCTTTTCGTACATCGCCGCATCGTCGCCCGTCAGTTCCAGGAAGGTCCAGCCCTTTTCCCGCATCTGGGCCTGGCTTTCGGCGATCGGTTCGGCCCAGATACTGTCCATCCGGGGGGCGAAATCCTCGCGCAGGAAGGCGGTGAGGCGTTGCTGCAGGTCGGGCGACATCTGCGCCCAGGTGTCGGCATTCACCAAAACCGGGAAGCCGGCCCGGTAGACGCCGGGCGCCACCACCGTCTCGACGAGATCGCCGAACTGTTCGGCCTGGCCGAGCGGGCCCTGCATGAACCCGTCGATCGCGCCGCGTTCGAGCGCCGTGTAGATCTCGCCCATCGGCAGGACGATCGGTTCCGCGCCCAGCGCCTCGACCAGCGGCAGCAGCGTCGGGAAGACGCGGATGCGCTTGCCTTCGAGATCGGCGAGGCTGGTCACCTCTTCCGCCATGTAGATGAAGAAGTTGAGCTCGGTGGCCGGGATCTCGCCGAGGAAGACGAGATCCTTCTCGGCGTGCAGTTCGGTCATCCGCTCGTGGTAGTCGGTCGCGGCGATCTCGTCGTAGGTCTTGAACGACAGGTTCATCGTGCCCGAGGTCGGCACCAGGCCCTGGTAATAGCTGGGGCTGGTATAGGTCATGTCCATCGCGCCGTTGCGCACGCCCTCGGCCTGCTTGAACGGCGGCATCACCTCGGGGCCGCCGCGCCACAGGATCTCGACCTCGCCGGCGAATTTCTCGTTCACTTCCTCGACGAAGCTGGCGAACGGGCCGTTGATGTAGACCGGCTTGGGCGCCAGCGTCACCGCGTTGATCTTGACCGCGTCGGCGAAGGCCGGCGCGGCGGTCAGCGCCGCCGCGAGGATCGCGTTTCTCAGAAGGTGTTTCATGACGTCTCCCTGTCTTTCACGTTTCGGTTCAGCGGTGTTTTCCAGGCATCGTAGCCATAGACCCAATCGGCGTTGCTGCCCTTCCTGAGCCAGTCGTTGGCCAGCGAGCTTTCCTGGATGCGTTTCGTGCGCGGCTTGCGTTCCGCCTCGTAGCTCTCCAGCGCGGCCGGGACATCGGCCGCCCGCGCGCCCTGCAACGCGCGCGACAGCACGACGGCGTCCTCGATCGCCATGCAGGCGCCCTGCGCCATGAACGGCACCATCGGATGCGCCGCATCGCCCAGCAGCGTGACATGCCCCCTGGCCCATTGCGGCATCGGATCGCGCACATGCAGCGCCGAACGCGTCACCTCGGTGACGCAATCGAGGATGTCGCGCGCGCCGGTGTGGAAATTGGCATAGGCGGTGCGCAGGTCGCGGACATCGCCGGGCAGGGTCCAGCCTTCCTCGGCCCATTCGGCCTGCGGCAGGGTGGCGAAGACGAAGATCTCGCGGCCGCCGGTCAGCGGGAACACCACGATCTGTTTCTCGGGGCATTCGCCCCACCATTTCGTGAACGCGTCGAGATCCGGCAGGTCTGGTGCGGTTTCGCGCGGAAAGACGCCGCGGTAGGAAACCATGCCGGTGTATTTCGGGTTGTCCTCGCCCCAAAGCGCGGTACGGATCGCGGAATGGATGCCATCGGCGCCGACGACGAGATCGAATGCCTCCTCGCTGCCGTCGTCGAGATGCAGGATGGCACCCTCGGCGCGCGGGGTCACCCCGGTCGCGGCCCGGCCCAGGTGCAGCGTGCCGGGGGCCAGCCTGTCCTTGAGCGCGTCCAGCAGGTCGGCGCGATGGATCGTCAGTTGCGGTGCGCCGTATTTCTCTTCGGCCGCCGAACTCATCGGCAGGCGCGATGTCTCTTCCCCGGTCACGCCGTCGCGGCTGATCCGGAACGTCGGGCGCGCGGCGGTGCGCCTGAGCACCTCGCCGACGCCAAGCCGGTCCAGCGCGAAGACCGCGTTGGGCGTCAGGTTGATATCCGCGCCGACGCGATTGAAGGCCCGCGCCTTCTCGAAGACGGTCAGCCGGCCGCCGAGATTGCCCAGCGCGATGGCCGCGCAAAGCCCGCCGATCCCGCCGCCGCAGATCGCGATCTTCAACCCGGCCATGGCTTGCGTCCCTCCCGCGCATGTTCTATATTGAACAGCATGTTCAAATTATCTGCACCGCTCGGCGATAGGTCAACCGCTTTGTGGCCCCGGGACGGTGCTTCCGCACCGTTTTGGGAGGAATGACAGTGGTCTTGCCCGTCGATGAGCCGCAAAACACCTATTCGGTCCCGCCGGTGGAACGGGCGATCCGGCTGTTGCGCTATATCGGCGAGGGCAATGCCTGCCGGAACCTCAGCACGGCCTCGCGCGACCTCGGCATCAACCGGACGACCCTGATCCGGCTGATTCACACGCTGCTGGACCAGCGGATGATCGAGGAGATCGGCGACGGGGCGGGATACCGGCTTGGTGTCGGGCTTGTCAGCCTCGGGGCCCAGGCGCTCGACGGGCGCGACATCGTGCGCCTGTGCCAGCCGATCCTGCAGGATCTGTGCGAGCGCACCGGGATGTCGGCGCATCTGGGAATCCTCGACGGCACCGATATCGTCTATCTCAGCCGGGCCACGCCGAATTCGCACCTTGTCAGCAACATTCGCGCCGGGGCCCGGCTGCGCGCCCATGCCGCGTCGATCGGGCGCGCGATCCTTGCCGAGATGGCCGAGGCCGAGATCACGGCGCTGTTCGTCGACAGGCCGCTTGACGCGGTGACCGGCAAGACGCCGACCACGCTCGCGGCCCTGCTCGACCAGGCCCGCGCCGACAAGGCGGCCGGCCATGCCTGGAGCGTGGGAAATTTCGAGTCCGGGATCGGATCCTGCGCCGCCGCGGTCTTCGACCATGGCGGCCGGCCGGTCGCCGGACTGAACGTCTCCGGACCCGAAAGCCGGTTTGCCGATCCGGTGGGCGGCGACGAGATCCGCACGGCGGTGCTGGAGGCCGCGCGCCGCGCCTCGGCCGCCCTTGGCAATCCGTCCCGGCGCTGAGCGGCCGTCAATCGCCGCCGGGCCAGCGGGCCCAGGGATGCGGGCGCCCCGACAGGTCGGTGTAAAGCGATTTCTGCCGCTGGTAGGCCCGCAGGCCGTCGCGACCCTTCTCGCGCCCGATCCCGCTGGCGCCGTCGCCGCCGAAAGGAGTCGAGATCGAGAACTGCTTGTAGGTGTTGATCCAGACCGTGCCGGCCCGGATCGCCCGCCCCAGGCGCCAGCACCTGGCATGATCGCGCGACCAGATCCCGCAGGCCAGGCCGTAGGGATTGTCATTGGCCAGCGCCACCACCTCGTCCTCGTCCGAGAACGGCATCACCACGAGCACCGGCCCGAAGATTTCCTTGCGGCAGGTCCGCGACGAATTGTCGAGCCCGGCCAGGATCGTCGGTTCGAAATAGGCGCCCGCGGCCAGGTCCGGCGCCGCGGGGGCCGCGCCGCCGGTCAGCAGCTTGGCGCCCTCGTCGCGCGCCAGCGCGACGTGGCGCGCCACGCTGTCGCGATGCTCGGCCCGCACCAGAGACGAGACCTGGCTGCGCGGATCGAACGGATGGCCGACGACCAGCGCCCGCGTGGCCGCGACCAGACGGGCGGTGAACCGTTCGAAGATCCCGCGCTGGACGAACAGGCGCGAGCCGGCGATGCAGCTTTGGCCCGAGGACGAGAAGATGCCGAACAGGATGCCGGCGATGGCCAGATCCTCGTCGCAGTCGTCGAACACGATCGTGGGGGACTTGCCGCCAAGTTCCAGCGAGACCGGCATCAGTTTTTCCGCCGCCGCGCGGGCCAGCCGGCGCCCGGTGTCGGTGCCGCCGGTGAACGCGACCTTGTCGATGCCGGGATGTTCGACCAGCCGGTTGCCGACCTCCCGCCCCGATCCGGGCAGCACCGAGAACAGGCCGGGCGGCAGGCCCGCCTGCTCGACGATGCGCGCCAGTTCCAGGGCGACGAGCGGCGACCAGCTGGCGGGTTTCAGCACCACGGCATTGCCCGCCGCCAGCGCCGGCGCGACCTTCTGCGCATCCGAGGCGATCGGAGAGTTCCAGGGCGTGATCGCCGCGACGACGCCGAGCGGGTCGTGCACCGAGGCGGTCTGGTAGTCGCCGCGCGGCACCGTCAGAAGTTCGTCCGAGGTTTCCAGCACCGCCGCGAAATAGCGAAACGTGCCGGCCGCCGAGGCCGCGAGCGCCCGCGTCTCGGCCAGCGTCTTCGAGGTGTCGCGGCTTTGCACCCAGGCGATCCGGTCGATGCCGGCGGCGATACCGTCGGAGATCCGGTAGAGATACGAGGCGCGTTCGTGCGGTTTCAGCCGCTGCCAGGCCGGATCGGCCTGCGCGGCGCGGGCCCGGTCGATGGCGGCGTCGACATCCTCGGCCGAGGCGCCGCTGACGGTCGCGTTCTCGATCCCCTCGGCGGCGAAGACCGAACGGATCGGCGCGCCGCGCCCCTTGCGCCATTCGCCGGCGAGGAAGATCCGGTCCTGTGGAAATTCTTGCGACATGGCAGCGGCGATCCTCAGATGACGATGGCGGTTCGGCGATTCAGGATCGCGCGGGCGACGCTCAGGCCCGTGGCCCGCGATGTCCTGGGATTCTGTGGCGAGGGTTTGCCGGCAAGCCGGATGGTCGCGTCCAGCGCCGAGGATTCGATGGTGAACTCGTGCACGTTCTCGCGGCACGTCGGGTCCGCCACCAGCCGCACCTCGGTATCGTCCATGCCCAGCCCGGCCAGCGCCAGCGTCGCGGCGACATTGGCGTTCTTGGGATAGGCCTGGGCGGCGGCGCGGGCACTGCCCTCGAAGATCGTCGTGGCGGCCGTCAGCCGGCCGAGATCGAACGCCGCCTCGGCCGGGGTTCCGGCCCAGGCCCGCGGCGGCTTGCGCCCGGTGTAGCGCACCGCCGTGAGCGTCGCGAGCCGTGCCGCGCCGAGAACGTCGATCCCGCCGATGGCGCCCGAGGGGATGACAAGCTGCGCGCCGCCCCGGATCGCCGAGGCCCGGAGACGATCGAGCAGCGCGGCCTCGGCCAGCGCGCCCACCGAGGCCACGACCAGATCGGCGCCCCGGTCGAGAATCGCGGCGCCGTATTCCGCGACCGCGCCGTGGCCGGCGCATTCCGCGACCACAGCAGGCCTGCTGGCGAGGAAGGCCGACAGCGTGCCGGTCACGACCGCCCCGGCGGACAGCCCGGCGGCCGCCAGTGCCCGGTGGGCCGCCTCCTCCCGTCCCGGGCGCACCAGCACGGAGATCTCGGTTCCGGCGTCCTGCGCGGCGAGAACCGCGATCACGTCGCCGGCGATGGCGCCGAAGCCGACGAGGCCGACGCGATGGGTCATGCGCCCTGTCCGGCGGCGCCCGCGGGCGGGCCGGCGAAGGCCTCGGCGAACGGGCCGATCGCGGTCATGTCGACCTCGACCATCGCCGGCCCGGTCTGCGCGAGCGCGGCGTCGAAGACGGCGGGGAATTCCTCGATCGCCGTCACCTTGCGGTGCGCCATGCCCACGGCCCGGCACAGCAGGCCGAAATCCGGCGTCCTGAGCTTCGAGTAGTGCCGCCGGCCGCCGTATTGCGCATCCTGGATGTTCTCGATCACGCCATAGGCGGCGTCGTTCATCAGCACGAAGGTGATCGGCAGGTCTTGATCCACGGCGGTGATCAGCTCGGCGATGCCAAGCTGGGCGCCGCCGTCGCCCAGCAGGGCGATGGTGCGAACCTGCGGCGCGGCGGCGGCGGCGCCGATCGCCATCGCGATGCCCTGCCCGATGCCGCCGCCGAGGGCATGCACGCCAAGATGCGGCGCCGCGATCTGGACGTAGCGGTTGCCGAAGGTCGAATTCGAGATCGTCACGTCGCGCACCCAGGGGTGGCGGCCGGCCGGCACCACGCCGAGAAGATGATCGGCGATCACCTGGTAGGGCCCGAGCCGGTCGCGCAGCGCGCCCTCGGACTGCGCCCGCGCCACCGCGATGTCGTGGTGGAAGTTCGGATCCGTGTCCAGCCGGCCGGGAAGCCTGTCGACAAGCCCGCGCAGGCACTGCCCCGCCTCGCCGCAGACGAACCCGTCGACGGGGTAGTTGCGCCCCGCCTGGCCGGGATCGACATCGATCTGGAACAGCGGCGCGGGCAGCCGCATCCGGTTGTTCCGCGTCTCGTTGCCGCGCAGCCGCGAACCCACCACGATCATCAGGTCCGCGGTGCGGTACAGGCGCTCCGCCTCCGGCGTCATGTTGAAGGCGCCAAGACTGCCGCGATGGCTTTCGGCCACCGTGGCGCGGCCCTGCGTCGAGGTCACGATCCCGAAGCCGAGATCGGCCAGCGCGGTCGCCGCCTCGCCGGCCCCCCGCGCGCCGCCGCCCAGCCACAGCATCGGCCGCTTCGCCGCGCGCACCGCATCGGCCAGCCGGTCCAGCGCCGCGGCGTCGGGCGGCGGCAGGGCGGGCAGCGGGGCCGACAGCGATGCGCCCGGAACCGCCCCGGCGCGCTGCACGTCGACCGGCACCTCAAGGCTGACGGGCCCGGTGGGCGGCGTGACAGCGGCGCGCAACGCGGCCGACAGCGTGCCCATCGCGCCGTTCTCGTCCCAGATCCGAAACACCGCCTTCGACACCCCGCGCAGCATCTCCGGCTGCTTGGGAACGTCGTGGATCGCCGCCCGGTCCCTGTCCATGAAGGCCCTGTCGACCTGCGTCGTGATGTGCAGGACCCGGCTGCCCGCGGTCAGCGCCTCGGCCTGGGCGCCGGCCGCGTTGCCGGCGGCGGTTCCGGTCGATGTCAGCGCCACGCCGATCCCGCCCGAGACCCTTGCATGGGCGTCGGCCATGTTCATCGCGCCGGCTTCGCCGCGCGCGGGAACAAAGCGGATGCGCCCCTGTTCGGCGATGGCGTCGAGGATCGGCATGTTGTGGATCGAGATCACGCCGAAGATCGCCGTGATGCCGGCATCGGCCAGGCCCCGGGCGATCTGGTGGCCTACGCTTTCGGTCATCGGGTTGTGTTCCTTCACGTCACGCATTCAGGCAAATCGGGAGAGGCCGCCGGAGAGTTCGAGCCGCGCGCCGGTGATGTAGCTTGCCGCGGGCGAGGCGAGGAACACCAGCGCGCGCGCCGCTTCCTCCGGCGCGCCGAGCCGGCCAAGCGGGATGTTCTTGCTGCGGGCAAGCGCGGCATACCAGTCGTCGCGGCCCTGGCCCCGGTCGGGCCGCGCCTCGAAGCGGCGCTGCCACTGGGCGCTGTCGACAAGGCCCAGCAGCACCGAATTGACGCGGATCGCGGGCGCCAGTTCCGTTGCCAGTGATTTCAGAAGATTCTGCACGCCGGCCCGCGCGGCCGAGGTGCACACCATGTGCGGCTCGGGCTGGTAGGCCAGCAGGGAATTCACCGCGACGATGGCCCCGGCCCCGCTGGCGCGCAGCATCGGCTCGAAGGCCCGGACCGGGTGCAGCTGGCTGAAGAACTTCAGCTCCAGCTCGTCGCGCCAGTCCGCGTCGGACGTGTCGGCGAAGGTCGAGACCCGGCCCTGCCCGGCATTCGTCACCAGCGCGTCGCAGGCCCCGAAGCGCCCGGCGACCTCCCGCGCGAACCCGTCGACCGCGTCCCTGTCGAGCACCGATACCGCGCGCGCCAGCACGCGATCCGTGCCGACCTCGGCCGCCAGCTCGTCGTGCACGCGGTCAAGGCGCTCGGCGCCGCGCGCGCAGAACGCCACCCGCGCCCCTTCCCGCAGGAATTCCCGCACCGCGGCAAGGCCGATGCCCGACGATCCGCCGGTGACCACGACGGTCCTGCCCTGCAAGCCGAGATCCACGGCCTAGTCCTTCACCGGAAAGCCCGGATCCGGCCGCCCGGCCATCACCGCGCGCTGCGCCGGGGTCGGCGGGCCGGCCGTCATCCAGCGATCCATCGCTTCGGGATCGGTGCGCGACCAGACCCGCGGCGTATGCGTCGCCTCGTCGATCTGCTGCAACTCGGCCGTGAACTCGATCACGTAGCCCGAGGGCGAGACGAAATAGGCGAAGGGATTGTTGCCGGGCCCGTGTCGTCCCGGCCCCCAGCTTGGAACCTGGCCCTTCTGCTTCATTCGGCCGATGCCGCGCATGAAACTGTCGAGCCCGGGCATCTCGAAGGCGACGTGGTTGACCGCGGGGTAGCTGTTGCGCACCAGCGCGATCGAATGGTGGTCGGTGCTGCAGCGCAGGAACACCATCTGGTCGGCCGAGTAGTCGCTGGCCCGGAAGCCGAGCACGGTCTCGTACCAGGCCTGCACGCCTTCCATGTCGGCGGTGTTCAGCACGACATGGCTGATCTTGCGCGGATAGGCGAAGACCTCGTCGGGCTCGCGCATCCGCAGATCGGCCGTCACCCGCAGCCGCCGGTTGTCGGGATCGAGGATCTCGAACCCGTAGCCGCCGAACGGTCCGTCCAGCGGCGCCGGCTCGCCCAGCACGGTCGCGCCCCGCGCCACCACCTGGGCATGGAAGGCGTCGATGGTCGCCCGGTCCGGCTGGCCGAAATGGATGTATTCGATGCCATGGGTGGCATCGTCCTTCAGCCCGTAGATGAACGGTTCGGCCCCGGTGCCGCGCAGGTAGACGATGCCGTCACCGGCATGCGCCACCTCGAGCCCCCAAAGGTCGGTGTAGAAATCGACCGTTCCGGTCATGCCGGGCGCGCGCATCACGATGCCGCGCAGATGTCCCATTCTCAACTCATCCGTCATGCGGGTCTCCTTTCCCGGGCAGCGGCTGCGTGCCGCGCAGGGCCGGCACGAGGCGCAAGAGCGCGCGGGCGAAGGGCACGGGCGCCTGCTGGTGCACGGCGTGGCCCGCGCGCGGGATGACGGCCACCTCCGGCCTGCCGCCCCGCGCCGCGGGCCATGCCGCGGCCGCGGCCTTAGTCTGGTCCGGCGGCGTGATCCGGTCCTCCGCGCCGATGATGAAGTTCGGCCGATGGCCGAGCCGCGCCACCGTGCTGGGCAGATCACCGGAGGCCAGCATGCGCAGCGCCTGACCGTAGCCGCCGGGGTCGATCTGCGCCATCTCCGCCTCGACCTGCGCCACCACCGCGCGGTTCGCGGCCGGGTCGAAGACCAGCCGCGGCGCGCGGGCGCGGGAGAACGCGGCGGCGCCGAGGCGTTCCAGATCCTCCAGCCTTGCGGCAACCCCCGGCGGCAGCGCCGCACCCCGGTCGCAGCCGTAGCCGTTCGCCGCCGCCGCCAGCGTCAGCGACGCCACGCGCTGCGGCGCATGTTCGGCCAGCGCCGCGGCGATCAGCGTGCCAAGCGAATGCCCGACGACGTGAACCCGCGCCAGCCCGAGACCATCGAGCAGCCGTTCCGCCGCCCGCGCATAGTCGGCCGCGACCGGCCAGTCCGCGGCGAGCGGCTCGGACCCGAGGTAGCCCGGCGCGTTCCACGCGATCAGCCGCAGTTCGGCCGGCAGGGCCGGGAACAGCGGCGCGAAGGACCGCGCGTTGGAGCCGATGCCGTGCAGCAACAGCACCGCCGGCCCGGGGCCGGGCCGTTCCAGCATCGAGAGCCCGGCGACCTTCGTCGGGGTCGCCCGATCCCGCGACGGCATGGTTGCTTGCGGTTGGCTCATGGCGGTGGGTGTGCCCTGTTCACGTTGAGGTTCAAATATGAACATATCGTTCAAATAGACAATGGCGAAGCCGTGCAGCCAAGTCAAGCCGCCGCGCTGCGCCGGCCGCGACCTGCACGCGATCCGCGCCGATCTCGGCGCTTCCGTTTATCCCCTCGTCTCGACGATCAGCCCGCGCCGAAGGCGCTACGGGCCGGCGGTGCCCTGCCCGGTCCGCATCCGCGAGATCCTGCCGCCGCCGGCATGGGGCCGGGGGTGACGCGGCGCGCCGCCGTCGCCGCGATCCGGTCCCGCGCGGATCAGAACCGTCGCATCCAGTTCAGGGCCAGCGTGTTCGCGCCGGGATTGTAGGCCTCGAGGCCGGCGTTGGAGAAATGGCTCACCGAGAGGGTGAGGGCATCGCGGGCCGAGATGTCGAGCCCCAGGCCGACGCTCGTTCGGAACAGGGTATCGCCACCAAGCGGATCCTCGCCCGCGGCGTAGTAACCCGGCATGAAGCTGCCTTCGAAGAACGCCCGTTCGCCGATCCGCCAGGTCGCGGCGACACCCATCCCGACCCAGCCGTTGCCATTGCCGTCGGCCTGCGCCCCGAGGGCCCAGCCGGCCTCGACGCGGGGTCGCGACAGCAGCGACCCGTCCCACCGGACCTCGAGCGCGGCGCCGGTTGCATCGCGATCCGGATCGGTGGTCACGCCAAGGCCGATCGTCTCTGCCCGCAGGCAGGCGGGGTATGCGCAAAGGGTCATCGCTGTGAGGGCCGCAAGGGCCCTGTATCCGCCAGGCATTCAAGTATCTCCACCAAGGGTCTTGCCAACGCCGCGATCGTCCGGCGCCGGGCCCTTTCTGTGGCGAACATGGTTAACGATCGGTCAAGAACGGGGCCCGCGCCGGCACCCGGCGCGACGCGAATGCCGGCCATCGCCGGCTCCGGACCCGTGGTATCGATCTTGGGCCGGCGATCGGCTACGCTCCGCGGCCCGGGCAACCGAGGAATGGCAGGATGACCCCAGCACGGCAACCACAGGTTCCCGACCCGACGAGCCGAACCCGCGGCGGCGCGGCGCCGCGCGGCGTGGCCGGGATCAAGATTGCCGATTCGCGCCCGGACGGCGATCGGCGCGGCCGGGGGGCCAAGGATGACTGAAACGCCCGGCACCACGCTCGCCCGGCTGGACAGGTCGGCCTTCGGGATCGTCTACGGCGCGATCACGGTGCTGGCGATCCTGCTGGCCGCCGGCGCACATCCGGGCCCGCCTTTCGAGATGGCGGCCGTGCTGTTCGGATCGGTGCTGGCGATCACGCTGGCGAAGGCGTTTGCGGAACTTCTCGCCCATGCGCTGGACACAGGCGAAAGGATCACCCGGTTCGCCTGGGGCAAGGCCTGGCGGCATTCCAGCCCGACGCTCGCGGTGGCGAACCTGCCGGCGCTGCTGTTCTGCGCGGCCGGGCTCGACTGGATCGGGCCGGACCGGGCGCTGGTGCTGTCGCAGGGGCTGTGCGTGGCCCTGCTGGCCCTGCTTGGCGCCCGCGTCGGCTGGGTGCTGGACGGCAAGGCCGGTCCCGCCATCCTCGGCGCGGTCTTCGCCGGCGGCGTCGGCCTGGCGCTGGCGATCCTGAAATACGTCATCCACTGATCGCGCCGCCGCTCAGCGCGCCGCGTAGTCCCGCAGCAAGGCCCGCCCGAGGGCCAGCGCCTCGCCCGTCGCGGCGGGGCTGAACTCGAACGGGCTGAGCGGCGACCGGACGTTCTGGTCGAAACCATGCGTCACGCCCTCGAAGGTCTGCACGGTGACCGGCAATCCGTCACCCTGCATCCGCCCCGCCAGATCGGCGCATTTCTCCTCGTCGGCGATCGTGTCGCCGCGGGCCAGCAGGAACCCGACCGGCGCGGGATGGCGCCAGCCGGCGCGGCGCACGCGGCTCATGATCCCGCAATAGGGATAGGTGAGGATCGTGCCCAGCACCGGCGCAAGCCCGTCGCGCGCCACCCGGTCGGGCCAGGCCGTCAGGTTGAACGGCACCTCGCCGCGACCGTGCAGGGCCAGCAGGTCGAGGATCGACCAGCCGCCATGCGAGGCGCCGAACAGGACCAGCCGGCCATCGGCGAAGGGCAGGGCGAGCGCATCGGCGATCGCCACGGCCACGTCGCCGGCGCGTTCCTGCCCGGTCAGCAACTGGCCCGCGCAGATCAGCCGCCAGATCTGCCAGTCGAGGAAGCCGCGCGGCCCGTGGCTGTCGACGATCATCGTCGCATAGCCTTCGTCGCGCGCCATCGCCGCCCAGCGGTCGAGATTGTCTTTCGGCCCGTCGCAGCCCGAGAACAGCAGCATCACCGGGAACGGCCCCGCGCCCGCCGGCGTTTCGACCCGGTAGGACGGCGCCAGCAGGCGCGACAGCGCCTCGGGCGCGATCCGCGGCACCGTGTGCCCGGTATAGCCGCGCAGGCTGTTGAGTGCGAAGCCGAGGGCGATCACGCCGACGGCCAGCAGCCCCAGCGCCGCCCAGAGGATCCGGGGCCGCGCGGTCATCGCACGGGCCGCCCCTCGAACAGCGCGGTCAGCGCCGCCTCGCGTGCCGCGGTCCAGCCCGCGGGTTGCGTGGTTTCCGCCCAGGCCGGGATGTAGTGCTCGGCGATGTAGTCGTGCCCGTAGCCCCGAACGCCCAGCGCGACGGCCATGTCGAACCCGACCTGCAGCATCGTGACCACCGGTATCCAGCGCATCTTCGCGGACACGTCGGGGCCGCGCTCCCCGCGCAGCCAGTCGGGCCGGGCGAAGGCCAGCGACGGGTCGAAGAACACGATCGGGTCGGAAGCATATTGCAGGAACACAAGCCGGATCGGCCCCCAGGGCGCGTCGGCGTCGTCCAGCACGTCGACCTGGTTCGTCGACCGGATCAGCGAATCGTTGCCGAACCTCGGCCGCCAGGCCGGGCTGCCGGGCGCGCGCCGCGCGATCACGAAGTGCCAGAACTCGCTGAGAAACGGCGAGCCGGCCCACATCGCCCCGTCGAACGGATCGCCGAGCACGTCGAGCAGCGGCACCGTGCTTTGCGACAGGAACGCGCCAAGGCTGAGGCCGTGCAGGTAGAGCCGCGGCCTGTCGTCCTTCGGCAGGCTGATCCAGTGGCCGTAGACAAGGTCGAACAGCGCCTGCGCCTCTCGCAGCCCGTAGGTCGGATCGACCAGGACCGACACCCAGCTCGACAGGTAGGAATACTGCACCGCGACCGTCGCGATATCGCCGCGATGCATGTAGTCCAGCGGATCGTGCGACCCGGGGTCGAGCCAGCCGGACCCGGTCGGCACCGCGATCACCAGCACCTCGCGGTCGAACCCGCCCACGCGCCTGAGTTCCTCGAAGGCGAGTTGCGCGCGCTGCCGCGCGTCGCCCGCCGCGGTCAGGCCGACATAGACGCGGATCGGATCGCGCGCCGGCGCCTGCCAGAACGCCGCGATCTCTTCGGCCGTCGGCGCCGAGGCGACGAAACTGCGGCCCCAGCGCCCGAGGTCTTCCCAGGCGACGAGCGACGCGGCGCTGCCGGTCTGGCCCGCCGCGTCCGGGACGGCGAGGTCGGGGGCGACCAGCGCATCCGCAGTGCGCGAGGACGCGTCGATCAGGCGCAGGACGCCCTGAAGCAGAACGCCGTTCAGAAGCGTCGTGAAGACGGCGACGGCGATCACGAACCCCGCGAAGGCCGCGAGCTTGCGCGGCACGTAACGCGACAGCGCCGCCGCCGCGCGGCCCAGCAGCCAGGCAAAGAGCCGGCCAAGCACGAGCAGGGCCCCGAAGACGCCGGCCGAGATGGCGGCAACCTTCAGGGGCGCGATGGTATCGACCGGCGGCATCTGCCAAAGCGCCCGGACCGAGTTCTGCCATGCCGAGGCCTGCCACAGGACGGCGGCCAGCAGGCCCAGCGCCGCCAGCGCCGCGACGATCCTCAGCGCCGCGGCGGGCTGCCGCCGCGGCACCGGCAGGTCGAGCCAGCGCCATGTCCAGTCGGCCGCGCTCCAGCCGGCATAGCCGATCGCGGCGACCACCCCGCCCAGCGCGCCCTGCAACTCGGCTCCGCGGGGAACCAGCGACGGTGTGAGCGAGGCGCAGAAGAACAGCACGGCGACGAGAAGGCCGGGCAGGGAAATGCCCGCCACCTTCCGCCGGGTCCGGTCGGCCGGACTCGTCATCGCGGTTCCCCCTGCGCCGGTGTCGCGCCGCATGTTAGCGCGGTCGCCGGGCCCGGTGCAACGCGGTCGCGGCGGCTTGCCGGCCGCGCCACCGGCCTCCCCGGCGCGCGCTCAGTGCACAAGAAACAGCGACAGGCCGCCGACGAGGATGAGGCTGAGGGCCCACAGGACGTCGAGGTTGAACCAGCTGCGCGACAGGAACCGCAGCCCCAGCCAGTGGTAGACCCCCAGCGCGATCACGCCGCCGGAAACCGTCATGGCCAGCGTGTGCGCGGCCGCGACAAGCGCCGCGATGGCCGCGTTGCCGGCCATCAGCGTGCCGGCCGCGGCATGACCGGCGTCGGTTTCCACCGTCTTGCAGATGCCCAGGTAGATCGGCACCAGCATCAGCCCGGCGCCATGCGCCGTCGCCGCGAGGAACGACCACAGCGCCAGCCGCGACGGCGGCACCCGGGCCAGGAACCGCGGATGCCGGCGGTTGATCAGAAGGTAGAGGCCAAGGCCGATGACCAGGCAGGCGGCCCCGATCTGGATCTCGCGCTGCCACTCGGCCAGCACCAGAAGCGCCGTGAACGGAAACAGGATCGCCAGCATCGCCACGAGATGCCCGGCGGCCAGCGCCGCGAGCGCCCGGTAGAGGCTGCCGGGCCGGCGCTCCATCAGCGCGGCCGACACCGCCAGCGGCCAGCCCATGCCGGGATTGACACCGTGATAGACGCCCGAGGCGACAACGGCCCACCAAAGGGCCGCTGCCGTTGTGGTCTCGTCCACCTGTCAGACGGAGGGGTAGCAGAAACTGTCGGTCGAACAGTCGCCGCCCTCGAGGCGGATCTGGTGGCTGCGGTAGCCTTCGGGGAACTCCACCCAGAAATCCTCGGCCAGGGTCAGGCCGCCGTTCTCGCCGACATTGGCCATCACCATCTGGCCGCCCTCGGACTCAGGGTAGAACTGGTCATCCCAGGTCGAGTAGAGCGAGTTCGTCCAGAACACGCGCTTGCCGTCGCGGCTGATCTCGACCATCTGCGGGCCATAGGCGAAATCCTTGCCGTTGGGATGCTTGTGCCGCGCGACGATCCCGCCGATCTGCACCTTGCCCGCGAGCTTGGGGTTCATCGGGTCGGAGACGTCGTATTGGTGCATCTCGCCCGTGCCCCAGCACGAGACGTAGAGGAACCGGTCGTCAAGGCTCAGGTCGATGTCGGTGACCAGCGGCGGCACCGCCTCGAATCCCTTGAGCAGCGGCGGCAGATCGTCGGCCGCGGCGGGCTGCGGCGGGATCGTCACGGTCTTCTTCGCCTCGAACGTGCCGTCGGGATTGCGCCACCACGTCCAGATCGAGCCTTCGAGGTTGGTGGTATCGACGACCACGCCGCAAAAGCCGTATTCCTTCACCGGGTCATGCGCCGGCCGGACCTCGAGCGCCATCTGGTGGTTCTCGCCCAGGTCGATGGTCTGGACGTTCTTGCGCCCGCGCAGATCCCAGAAGTGCAGCCGGTGGCCATACTTGTTCGACAGCAGGTCTTCGGGCACGATCCCGTTCTCGAACTGCGGCGGCAGGCCCCATTCGGAACTGACCATGTAGTTGCGC
>CAZIWL010000061.1:0-2425 GCA_964542755.1 uncultured Anaerolineales bacterium
ATTCTGGTGTCGCCGGTCTCGACCGACACCCTCACTGTGACTGTCCACGCCCCAGACTCGCTGGCGCTGCGCGGGCGGGTCTTCTCCACCGACGGCCCGGCCACGGAGCCCGTCGATCTCGTCGAGGGCCCTGCCGGCACCTATGCCGCTGCGGCCAGCTCGGGCGGCGAGGCCCTCCTCCTTGAGGGCTTCGTCCACGTCTGGGTGGACGAGGCAGCCCCCCGGCGCGAGATGATCACCGACTACGCCATTGGCGCCTCGCCGGGCGCAGTGCGCGGACACGGTGGGGCTGTCCGTGGTCACGGTGGCGCGGTACGGGGTCATGGCGGGGCCGTGCGCGGACACGGCGGTGCCGTCCGCGGGCACGGCGCCCCCATCCTCTCCGGCGACGGACAGGTGACGGTCTACACGCCCGACCCCACCATCCCCGATGGCGAGTTCCTCACCATCCAGTCCGCGACGGGCGTCCCCGCGCTCCCGCCAGGCCGCGTCCAGATCGGCCAGGGGTACCGCATCGCGGCCACACCCGGCGTGACCGGCTTGGAGGGCGAATCCTCCATCAGCTTCCAGTACTTGGGCGAGGCTGTCCCCGCCGGCATGGAGGAGGATATCACGATCTACTACCTCGATGACGCCGTGGAGACTTGGACACCGCTGCCCACCACCCTCAACACCCGGGACAATTTCGCGTCGGCATCTCTCGAAGGATCCGGTCTCTACGCCCTACTGACCTCCTTCCGCGTGCCCCTCCCCAGCGGCGGCTGGAATCTCTTCAGCTACCCCCTTCGGACCCCCCAATCGATCCCCGAGGCCCTCGCTTCCGTCACTGGATGCTACGCCACGGTGTATGGGTATGACGCCACCGACGAAGATGACCCCTGGAGAGTCTACGATGTCGACGCGCCAAGCTATGCCAATAGCCTCGACGTGCTCACCTTCGGAAACGGGTACTGGATCAGCGTCACCCATCCCATCACCGTCTATTTCGGCTCGCCTGAGTTCCAGGCCGCGTCAACGGCCATACCGCCCCAGGTTCCTGCCACCTACTATGGCGAGGTTGTGGGAGGCAGGGTCGGCCAGGAGGTCACAGCCTGGGTCGGCGACACCCTGTGTGGCCGGAGTGAGGTCGTTCAATACGACCACCAGCCTGTCTACGCCGTGCACGTCGTCGCCGAGGACGGCGGAACCGTGGGCTGCGGTGCGCCGGGCCGAGAGGTGACGTTCCACGTCGACTCGCAGGTGATCACTTCCACCGTACCCTGGGACAGCTGCCGCCCGCGGGAAGCTCCCATCTTCCTCTCCGAGCCGTCCTGGTCCATCTATCTGCCCCTGGTCGTCAGGGACCAAACGGCGGAGGCGGCCCGTGCGAAGTGACGTCACCTTCGTCGGTCGGGAGCACGAGATCGCCCGGCTGGAGGGCTCCTTGGAGCAAGCTCTCTCCGGTCAGGGTCAGATCTGCTTCGTAACGGGCGAGGCCGGATCCGGCAAGACCACCCTGGTGAACGAGTTCACCCGCCGTGCTCAGCGGCGCCTCCAGGATCTTGTCGTCGCCAGGGGGGAGTGTAACGCCCAGAGTGGTCTGGGCGATGCCTACCTCCCGTTCCGAGAGGTGTTCGACGTGCTCACCGGAGGGTCCAATGACCATCCGGCCGAGGAGACCGCCAGTGAGGAAAACACGCGGAGGGTACGCCGACTCCTTCGCTCCTCGGCCGAAGTGCTGCTCGAGCTGGGCCCGGACCTTGTCGGTGTCTTCATCCCCTGGGCCGCCCTGGCCACCCGACTGGGCACCTTCGCGGTGGAGAAGGCAGGGCTGGTCGACAAAGTGGAAAAACGTCTGAACCGGCACCGCACGCCGCACCCATCCAGTAAGGACGCCCCCCGGACCGCTGCTTCGCTCGACCAGGACCAGATCTTCGAACAATACGTCAAGGTACTCCGCGCTCTGGCGAAGCAGCAGCCGCTGATCGTCGTCCTTGATGATCTCCAGTGGGCGGACGCCTCCTCGACCTCGCTCCTCTTCCACCTCTCCCGGCGGATCGAGGGTGTGCCAATCCTGGTCATCGGCAGCTACCGGCCGCGCGAGGTGGCCCTCGGTCGTGTCGGCGCGGAGCATCCGTTGGACAAGGTCCTCAGAGAGGTGAAGCGCTACCGGGGGGACGTCTGGATCGACCTGGATGCCGCCCAAGACACAGAGGGCTGCGAGTTCGTCGATCAGCTCCTCGATGCGCAGCCCAATCTTCTCGGCGACGAGTTCCGGCAGACACTCCTGGCCCACGCCGGCGGTAACCCCCTCCTCATTGTCGAGCTCCTCCGGCATATGCGGGACCAGGGTGTCCTTGTCATGGACGAGCAGGGCCGATGGATTGCCCCGCCCAACCTCGTCTGGTCCGGCATATGCCGGAGGAGCTCGACAATGAGGAGGGGG
>CAZIWL010000061.1:2435-24685 GCA_964542755.1 uncultured Anaerolineales bacterium
CGCGCGGGTCGAGGGGGTCATTGAGGAGCGAATCCGCCGCCTTGACGATGGGCAGCGCGAGACCGTAACCATCGCCGCCGTCGAGGGTGTCGAATTCACCGCTGAAGTGATCGCCGACGTACAGGGGTTGCGGGCCCGGGAGGTTGTTCGGGACCTGAGCGGGGAACTGGCCAAGAAGCATCAGCTCGTGGAGCCCGAGGGCCTGCAGCACCTGGTCAATCGGCGGCTCTCCCGATATGCCTTCCGGCACCACCTCTTCCAAAGCTACGTCTACGACTTGCTCGATGACATTGAAAGATCCTACCTCCACGAGGACGTCGGTCGGGCCCTCGAGGAGCTCTACGGCGATGAGGCTGACGAGATCGCCGTGCAGCTGGCCCATCACTTTGTGACCGCCGAGGTCGAGGAGAAGGCCCGGCGCTATCTCAGAGCCAGCGGGGAATGCGCCGCTGCACGGTACGCCAACCAGGAAGCCGTCGACTACCTGAGCCGCGCGCTCGCGCTTACGCCCCAGGACGATCTCAAAGAGCGCTACACCCTGCTCCTCCAGCGCGAGCAAGTCTACCATGTTCAAGGCGCACGCCAAGCACAGCAGAGAGACCTGATGAGCGTGGAGACACTCGCAGAACAGCTTCCGCCCCCCGACAGGACCGTACAGGTCGCCCTACGGCGGGCACGTTTCGCCGAGGCCACAAGTGACTACCCCCAAGCCATCCGGACCGCGCGCCGGGCCATCGACCGCGCCCAGGATGCCGGGGACGCAACAAGTGTGGCTCGCGGCCGGCTCCAGTGGGGGCGTGCCGCCTGGCACCAGGGTCAATACGACGTGGCGCGCACGCAGCTCGAGCTGGCACTCGATCAGTCTCGAGATCTGGGAGACCGTACCCTTGAGGGGGACTGCCTGAGCAACCTCGGCATTGTCTCCTGGTATCAGGGGCGCTTCTCAGCGGCGCGGGACTACCTCGAGCGAGCGCTGATCATCAAGCGGGAGACCGGCGACCGCCAGGGCGAGGCCCACGTACTGACGAACCTAGCTGGCGTCACCTATGAGGAGGGTCGCCACCAGACCGCCACCGCCCGCCAGAAAGACGCTTTGGACATCTACCGGGCGGTCGGCTATCGGCGAGGCGAGGCCATGGCGCTCTGCAACCTCAGTGTCTTCCTCATCGAACAGGGGAGCTACGACAGCGCGCGCTCCCATCTGGCCGACTGCCTGCCCATTTATCAACAGCTGAACGATCGGGAGGGCGAGACCGCCGCCTTGATCAACCTGGGCTTGACCGCCCTCTATCAGGGGCAATACGAAGACGCGGACCCATACCTGGAAAAGGCTCTCGAACAAGCCCGCCAGATCGGCGACGGCAAAGGTGAGACCGAGGCCCTCATCTATCTCAGCTTGCTCCGGCACCAGCGCGGCGACGACACAGCGGCCCGCACCCACGCCGAGCAGGCCCTCCGGCTCGCCGAGCAGGCCGGGGACCTCCGGAGCAAGGGGCACGCCCTCACCCACCTGGGACACGCCCTCCTGGGACTGCGGCGGGCAGCCGAGGCGGAGCAGGCCTACACCAAAGCCCTCGCGCTCCGACGAGAACTGGGCGAGGCACACCGGGCCGTGGAGACCCTGGCCGGTCTGGCCCGCTCGGCCCTGGCCCAGGACGAGCTTCGTCACGCAACCGACTGCGTCGAGGAGATCCTCACCTACCTCAAGACAGCTTCCCTCGACGGGACCGACGAGCCCATCAGGATCCTGCTCACCTGCCACAAGGTGCTCGAAGCCCAGGGGGACGGGCGTGGAACACAGGTCCTGGCGGCCGCGAAGGAGCTCTTCGAGAACCACGCCGCCCACATCCAGGATCCCGAGCTCCGCCGCTCCTATGCAAAGAACATCCCCTCCCACGTGGAACTGGCCGACACTGTCCGCCGCGCGTGACCGCACCCATCGTCGGCGACCAGACCTGCCGTCCACTTGAGCAATCGGAAGGGCGGCAGTGTAACACCATACCCCGCCAACCTGACGGACCCCCTCCGGGCCGACGTCACACACCGCCGGTGTGCTTCCTGCCCAGCGTCTCTAAGCCCGATCCAGGCCCGCAGACTATGCCAACGAAAACACTGTGAGGCCGAGATTGAGAAAGGAGTTGAAAGCACTGTGCGCAAGAACTGCTGGTCACACACTTGCCGTTCGCTGGCACATCGCACCCAACCCTACGCCCACCGCGAAAGAATAGGCCATCTGAACAATCGACCTCTGATGCACGAGGAAGACGTGGTACTGGAGATGCATCACGCCGAAGGCTAGACTGGTCGGCCAGACAGTGCCACGCAAGCCGAAGACGTCAACCCTACCGCTCGAGTCATCCATTACGTCCCAGATGAGACCGCGGAACAAGATCTCCTCCCCGATCACCCCAACGGGAACGATGTACAGCATATCGAGCCAGCTATGCTCGGGGCTTGGGAAGAGCACAGCAAGGCCGGCGAGCAAAAACCACCGCCGCCGCCACGCCGACCGGCCCTCGGCCATCCATCCGCCAGCATAGCGATTGTGCCGCCACGTGACCCGTGGTCACCCAGGCAAAGCCCGAGTAGATGCTCAATATCAGCAGCGCCCAGCAAGCCATTCTGATCACAGGCGCACTTCCAGCCACAGAAGGCAGAATGGCTTTGAGAATCGCGTAGCTGAACGTGAGCGCCACCACGGACAGCGCGAGCACCACGCCTCTCATACGCTCTTGGAGCTGGTTCGCCACGCCTGGCCTCTACCTCATCTGCTCCAGACAGACCATAAAGGGGGACGTCACATAATAGGAGTGGGTGACC
The DNA here is from genome assembly GCA_964542755.1 of uncultured Anaerolineales bacterium. Taxonomy (GTDB): domain Bacteria; phylum Chloroflexota; class Anaerolineae; order B4-G1; family B4-G1; genus SKLM01. The sequence continues at coordinate 5,256 of CAZIWL010000061.1, forward strand.
CGCGACTAGCCTCGCCGGCAGGGCTGGCACGCACTCCAGCCCAACCATTCCACTCAGAACGCTGCGCTTCTCTACCCCGTGCCAGGTCTCGCCACCCATACCATCTCCGAGCTAGCATCTTCCAGCCCGTTTTGGTGGAAATCGCCGTAGACCGCCTCGAGCGTGAACCCAGTGCGTGCCAGGAGATGTTCCATCTCGAAGCGGAAAACGACGTGGAGCCGGATCGCTCCTCTATCGACGCGCCCCACAACCTGCCCGTCCGCCCCCAGCTCCTCCCAGATCTTGTGGGAGATTGCCGTCTGGGTGGAGGGCTCGTACGACCAGGCTTGGAGCGTCCGGATTCGCCGCCCTGTCTTCGGGTGCACGAACTGACCGGCAGTCTCGAACACGCCGCCCAGATCCCCGGTCAGATCCCCGAGCCATCCAATCTCGGGTTGATCCAGGTGCACCACCAGCAGCCCATCGGGAACCAGATGCCGTCGGACCGCCTGAAGGGTGTCGACCTGATCCTCCACGTCGACGATGTTCTGGAAAGAGTGTCCTGGGATGATCGCCAGAGCGAAGGTCCCACCGAGGTTAGAGGACCTCATGTCAGCGTGCACCCAGCGGACGTGGCGCATCCCGCCGCCCTTCTCGCGGGCCACGTGCAGCATGGCGGGAGACAGATCCAGACCTACGACGTCTGCCCCGTCCTGGGCCAGGCGCAGAGTCACCCGCACCGTACCACAGGCTGCCTCCAGGACGGACTGCCCCCTGGACGTCGCCTCGGCCGCCAAGGCCCGATAGAAGTCGATCTCTCCCGGTCAGTCTTGAACGACGACGTCATACGTCTCAGCGTGGAACGCTCGAGCCCGTTCAGTGGTGAATCCACCCATGGAGACCCTTCTCGGCGGTGTCTCCCTTCCAGCGAAGGATAGAACAGCGAGCTCTCTTGAAGGCGACGACCCGGTCTCCAGTCTCTAGAGACCTATCTCAAGGGCCGCTCCCCGGGGCGAATCTGGCAGGCCTGCGTTAAGGGGGTGCATGGGGAGGAGCCAGCCAGGACACAGTGGTGAGCCGATTCCGAACTTCGGCAAGATCCCGTGTGTGACTGCGGCTCAGTATAGCCCCCGAGCCCCCTCCTGTCAACGGATCGGTACGGCGCCGGATCAAAGGCCGAAGGATGTGCACTCACTTCAAACTGAGACTGCACCTAGCAACCAGGGCGCGCAGGTACCGGGGGTCCTTCGTCGCTGGAGAATAGGGAGTATCTAGCCAGTCACGAAACCAAGGAGGATCTAGAGGTCACGCGGGGAAACGAGCACTAGCAACAGAGCCGCCGCATACAGCCGGCGTGGGACAGATCAGGGCCATATCGCGGGGTCTCATTCGCCAGTCCGCATCTCCCGGTACGGAATACGCATTGCCGAATGCACACGAGTACTACAACCTCACCTCCCGGTCAGGTGGAGCAGCACGCCACCCAAGACAGAAGACCACGGGCCTCAGTGGGAGATAGATGTCGAAAACTGCGTCCCATTGGGTAGCCGAAGGACCCGAGACAGACATCTGCGATTGTAGTACTAGGCATCGCGAACCACGCATTACTCTGTACCTGCCTTACCCTGTCTCCACGAGCTCCTCCACCTGCCCCTCCGCCACGGCCACCCTCAGCCGCTCCACGCGCGCCTCGGCCCGTTCGTCATCCGGGAACCGGCTGACCCGCCGCTTGTTGAAGGCCAACTCTGTACCGAGCCGGTAGTACTGCCCCAGCACCCACCAGCGCTCCACATCCCCCGAAAGCAGCGCCGCCCACCGTTCGGCCATCCGCGCCGTAAAGGATGAGATCACCTCGTAGTCCTTTCGGGTAAGCGTATCCCGCTCCACCTCATCCTCCAGCCAGCGCTCGATCCACCGCTGCTCCCGCACCGATGTCCACACGATGACCCCCAGCAGCATCGCTACCGCGCCCCAATCCGACGCGAACGCCAGAAGGCACGGCCAACCCATCTCGGCTCCCAGCGTCACGCTCGCGTTATGGATTGCGTGAGCACCGATACCGGCCGCCAGGCCCAGGAGCGGCGCCCCGACCTTCGCCAGCATGGAAGAAGCCGACCGCCCCCACGCCAGCCCCAGGCCGATTAGCCCGGTGAACATCGCGTGGTTCAGTCCGAAGAGGAACGCGCGGAAAAACGCCAGCGCCACGAACTGGCCGAAGCCCGACTCCATCAGGCTCCCGCCGAAGTAGAGGATGTTCTCGACCGCCGCGAACCCAAAGCCCACCAACCCGCCGTACAGCACCCCGTCGATCAGGCTGTCCATCTCCCCCGCGAAAAACACGAAGAGCAGCACCAGGGCAGCACCCTTGAAGAGCTCCTCGGCCACCGGCGCCACCACCGCCGCGCCCACGAAACTCGCCGTCTCCGGCGCCACCACCAGCGAAATCGGCAGCCCCAACACCAGCTCCAGGATCAACGAGAAGATCACCGCCGGCAGCGCTCCCCACAGGAACGCAGCGAGCAGCAACCCCAGCGGCTCCTTCTCATACCGGTCAAACCACCACAGCACCAGCGCATACCCCACCATCGGCACCACACCGACGCTGACGGCCAGAGTCAACCCAACGAGGAAAGACAAAGAGGAACTCCTTCGAAAACCTAATGCAGAACCAGTAACCCTGGCATTGTGCGGGGATACCGGTGACGTGAATCAGTGATGCGTGATGCGTAATCCGTAATCCGTAATCCGTAAGCCGTGATTGTGGCAAAGGGCCCTTCGTCGCCTCGCTCGAAGATCCACTCGCCCCAACAGGTGTTTGTTTCGTTTGTCCGCACTCCTATATCTGGGGTTGGCGTCAAACGGCCCAAACATGGATCCGTAACCCGTGATCCATCCTCCGCAGGACGCACCCCGTACCCCGTCACCATCCCCCAACCGCCGCAAACAGGCCCTCACGCCCTACGCCTCACCCCTTACGCCCTACGCCCCTCACCCCGTCACCGCCCTATCGCCTTTTCGCTTTGTCGCTTTTTCGCCTTATCGCTTTTTCGCTCTTTCGACCACCTCCCGCAAATACCCGGCCAGCTCCTCCCGCATCTCCTCCCGCCGCAGGCTCACCTCGATGCACGCCTTCAGCTGCCGCAGCGGATCGCCCGCCGCCATCCAGATCCCGTCGATGGGATGGACCACCACCGACGAGCGCTGCGCCAGCCCGTCCACCCCGTCGGCCAACCACAGCTCGCCGCCCTTCCCCGTCTCCAGGTCATCCAAGACCTCGAAGATCTCCGGCGTGAAGATGAAGTGGCCGATCTGGACCAGGTTCGAGGGCGCCGTGCCAGGAGCAGGCTTCTCCACGATGCGCGTCATCTCATGCTCCGTACCCGGCTTCAGCTCGATGCAGCCGTACAGATGGGTCTCCTCGTCCGGCACCTCCTGGGCCGCCAGGACCGCCGCGGGCTCCCGCTCGTTGAAGGTGTTCACCATCTGCCGCGGAATCGCCACGTCGCCCATCACAATATCATCGCCGAACATATAGTAGAACGGCTCATCGGGATTGAGCCAATTCCGAGCCGCCAGCGCCGGCGTGGCGTTTCCATACGGCAGATCCTCCGGCTGGCGCACCAGGACAATGTCCGCCATCCTGTTGAGATCGCACATCTGCTCCAGGAGATCCACCTTGCCCGATTCCTCCAGGTGCATCTGGAGATCCGGGTTGGGCGAGAAGTGATCTTGCACGATGGCCCCCGTCTCCCGCACCACCACGATGATCTCCCTGATCCCCGCCGCCACCAGCCCCTCCACGTGGTACTGGATCAGCGGCTTCCCGGCGATTGGGATCATCTCCTTCGGAATCGCCTTGGAGGCGGGAAGAAAACGCGTGCCGTATCCTGCAATCGTGATGATGCCTTTCACGGTGGACCTCCTTGAGAACTAGCGCGCCAGATCAAGATCGTAGTCCAGAAAACCGACAGTGCCGACAGTGATGCGCGACGAGCAATGTGTACTCCGTGACACGTGAAGCGTAATGAGTAATCCGTAACGCGTGATGCGGTACCCCCCCCTCGCAACGCGCAAGACTCTTATCTCGCAGATCTTACGGATTACGCTTGCCGGATTACGCCTTACGGACTACGCCTTACGGATTACGCCTTACGAATTCCGCCTTGCGAATCACGCCTTACGAATTACGCCTTGCCTCTCAAACCCGACCCCACACCCCCATCATCCATTCAACTCCGCCCTCCGCTCATGCCACCCCGTCGCCTGCTCATACGCGTGAGCGACTCGCAGCACCTTCCCCTCGCCAAAGGCCGGACCCGTGAGCTGCATCCCGATCGGCAGCCCCTGGTCATCAAAGCCGCATGGGAGGCTGAGGCCGCAGATGCCCGCCAGGTTCATCGAAAGCGTGAAGACGTCCGACAGATACATCTGAAGGGGATCCTCCACCTTCTCGCCGATGCGGAAGGCCGTGCTGGGAGTGGTCGGGCCGATGATCACGTCCACCTTCTCGAAGGCCGCCTCGAAGTCGTCCCGAATCAACGTCCGCACCTGTTGTGCTTTCAGATAGTACGCGTCGTAGTAGCCAGCCGACAGGGCATATGTGCCCAGCATGATCCGCCGTTTCACCTCGGGCCCAAATCCCTCGCCCCGCGTCCGCTTATACATCTCTTCCAGGGTTTCGCTCTCCGCCCGCACCCCGTAGCGCACACCGTCGTACCGCGCCAGGTTTGCGCTAGCCTCCGCCGGGGCGATCAGATAGTAGACGGACAGGGCGTATTCCGCATGCGGCAAGCGCACCGGATGAACATCGGCGCCCAGGGAAGCCAGCTCATCCACGGCTGACAGCACCGCCTCCTCCACCTCCGGCTGGAGCCCCTCGATGAAATACTCATCCGGGACCCCGACGCGTACGCCGGCGATCTCCCCGGTGAGCGCCTCCGTGTAGTCTGGAACCGGCAGGTCCATCGACGTCCCGTCCCGCGGATCGTGACCCGCAATGGCTCCCAGCATGATCGCCGCGTCGGTCACGTCCCTAGTCAACACGCCGACCTGATCCAGCGACGAGGCAAAGGCGATCAGCCCATACCGGCTAACCCGCCCATACGTCGGTTTCAGCCCAACCACGCCGCAGAGGCTCGCCGGCTGCCGGACGCTGCCGCCCGTATCAGACCCTAGCGCTGCCATGCACTCGCCCGCAGCCACTGCCGCCGCGCTCCCCCCGCTCGAACCGCCCGGTACCCGGGTCAGATCCCACGGGTTGCAGGTCGTATGATACGCCGAGTTCTCCGTGGACGAGCCCATGGCAAACTCGTCCGTGTTCGTCTTACCGGTGATCACAGCCCCCGCCTTCTCCAGTCGCTCGACGACCGTAGCGTCGTACGGGGGCACAAAACCCTCCAGAATCCGCGAACCCGCCGTCGTCGGCATCGCCGACGTGCACAGCACGTCCTTCACGGCGACCGGGACGCCCAGCAGCGGCCTTGATTCTCTCCTCACCCACGAGGGGTGGGCCGCCCTCGCGCCGTGGGCCGCCCGCACCGCGTCCGCCGCCCGCGCCTGCTTGAGCGCGCGCTCAGGCCGAAGCGCCAGGTACGCCTTCACCTCGCCTTCGACGGCGGAGATGCGTTCAAGAACCGCCTCCGTCAGCCCGACCGAGGTCACCTCACCGGCCGCCAGCATCCGGCTCGCCTCGTGGATCGTCAGTTGATGGTACACTACCTCACCCATCTCGCCTACTCCAGGACCGCCGGCACCTTGAAACACCCATCCTCCACCTCCGGTGCGTTCTCCAGTGCCACACCCCGCTCCAGCGTCGATCCCACCTCGTCGGCCCGCGTCACGCTCCGCAGCGGCAGCACCGTCGCCGTGGGAGGGATCTCGTCCGTATCCAGGGCCTGCAGATCCTCAAAGTACGCCAGAATCGCCGAGAGCTGCGCCTGATACCGGCCGATCTCCTCATCAGAAAGCTCCAGCTTCGCCAGATCCGCGATGTGCTCTACCTTCTCTCGCGATAGCTTCATACCCCTCTCCCGTGCCGCCTCAATCATGAATCACACGAATACGAGGACAGACCCTAGTCCAACGGGCCGAGGCCAACCAAACAATCACCACTCGTGGCATTCGTCCCCTTCGTGGCAGTCGTGACACCGATTCGCGCCACCCGTCCCATCCGTGCTGTTCCTAATGCCCCTTCGTCCATGCGCGCCATTCGTGGTAGCCGTGATGGCTAGCGGCCCACCAACGCCTCCTTCAAGCCGCTAAAGACGTCCGCCACGCCCATCCTGAACAGCCGTGACCAGTTGAAGGCTGTGATATCGAACGGCAGGTCCAACTCCGTCTTCTCGCACACCGTCGACGTGTTCGCCTGGTCGATCTCGGGCTTGAGGGCCTGCAGCTCCCGCTCCAGCTCCTTCCCCTCGTACCGCTCGAGCAGTTCATCGATCGTCGCCATCAGCGAAACCGCCCGGTCGATCCGCCTCTCCGTCTCCGCGGCCACGTCCGGTTCCGCAAGGCCGAACCGGGCCTTCAGCGCATTCAGTCGCCGGCCCGCCTCATACGTCACCTCCGCGATCTCATCCCGGCTCATCCACCGCGTCTCATAGTTCAGGATATGCTTCCACGTCGGCGCTAGCAGCGCCTGCCGGTGCTCCTCCAGCGTCTGGAATCGGATGTCATAGCCATACGTCTCGGACTGCTCATAGAAGAGGCTCCCCGGATCTACGAACGGCGCCAGCGGCCCCACGAAGGGGATCAACCGCCCGTCGTCGAACCGCGCCATCAGCTCCTCGCAGTAGTCCACCCCGTCCAGCACCGACTGCTTCGTCTGCTTCGGCAGCCCCGTCATGAAGAACAAGTCGAAGCGCCGGCAGCCCACATCCAGGCACGCCTCGATGGTCGCCTCAATCTCCTCGTTGGAGAACCGCTTGTGGATCGCCTCGCGCACCGCCGGATCGTGGGACTCGGGCGAGAACTCGATCACGAAGTTCGGCAGCGCGTCGGCCAGCTCCTCCGCGAACTCCCGGCTCAACGGCTCGAAGACCTCCAACATCGCCTGCCCCGGGTACCCCTTCATCGCGTCCAGAAACCGCCGCGCGTGGTCCATCCCCGCCTGGCGGATGTCGCCCAGGATGAAGGCTGGCCCGCGGCTGATCTCGTGCATCCGGAACAAGTCCTCCGCCAGCCGCTCCGGCGAGCGGTAGGCCGGCGCCCCCCGTTCGGAAATCAGCTTGCTCGCATACGCCGAGCCCCCGCAGTAGGCGCAGTTGTGCTTGCAGCCCCGCACCGTCAGCGCCGCCATCACCGGGTAGTCCATCCAATGATCGAACGGCACGTGGTTCATGAAATCCGCGCTCTGCACCACCGAGCGCACCATCTGGCGGTAATCCATATCCAGGTGGTCCAGGCTCGGCGGCACGTACGCCTGCGGATTCACGCGCACGTCACCCTTCGCATCCTGCCAAGTCAGGTTGGCAATGGAGCTCAACACCTTCGGATCTGCATCCAACGGCGAGCGAGCCTCCAACAGGCACTCCATCAACTGCCGCAGCGGCTCCTCCGTCGAATCACCGCGCAGCACGTAATCGACCTGGGGATACTGGATCAGCTCGTCGTGGAAGTAGCTCGAGGAATACCCACCGAATAGAACCGGCGCCTCCGGATGGTGCTTCTTCACCAGCTCCGCCACCGCCAGCGCCCCGTGAGCGTGCGGCAGCCAGTGGAGATCGACACCGAAGACCTTCGCCTTGCTCCGCGCGATGAATCGCTCAGGATCAAATCGCTTGGAGCGCACCATCCCGGCCGCCAGGTTCGCGATGCGCGTCCGCATCCCCGCCTTGTGCAGGTACGCCGCCATCGTCGAAAACCCCACCGGATACATGTCGAAAATCGGCTCGGAGGGTACCAGATCGCTCGTCGGCCCCCATAGCGTCGGCCTCTCCCGGAAGTCGTAGACCGTGGGAGCGTGGAGGAAAATCAGATCCGTCGACGGCATAGTGTCAGGACTCCAAATCTAGGCGCTGGACCCCTCAGGCACGAGGTGCACTGCGGTCTTGGCCCCTCCCATTGGGAAAAGAACCATGCTGAGGCACAAGAAAGATGGCGGGCATAGGCCCCGCCGCGTCATCCCCTTACCGCGAGGAATTGTAGCATGGCCCCCTACCCCGACAAGTACCACGTGCCCCACATCTTGTCTCCGGCACGTAACCGGATGGCAGGCCACCGATCAGCAGACGACCACCGTACCGACCAGCAACCCGGCGGCTTTTCGCGGGCACCGAGTCTTCCCGCGACCTGGCCGGGCCATACGGGTATTCGCTCACGGGCAGGCGGCCCCAGGCTGCTTTTCCGTCATCAGTTCCGGCAAGGCCTGAGGTGGCTTTACAACCAGATTGACAGCCGCCAGCGCGAGGGGGATCAAAGCCTCAATCCTCAGTATCCCCGCGTACGTGCCAGAGCTGTCGAACGCCAGGGCGAGCGGCAGAGGCCCCAGAGCTGAGGCAACCCGGCTGAGGGCGGCTCCCAGACCGGCGATACTGCCGAGGTGCTCCCGCCCGAAGTAGTCGGCCCACACCACACTGCTCACCGTACCCGAAATACCATTGCTAGCCCCCAGTGCGAGGCTGTAGACAATCGCCAACGGAACCGCAGTGAGACTCTGAGCTAGACCCAGGGCAACCGCCAGGGCCACGAGTCCTACCGCGATAAGCTTGCCCACCGGCACGCGCTCAATTAGATAGCCGCTTCCCAGCGTGACCAGCGCCGAGACAATCGAGATGGGCAGATACGTCGCCGCCGCGGCCTCTCCGGACAGGCCTTGTGACTTGAAGATGCTGACCATGTGGAAGTAGAGGCCAGTTACCAACGCAGAAGTGGCGGAGAGAGACACGGCTGCCGTCCAGAACGCAGGGGTCCGGATAGCCTCGCCCCTCGTCCATCCTCCCACCGAGTCCTCACCGGATACCTGCACCTGGGCCGGCACATCCGCCCCATCTGGGAGGAGCCCGTGGTCCTCGGGGCGATCTCGGAAGAGCAACACGCCTAGCGGCAGCATCACCAGAAGCTCCATAGCGCCCAGGATCCCATACGTAGTGCGCCAGGTGTACCGCTTCAGAAGCCAGTGGACCACGTTCGTGAAGACACCCATGCCGACTAGGGAGAAGATGATTCCCGACAGGCCGGCCATTCTCCCTCGGCGCGCCACCCACCACTGGTTGATCACCGTGTTCGAGACGAGCATCAGAGCGCTGGCCCCGAGCATGCGGAGCAGGACATAGGCTATGCCCAACATCACGCCATTCTGGACCACAGCCATGAAAAAGCACGACAGACCAACGAGAGCGGTGATCACGCCAACCATCCTTCGCGGCCCGTGGCGGTCAATTCGCTCACCCCAGAAGGACAAGCTCAGGCCGGCGACCACGGTCCCCACCATGAACAGACTGCTGGTCAGTGATCGGCTGATGTTGAGATCCTCAATAAACGCGTCTGTGAAGATCGACAGCACCGGGCTTTGTCCGGGCTGGGTCATAACCAGTCCAGCGGTCCCAGCGGCGACGATAATCCACCCATAGAAAATGGGTAGGCGCCGGACGAACGAGCGCTCTGAGGATGTCTCCATACACATGTCCTTCCATCTATCCAGCATCGGGAACCGACCCGGCATGGTACCAGATGATCCTCTGCCCGTCTACCCGCGGCTCACGTCAGAGTGCACTAACAAGGTGTCCCGCCTACTCATGGGTGCGTTACACGTTATGCGTGCGATGCACCTTTGTCACTCCAAGCCACCCTCAATGCAGCGTTCCCCTTCCCCCCGTGAACGCCGCGAGCAGCGGTGTCTGGCGGGCGGCGAGCTGCGACGATGCGTTAGTGCACCCAAGTTTATCATCCCCAATCGACACCTGGCCCAGTCCATGCTACAATACTTCTCAATCAACGGTCGCAGCTGCCAAGTTAAGCACCGCCACAAGGAGACGACCCCATGGGCGCCGTCGAACCAACCAGAACCTCAGCCGACCGGATCTACGAGGAGATCCGGCGCTCCATCATCGTTGGACACTGGAAATCCGGGGAACGACTGGGCCTGGAGACCCTCGCCGACCGGTACGGGACCAGCGTCACACCTGTCCGCGAGGCCCTCCAGATGCTCACCCAGGACGGCCTGGTCACCAACAAACCCCACGCCGGCTTCTTCGTCACGGAGATCACCCTCAAGGAACTGAGCGACATGTTGGAGCTGCGCGGCATCCTCGAGGTAGCAGCCGTAGAACGCGCCGCCAAGCGCATCACCCAGGAGACCCTAGAGGAGCTCGAACAAGTACATGCGGGCTACACCGGCGACGACGAGGCATCCACCGAGCGGTACGTGATGGAGAACCGCCGCCTCCACGTCAAGATCGCCGAGGCCTCCGGCAATCAGGAGCTTGCCAGCCAGCTGGGCAGGCTCCACGACCGTCTGGCCCGCTTCTTCGTCTTCGTCCGCTCTGGCGACAAGATGGAGAAACGACACAGAGACCTGATTGACGCCCTGCGGAACCGTGACGTCGAGGCCGCGCGTCAGGCCATCCAGCAAGAGGTTCACGAGACGCGTCAGCTCACCCTTGAGCACGTCATCCAGCAGGACGGCGCCGTGTGGCAAGTGGGGGCGGCCAGCGTCCCGGATCAGCAAGAGACGTAGACCCAACCGCGCCATCCGCCCCCTCGTGCACCGAGGCCAGGGCTTGACGCCCTGGCCTCGGTGCTTCTGGACAAAGCAATCCCACTCGGCCCCGACACGTCACAAGGCCCTGGCGGACATCCTTGGAGGATATCCGCCCCGCCCCCCGGCGGTTCCGCTAAACAGGACCCGCGATCTACCGCAAGGGTGCCCGTCCAGGCCAGTCATTCGACCCAGTCCATGACCACTTTGCCGGAGCGCCCCGATCGCATCACCTGGAACGCCTCCTCAAAATCAGTGTAATGATAGCGGTGCGTGATCACGGGCGCGATGTCCAGCCCACTGCCCAGCATCGACTCCATCAGATACCACGTCTCATACATCTCCCGCCCGTAGATCCCCTTGATCGTCAGCATGTTGAACACCACTGCGTTCCAGTCGATCACCAGATCCTCGGGCGGGATACCCAGGACCGCGATCTTCGCGCCGTGGCACATGTTCCCTATCAGATCTCGGAACGCTTCGCCGCTGCCGGACATCTCCAGCCCGACGTCAAACCCCTCCTTCATACCCAGCTCTTCCTGGACCTCCGCGATCCTTCTCTCGCGGATGTCCAGAGCCACCGTGGCGCCCATCTTCTCGGCCAGTTCCAGCCGGTACGGGTTCAGATCCGTCGTCACCACGTGCCGCGCCCCCGCATGCCTCACGATCGCCGTCGCCATCAGTCCGATCGGACCGGCACCGGTGATCAAGACGTCCTCCCCCAGCACTGAGAAACTGAGCGCGCTGTGCGTGGCATTCCCGAAGGGGTCAAAGATGCTCAGAATCTCCTTGGGGACCATCGGATCAGCGTGCCAGACATTCGTCACGGGGATCGAGACGTACTCCGCGTACGCGCCCTGACGGTTAACCCCCACCCCCTTCGTGTCGTTGCACAGATGACGTCGCCCGGCCAGGCAATTCCGGCAGCGGCCGCATACGATGTGCCCCTCCCCGGACACGACCTCGCCAATCTCCAGATCGTGCACGTTGCTCCCCATCGCCGCCACCGTCCCCACGAACTCGTGCCCGATCACCATGGGCACCGGAATCGTCTTCTGCGCCCACGCGTCCCAGTTATAGATGTGCACATCCGTGCCGCAGATCGCCGTCTTCTGCACCTTGATCAGCACGTCGTTGATGCCGTACTTGGGGACCGGAACCTCGTCCAGCCACAAACCCGGCTTCCGCTCCTTCTTCACCAGTGCCTTCATAGTTGCCTTCACGTCTAGTGCCCTCCGTGATCAATCTCAAGCTTCAATTGCAATGCCACAGTTACCCATCGTACACGATGGTACGCCCTCAAGCAAATGCCGATGCAGGCTCGCGCCAACAAACAGTCGCGCGTACCCATCGGTGCGTTGCACCTGATGCGCGTGTCTGTGTGCCAACTCGTTAGTGCCCTCCGCAGATAATTCGCTGGTCGCTCAGACACGCTATGTTATAATGATAAGTTGTGACAAGCAACCAGTTCAGCAACAAATCCATAAACCTATGCTGACCGACTACCGCGTACGACAACGGGACCACCTCCTAGAGATCAGCCGCGCCCTCACCGCGCAACTCGATCTTGATGAGCTCCTCGAGATGGTCCTTGAGGCCGCGGCAGAGATGCTCTCGGGTCAGGCCAGCCTCATCGCTCTTCGCGATCCCGACCGGGGCGATTTCAGCATCCAGGCTAGCTACGGCCTTCCTTCCGCCGTCGTCCCCTACTTCGAGCCCCTCCTCTCCGACATCCCAGACTACGCGGACCGGAGCCGCTTCCACATCCCGGGGCTCGCCGAGAAGCTGGGCCAGATCGTGACCCGCCTGGGGCTTCGACTCCAGCAGGTCGTGGCCCTCCCGATGTCCATCCGCGACAATCTCATCGGCGTCCTCTACGTCTTCCGCGCCTACGGCAGCAGCTTCACCTCCAACGACCGGCGCGTGCTCGCCAGCTTCGCGGACCAGGCCGCCATCGCCGTCTACAACGCCCAGCTCTACGAGCGCGTCTCCCAGGAGAAACGCCGCCTCGACGCCATTCTCGAGTACAGCGCTGACGGGGTGCTCATTCTCGACTCCGCCCAGCGCATCCAGGTCTTCAACCGCGCCCTCTCACGCCTCACCGGGTGGGCGTCCCAGGAGGCCCTCGGCCAACACCACGACAACGTCATCCGCTGGGCACACCTTGAGACCAATCGCGCCCTCTCGGACGCCGTCGCTGGCGGCTGGCCCCTGCCCTCCGCCCGCCCCCTCTACGTGGAAGGCGACCTCCGCCGCAAGCGCGGCGGCACCGTCAGCGTCGGCATGATCTACGCGCCCCTCTTTGGTCAGGACCGCCGCTTGGTGAACATCATCGCCAACGTGCGCGACATCACCCGCTTCCGTGAGGCCGACGAGATCAAGTCCACCTTCGTCTCGGTCATCTCCCACGAGCTCAAGACCCCCGTCGCCCTCATCCAGGGCTACGCCGAGACCCTGCTGCGCAAGGACGCCCGCTGGGATCTCAAGACGCGGGAGGAGAGCCTGGAGGTCATCCTTGAAGAAGCAGACCGGCTTCACCATCTGATTGACAACCTGCTCGACGCCTCTCGCCTGGAGGCCGGCAAGCTCCCCCTGGAGAAAGAACCCGTGGCTCTCGACGCTCTTGCCCGGCGCGTCGCCGAGCGATTTCGCACCCAGACCGACGCTCACAAGATCAATGTGGCCTTTTCGGACGATTTCCCCGTCATCGAGGGCGACCCCACCCGGCTCGAGCAAGTGCTGAACAACCTGCTTTCCAACGCTATCAAATACTCGGAAGGTGGTCCTATCGACATCACGGGCGGCGCCGTCACCGACAGGGTGACCGTGACCGTCACCGACCGCGGCGTGGGCATTCCCTTCGAGGAACAGCCCCACATCTTCGAGAGCTTCTATCGCGGATCCCGCGAATACCAACAGCAGACCGCCGGTGCCGGGTTGGGGCTCTACCTCGCGAAGGCCATTGTGGAGGCCCACGACGGCGAGATCTGGGTGGAGAGCGATCCAGGCGAGGGCGCTGTCTTCTCCTTCTCGCTCCCCCGCTAAGCGCACACCGAAGTCCTGACCGTTCAGCAAGGACGGCCGCAGCGAGCTGCGGCTCCATCTTTGCCAGACCGATTAGCTCGATCGAGAAAAGCAATCACATACGTAGAGAAAGGAACCTTTGATGGCAAAACAACAAGTAGCGCGGGTGACGTGCCCGGCCTGCGGGCAGCCCTTCCAGACCCCGGTACGGCAGATCTTTGACGTGAGCCAGGATCCCAACGCCAGACAGCGGGTGCTCAACGGCGTGACGAACGTGGCGCACTGCCCACACTGCGGCACGCGCGGTGCCATGAGCATGCCCTTCGTTTACCACGATCCGGAGAAGGAGTTGGCCCTCGTCTACATGCCCATGGAGGCCGGTGGAGACCGCGAGCAGCGCGAACAGGCCATCGGCCGCCTCACGCGTCGCGTCATGGATCAGCTTCCCTCGGAGCAGCGGAAAGCCTATCTCCTTCAACCCGACGTGATGCTCACCATGGACAATCTGGTCAAGCGCATCCTCAAGGAAGAGGGCGTCACGGACGAGATGCTCCAGGCCCAGGAGGAGAAGGCCCAGCTCCTCCAGCGCATGGTTGAGGCCGCTTCGGACGACGCACTGGAGGCCATGATCGAGGCAAACGACGACAAGATCGATGAGGTCTTCTTCTACATGCTCACCCACAATCTCGAGATAGCCCAGGCGGCAGACCAGGAAGCGGCCGCCCAGCAGTTGCGCCTGGTTCGCGACAAACTGCTCGAGCTCAGCTCCGAAGGACAGGCGATCCAGTCCCGGAACGAGCTTATCAACGCCCTACGAGAGGAGCCCAACCGCGACAAGCTCCTCGAGCTTCTCATGGAGGCCGAGGACAAAGAGACGCGGGAATTGCTCGTCACGGCCGGGCGCCCGATGCTCGACTACCTCTTCTTCCAGGGCCTGACCTCCAACATCGACGCCGTTTCGGATCCCGAGGAGAAAGAGCGGCTCAAGGCGCTCCGCAAGGAGATCCTCGACACGCGGGACCGGCTCGATGAGGAGGCCCACGCCGTCTTCGAGGCCCGCGCCGCGCTCCTCCGCGACATGCTCACGGCCGATGACGCCAAGGAAATGGCCCGCCGCCACCTCAACGAGATCGACGAACCCTTCCTCAGCGTGCTCAGTGCCAACCTTGAGACGGCACACAAGCAGAACGACCAGCACGCCCTGGAGGCACTGCGAGACGTGTGGAACGCGGTCATGAGCCTCATGGAGGAGGCCATGCCTCCAGAGCTACGCCTCATCAACCGCCTCATGGGAGCCGACGAAGAGGAGATCGACCGACTCCTCGAAGAGAGCCGCAACCTCGTCACCGAGCGCATGGCCCAATTCGTCGAGGAGACTGAGGCCCAGGCCCGGGAGGAAGACGACACCGAGACCGCGGAGCAGATGGCCAGGGTGGCCGAGAAGATGCGCGGCATGCTCGCCCGGGACATGCTCGCTTAACAGCGGGAGTAGGGAGTAGGGGGAGGAGGCCGCCCCCCTACCCGTGCTCCCGCCGATCTCGCTTCCCGTTTTCCAGCTTGAGTTCTCTTCCCAGATTCTAGCTGAGCTCTCTCCCCGCGTTCTCGCTGGGGCTCTCTTCCAGGGTTCCGGCCGGAGCTCACTTCCCGGATTTCAGCTGGGGTTCTCTTCCCGGGTCCCAGCTGAACTCTCTTCCCAGGTTCCGGTTGAAGTCCTCCTCCCGGGTTCCAGCTGGAACCTACTTCCCGGGCAGGGGCCGGAGTTCTCTTCTCGGGTTCAAGCTGGATCGCCAGATCCAGCGAGCCACAACATCACGCACCGCCGACGTGAGTTGGGCTTCCATACCCAACACCGTAGCCGATCGGGGCAGCCCGTCGCTGTACCCACTCCAATCGCTCCCGTCGATCTCGCTTCCCAGGTTCCGGCCGGAGCTCTCCTCCCGGGTTCCAGCTGGAACCTACTTCCCGGGTTGGGGCCGGAGTTCTCTTCTCGGGTTCAAGCTGGATCGCCAGATCCAGCGAGCCACAACATCACGCACCGCCGACGTGAGTTGGGCTTCCATACCCAACACCGTAGCCGATCGGGGCAGCCCGTCGCTGTACCGACTCCAATCGCTCCCGTCGATCTCGCTTCCCGGGTTCCGGCCGGAGCTCTCCTCCCGGGTTCCAGCTGGAACCTACTTCCCGGGCAGGGGCCGGAGTTCTCTTCTCGGGTTCAAGCTGGATCGCCAGATCCAGCGAGCCACAACATCACGCACCGCCGACGTGAGTTGGGCTTCCATACCCAACACCGTAGCCGATCGGGGCAGCCCGTCGCTGTACCCACTCCAATCGCTCTCACTCCGCGCCCTCCACGCCTCTGCGGTGAACTACTATGAACACCAAACCCAACCTCACCAAACTCAGCAAATTCCTCTCCCTCCTCCTCCGCCACCAACCCGACCGCTTCGGCCTCGAAGTCGACCACCATGGCTGGGCCTCCCTCCCCCGCGTCGTCGAGATCGTCACCTCCCGCCCCAACCTCCAATGGGCCGACCGCTCGGACATCGAGCACATCGCCCGTCACGGCACCGGCGACGGCAAGAACCGCTTCGAGATCAAAGCCAATGGCATCCGCGCCCTCTACGGCCACTCCTTCGACCAACCCATCAGCTACGACCCCATCGAGCCTCCCCCCACCCTCCTCCACGGCACCGCCCGCCGCGCCCTCGACGCCATCCGGGAGCAAGGCCTCAAACCCATGCACCGCCAATACGTCCACCTCTCCCCCGACCGCCGCACCGCCGTCAACGTAGGCTCCCGCCACACGCCGCACCCCGTCGTCATCATCGTCCGCGCCCGCGCCGCCCACCGCGCAGGAATCAGCTTCTACCGCCCGGACCCAGGCCTCTACCTCTCCGAACCCATCCCACCCCAGTTCCTCGACATCCCAACAACAGACAGGAGTAGGGAGTAAGGAGTAGGAAGTAGGGGCCTCAGCAAACCTCCATTCCCCCAGTCACCTCTTCTCCCCATTCGCCCATCAGCTCTATCGCCCTGTCGCCTTGTCACCTTCTCGCTTTTTCGCCTTTTCGCCTTATCGCTTTGTCGCTTTATCGCTTCATCGCTCTATCGCTTCATCGCCCCATACAAAAGACCCCGGCGGCCTCACAGCCCACCGGGGTCTCCCGCCTCGTCGTCCTATGCCAACCCTAACGCGTCAAACTCGGATCCAGCGCATCGCGGAGCCCATCGCCCAGCAAGTTGAACCCCAACACGCTGAACATGATCGCCAGCCCCGGGAACAACACCGCCCACCACGCCCCGCTCGTCAGGAAGCGATAGCTGTCACCCAGAATCGCCCCCCACTCCGGTTCCGGCGGAATCGCACCCAGACCCAGAAATCCCAGCGCCCCGGCCCACAAAATCGCGCTCGCCAACCCCATCGTCACCTGCACGATCACGGGCGACAGCGTGTTCGGCACCACGTGCCGCACCATCAACCGCCCGTACCCCACCCCGATGCTCTGTGCCGCCAGCACATAATCATTCTGCGTCACCGACAGCACCGTGGATCGGAGCAACCGCGCATAGACCGGGATACCCACGAAACCGATGGCGATCATCGCCTTGTTCAGGCCCGGGCCCAAAAACGCCACAATTGCGATCGCCAGCAGATAAGCCGGGAAAGCCAGGATAATGTCCATCACCCGCATGATGATATTCGATACCACGCTCCCGCCCAGCGGAAGCGAGACCAGCGCTCCCGTCAGCACTCCCAGGATGCCGCAAGCCGCCGCCGTGTAGGGGCTCACGAGCAGCGCTGGACCGGCGGAGAGCAACAGACCCACTCCGGCAAACGCCAGCACCCGGACCGGTTCCACCTCGGGCACCTTTCCCCGAGTCGGCTCTGTCCCGTAGAAGACACCAGCCAACCCCAACAGGAAGAAAACCGCCACCTGGAAGACCTGCCCGGCCAGCCATGCTGATATGGCCCCGAAGACGAGGCCGATCCCTCCCAGGAGAATTGCCTGCCCCCCACGCCCCAGCGCCATGCTCTCGTAGAACCCGGCCATGAGCCCCAGGATACCGCCCGCGGCCAGCGAGATGCTGACCGAGACCAACCCTACCCGAAGCGAGTTCCATCCGCCGTGCACCACCCGGCGGAAAATGTCCCGTCCTAGTTTATCCGTCCCGAAGGGATGGATCGACGGCACGTCCTCGTTCGGCACCAGCGTCGGGGGCTTCAGCTTCAGGGAGTAATCCAGATCCGTCTTCGGGTTGTACTCCCAGAAGAAATGTGACAGCACTGCTGACAGCACGAAGACCGCCACGATCCCCATCCCCATGCGCGCCGTGTTGCTGGAGATCAGCCGCCGCCAGGCATCACCCCACAGGGAGCGCCCCTTCTTGGCCGCCATCGTATCGCTAAGTCGCTCTTCTCTTGATTCCAGCATAAGTCCTCACTCGTAGTGGATGCGCGGATCCAGGAAAGCGTACGAAAGATCCACAACCAGATTGACTGCCACAATCACAATCGTGATGAGCAGCGTACCGCTCTGCACGATCGGATAATCGCGCCCGAGAATCGCGTCGTAGACCCATTTTCCGATCCCTGGCCATGAGAAAATCGTCTCCGTCAGCACGGCACCGGCCATAAGGCTGCTGGTCTGAATCCCAATGATCGTGATGATCGGCAGGAAAGCATTCTTCAGCGCGTGACGGAATAGCACGACCATCTCCCGCAGCCCCTTGGCGTGCGCCGTGCGGATATAGTCCGCGCGCAGCACCTCCAGCATAGAAGAGCGCGTCATGCGGGCGATAATGGCCATTGGAATCGTCGCCAGCGCGATCGTCGGCATCGCCAGGTGCCTCAACGCGTTGACCAGCGCATCCATATTGCCGGCCAGAATGCTGTCCACCACCACCATATTGGTCACCGCCTCGAGCTCCACCGCGTGGCTCAACCGCCCACCACTGGGCAGCCACTGGAGAATCACGGCAAACAGCATAATCTCCATCAGACCCAACCAGAAAATCGGCATCGAGACGCCGACCAGAGCCCCCACCATACTCACGCTGTCCAGCAGCGACGCGCGGCGTGCGGCCGAGGCCATGCCCACCGGAATACCGATCACGATGGCCAACACCATGGCGCAGAACGCCAGCTCGATCGTGGCTGGGAAGCGAGTCTTCAACTCATCGGCGATAGCAACGCGGCGGTGGATAGAGTTGCCCAGGTCGAGCCTCGCCAGACGACCCAGGTAGCGAATATACTGGCTGTCGAAGAAAGCACCCACATCGCCCTCCTCCAGCGCCTCGCGATCCAGGAAGAGCGGTCGGTTCAGACCAAACTGCTCGCGAATCCGCTCCACATTCTCCTGAGCCGCGTGCTCGCCCAACATGGCCACGGCCGGATCACCTGGAATGAGTCGAAGTAGGAGAAAGACAGCCAGCGTCACACCGAGAATGGTGGGAATCAAGGAAAGGACTCGTTGTATGATGTATCGAGTCAAGGTCGCCTCCGGGGTTAGCAACAGGGGGGCGGATGATGCCGCCCCCCTGTCTACCAGCTACGTCAGGTACGGGCCATCGTGACGGCCCCGTCTATCGGGCCTACTGCTCGATGACCGTGTTCTCGTAGTAGTCCGCACCGACCGGCTGCGGTATGTACCCGCTGACTTCGCTGCGGAAGATCAGCGGTGTATTGTTGTGGGCCACCCACAGGCGGGCCACGTCGTCGTGCAGAAGCTGC
>CAZIWL010000062.1:0-24451 GCA_964542755.1 uncultured Anaerolineales bacterium
ACCTGCGGGACTATTAGCGCCGGAGGCTGAGGGGGCCAGGCATGCAGCCGCCCCGACGAGCCCGACAGATCGGGATGTCGACGTGCTCGCCGGGGTTGCCCGTCGAGGACGGGTCATCGCCGGCCTGTCCCAATGGGAGGAAGCCTTCGAAGCTCTAGTAGATGCAGGCACCGCTGGCACCACCTCTCGAGACATGGACGCTCTTTCCGCCGACTCGGCCCTCTCCCCACCCCGTGTGGCCGCGCTCCGCGAGCGGTTCGATCGCTTCGTGCTCCACCTCCGGCCGCCGGGCGGCAGCCGCAGCGCTCGACACTTCGTCCGTTGGATGGAGTCCCTCATCGGTCCGGACCCCAATGCCCACCCCCGGGCGGCCGGGACAGCTGAACCCGACATAAGCCTGGGCGTGATACGCCGCGTATGCGCGGCCATGTGGCCGGCCACATGGCCGGGACCGGGGGAGAACGATCACGCGGATGATACCCTTCTTCCATCATCCAACGCAGAGCGCGATCTGGCCGCGCTGCGCGCCTTCAAGCGCCTGCTGCGAGGTCTGGTCTGGGCAGAGGAGGCTCTCAACGATCCACCCAGCGCTTTCCCAGCATTCTTCGAAGATCTCGTCACAGCCCTGGAGAGCGCCACCTACCGCGTGCCCCGGCGCGCGGACGGCGGGGACATCCTGGTCGCCGATCTTGTGGCCGCGCGGGGCGTGCCCTTCCGAGCCGCGGCTGTGCTGGGGCTCGCCGAGGGCGCCTTCCCTGCACCTCAGAGCGAGGATCCCCTCGTGTGGGACGCGGACCGCAAGACGCTCGGACTCCCCCTCCGACCCTCGACCGACAGCGCCGAGGCGGAATACTTCTACGAAGCCGTCGCGGCCCCCTCGGACAGACTCTTGCTCACACGGCCCCGCCTGACCGACGATGGTGCCCCGTGGAAGGCCTCTCCTTTCTGGGAGGAGGTCCGGCGACTGACCAACGTCGAGCCCTTGGCCTCCTCCAACACCCTGGCACCGCCGCCCGAGGAGGCGGCCTCCTGGCCCGAGCTCATGCAGGGCGCTGCCCGGCGCGCCCCCAGTGACCCCCTGTGGCGCTGGATCCAGGAGCAGAGGCCGGCAGCGGCCGCCGCAGTCGTGGTCGGTGCGCAGGTGGTGACGATGCGCCAATGCCGCGCCGACTCCCCCTTCGACGGCGGCCTCCACGCTCTCTCGGCCCATTTCTCGCGAGAGCTCGACAGCCGCCACGTGTGGAGCGCCAGCCGCCTTGAGGCCTACCTCGCCTGCCCCTTCCTCTTCTTCGTAGGCAGCATCCTCGCCCTGGAGCCGTGGGAGGAGCCGCGCCAGGGAATCGACTGGGTCCATCGCGGGAACATCTATCACAAGATCCTCGAACGGGTCTACCAGGCCGTGGACGATCCCACCGAACTCACACAGCTCCTTGAGGCATTGCCCGACACGGCGGACGAAGTGCTGGACAGGGCGCCGGAGGAACAGGGATTCCGCCGCACCGCCTGGTGGGCCCAGACCCGGCGCGAGCTGGTGGAGGATGTGCGCCGGTCCCTTGAGGCCCTCCACGACGACGATCTGCGGGGCGGCTTTGTGCCAGGATGGTACGAGGCGGCCTTCGGACTGGGCCCCAGGCCCCCGCTGGTCGTCCGTAGTTCGGTCGACGGGGACCGATTCCAGCTCCGCGGCCTCATCGACCGGGTGGACCGAGATCCGGAGGGAAAGCTGCGTATCATCGACTACAAGACCGCCGGACCATCAAGCTATCGGGATTCGGCCCTCCAAGCCGGCGAGAAGATCCAGCTCCCTCTCTATGCCCTGGCGGCGCGCGAGGCCCTGGACCTGGGCGATCCCGTCTCTGGCTTCTACTGGCACGTCCGCCACGCCGAACCCAGTCCCTTCACGCTCGAATCCTTCGGCCTCGAGGAGGCCGTTCGCACGGCGGTGGCCCACGCCTGGGATGCCATCCGCGGGGCTCGCGGCGGGAGCTTCCCCCCGCACCCACCGAAGGGCGGCTGTCCACCCTACTGCCCGGCCGTTGGCTTCTGCTGGCACTACGAGCGTCGATACGGAGGATGACCATGTCGCCGGAGTCGCTCCATCCCATCGTCGCGCAGCTGTCGCCCAACGAGGAACAGCTCCCCGCGGTCCGCGCTCGAGGCTCTGACGTGGTGGTCACGGCAGGAGCAGGTACGGGCAAGACGCGCACATTGGTGGCCCGCTATCTTTCCCTGTTGGCCGAGGGTCGCCCGCTGCGCGGCATCGTGGCCATCACCTTCACCCGGAAAGCGGCCCGGGAGATGCGCAATCGGGTCCGTGCTGAGGTGCGGCGGTATCTGGAGGAGCGCGACCTACCCGCCGAGGAGCAACGCGCCTGGCAGGCCATCTACGCCGACCTGGACGCAGCCCGCATCGGCACCATCCACAGCCTCTGCGGCGAGATCCTGCGCGCGCATCCCGCTGAGGCATCCGCCGATCCCGGGTTCCGTGTACTGGATGAGGCCCAGGCCGCCCTCCTCCGGCAGCAGTCCATCGACGCCGCCCTCGCCTGGGCTGCCGACAGCCCGGCCGTCCTCCCCCTCTTCACGCTCCTGGAGACGCCGGACGCCCTTCGATCGGTCATCACCTCCCTCCTTGAGCGGCAGCTGGACGTCACCGCCGCTCTCTCCATGCTGCCAGAGGACCCCCTCCCGTATTGGCGGCAACTCCTCCGAGCCGAGCGACTGCGGCGCCTGGAAACCCTCGTCTCGAGCCAGGCCTGGTTGGAGGCCGTGGAGACCCTCTGCCATGCGCACCCCGCTGATCCGAACGATGCCACGGCCGTCCAGCGGCAGCTCGTCCTTGATGCCCTCGCGGAGGCGTCGATCCTGCCTCCACGGGGTGAAGCGAGCACATACTTGGCTCCTCACTCCGTTGCTCCCGGTGATCAAGCGCAAGAACAAATCGCGGCCCTGGGGCGGCTGGCGGATATCAACCTGGTGGGCGGCAGCTACAGAGCCTGGACGGGCGGGAAGTCGGAGAAGGACGCCGTCAAAGGGGCGCTCCGCACCCTGAGGACGCTCTGGCGGGGGGCGGCCGATCTCCTCTCCCTGGAGCTCACCCCGATCGACGAGCGTCTGGCCGAGACGATGCCTGCCCTACGCATGGTGTTCGACTATGCGTGCCGCCGTTACGAAGCGGCCAAAAAGGAGAGCCGGGGTGTGGACTTCGACGACCTCGAGCATGGCGCCGTGGCCTTGCTCCAGAACCATCCAACTGTGAGACGCCGATGGCGCTCCGAGATCGATTCGATCCTCATCGATGAGTTCCAGGACACCAATCAGCGGCAGCGCGACTTCGTCCGACTGATCAGCGGCGAGGTGGAACACGGCGAAGCACCCGGCGATCTTTTCGTCGTCGGCGACGCCAAGCAGTCGATCTACGGCTTCCGCGGCGCTGACGTCTCCGTCTTTCGCCGCGAGCGCGATCGAATCGTGGAGGACGGCGGGGTGGCGTGGCGCCTGGCCACCTCCTACCGCGCCCATCGCCCCCTCGTCGAGAGCCTCAATGAACTCCTACGGCCGGTTCTCGGCGAGAGCAGCGACCCCAGCCGACCGTGGGTCGAGCCCTTCGCGCCCCTGCGCGCCCACCGGGACGCCCCGCTGCCCGGCGTGCGCGAGCCCTACGTCGAGTTCCATCTCACCGTTGGATCCAAGGCGGACGGGGCTCTCCATCGAGCCGCCGGCGCTGCCGTCGTCCGTCTCGCGGAGCTCATCGAGCCTTGCCGACCCCCTGCCGGCAGTGGCGGGGCCGAGGGCCTCGACTACGGGGACGCGGCCATTCTCTGCCGCTCCTCGTCCTCCTTCGACGCCTACGAAAATGCCCTTGACGACGCCGGACTTCCCTACGTCACGGTGGCCGGGCGCGGCTTCTACGACCGCCCGGAGATCCGCGACCTCCTCAATGCACTGCGCGCCGTGTCTGATCCCACGGACGACGTCGCCTTGGTAGGCCTGCTCCGTTCGCCGGCGCTGGGACTCTCCGATGTCGCCGTCTACCACCTGGTGCGCAGCCGGCCCACACCCTCCGAGCCGTTATGGCGCCACCTCCTTCGGGGCGAGACACCTCTCGGCGCCCCCTCCGAGGAGCGTGCTGCCCAAGCCATGGACCTCATCGCGCGACTCCACGGCGCGGCGGGCCGGACGTCCGTGGCCAACCTGCTCAAGGTCTTCCTGGACGCCACCCATTACCGGGCCAGCCTCCTTCGCGCGGGGGAGAACCGAGCCGTCCGCAACGTGGACAAGCTCCTATCCGATGCTCACGCCAGCGAGCTGGTCAGCGTTGGTGCTTTTCTTGACTACCTGGATGGTCTCCGCGAGAGCGGTGCGCGGGAGGGCGAGGCCCGGTCCGTTGCGGGCGGTGCGGTGCAGATCATGACCGTCCATCAAGCCAAGGGGCTGGAGTTCCCGCTGGTCGTGCTCGGCGACGCGAGTTGGTCCGGCGGACCTGGGCGACACGGGGTTCTCATCGATGACTTGCACGGTGTCCTGCTCCCGGTCAAAGGTGGTGAAGACGATCGCAGGGCCGCCCTGTACCAGCTGGCCGAGGAGCGCCAGGACGATCAGGAGGCTGCCGAGTCGAAGCGACTCCTCTACGTCGCCGCCACCCGAGCCAGAGAAAAACTCATCGTCAGCGGGACCCTGGGGGGGATCAAGAAGGACGGCACCCCCTACAAGCTGAACGGCTGGTTGGCTCAACTGGGGCGGCCCCTCGGTCTCCACGAGGTCGACATCCCCTACGACGCCGCGGGATTGGCTTGCCGACGGTGGGCCCTCAGGGTCGACGAAGCGTCCGCGGCTTGCTGCGTCTACGAGCCGGAATACCCCTTCGACGCCCAACTTGACACCATGCTTGCCCCTCAGGCCGAACCCGAGACCGACGACCCGCCCGTGCCCCTGCCCCCGCCCCTACTGGCTCCGTTGGAGGCGCGTCCAGGTGAACCCGCCGGCGAGCATCTGAAGCGACCCATCCCCCTTGTCATCCCCGCCCGCGAGGGAGCTGGGCCCCCATCTTGGATCGTCGGCGAGGTGACGCACCAGGCGCTGGCCGAATGGCAGCTCCCGAACGGCCCTGACGATACGGGCCTCAAGCTATGGATCCGGGCCCGCGCGCGCGCCGCCGGGCTGGTTGGTGACGACCAGGTCGCCCGAACAGAGCGCCGCGTGCGCCGTCTCCTCGTGGGCTTCCAGCGTCATCACCTCTTCAATGAGATTGCCGGGGCAGATCATCGACTACACGAAGTGCCCTACAGCCGCTACGAGGGTCGTCAGGTCGACACCGGCAAAGTCGATCTCCTTTACCGGAGCGGTTCCCACTGGACCATCGTGGAGTTCAAGACCGATTACGTGGCGGGGGAGACCAACTTCCAGACACTGCTCGACGAGGAGGGGTACCTCACCCAGGTCCGCCGGTACGCGGCGGCCGGAGACCAGTTTCTCGGCGCTCGTCCGCGCTGTCTGCTGTGGATGCTGAACTGGGGCGGCGAGAGCCGCGTCTTCTCGGTCGCGGAGCAAGGGCCTCCCGCGCCCCTGAGCGAGCCCACCAGCGCTCCCGGAGGGCCCGGTTCACGGTGACCGTCACGCTTCGTGCGTAGCGTCCTCTCGCACCATCCCAAAGGTCAGGATCAGGTCCGGCCCGAACTCCTCTTCTTCAGCCTCCAGGGCGCCCTCAAGGCGGAAGTCCTCTAGCCGCCCCGTGCCCTCGGGGTCCAACGGAGCCGCCTGGAACTCACTCCCCCAAAGCACAGACACGTGCAGGCCCGCTGGAAGGCTCTCCTTGCTACTGAGCGTTGCGTACAGATCCACCCGTTCGGGATCTGAGACCCGTGGGCGCCCTGTCAGCCGCGCCGTCATCGTCCCGCGGTCCGTGCCGAACCACTCGGAGAAAAACACGGCACCTTCGCCCGCATCCTTCGGCTGCACATCCCGCGAACCACCAATCTTCCAGGCCCGGAGTGCCTCGCGGATGTGACCTCCGGAGATTTGAAAGCCTAGCGGAAAGACCTCGGGGTGCCGATCCCCCAGCCGGCGCCACCACCCTTCCTCTTCCACGCAGTTGAACCTGAGCGGGATCGGATCGCCAGCGGCAGCCAAACGCGCCTCCGCCTCCTTCTGAAGCTGCAGCGCATCGAGAAGGAAAAGATACGACGCCCGGCAACGTGGACACGTCCGCATGTGGGCCATCACCAGAGCCCGACGCTCCACGAGGCTCTCCCCCGTCACCGCAGCAGCAGCGACTGCCTCGATCAGATCCTGAACCTCTTCGCAACCGAGCCTGTCTGACATAGCTGGTAGCCTCCAATCGCGATGTGCCGACACGGGCTCTCGCCTCCCAGCCCGCTTCGCCGTAGTCCGGAATCCCGCGGGCCGGCTGGACGAGCGCTAGACCACCCGGTCACACCGACCGTGAGTGCCTTGGCCCATAGACTCCGGACACCCGTCCTTCGTCATCCAGCGTCGGCGGACCCACGTTGGCTCCCCCGGCTGGGACCGACCGAAAATACGCTCAGCTATGCTCCAGAAGTTTCGGGGCTCGGAGCGTTCACGCCTGGATGCCCGTGGGGACGGGAGCGCAGGCTCGCCCATTGCCCAATGGTACACCAGCCCCTACCGGCGGTCAAATCCGCCCGGGCATGACGCAGGAGAACCCTTCCAGCTTCTGCCCTCCTGCTGCCGTTACCGTACCGCTCAGGACCCGCAGCGGATCTCCCGGGAGGATGGCACCGGGGCATCGAATCCCACGGAAGATGTCCTCCCCGACGGCATGCCTGCAGCGCTCATGGTCCCCGCGGCCCTTCCGAGCACCTCAGACCTTTGCCGGAACCACCAAGGGCTTGGAGACGTGGCTCCTCCGTTCCGTCAACTGCCGAAAGGCCGCGTGTGCTCCACCGCGTCATTCCTACGCCTCACGCTTTGACCTCTTGGTGCGTCCTCGGTATAATCGCCATTGTGACCCGCGGTGGCAGTCAACGGGGAGTTCTAACCATGGTCCTCTGAGCTCTGCCCGCGGGTTGGAAGCAAGCCGGTTCATTCCGCCAGAGGTTTTCCCTTGTGTGACGGGATAGACCGAGCCAGCGGTTCCGCCCTCCGCATCATCGCAACGTGGACACACGATGCTCGTTACCGAACAGCTCAACATCCTGATCGTCCGGGGCCCCAAGGGGACGTGCCTGGGCTTGGAGCAAGCTCTGGCACGCGCCATCGGATCTGGTTGCGCCATTAAGTGCGTCGCTGGCCTCGACGACGGACTGGCTCACCTTCAGAGGAGTTCCTTCGATCTGCTCTTCCTGGATCTCTCCCTTCTCGATCCGAACAGCCTTGAGCCCCTGGAGATCATTGCCCGACGCAACCCAAGCACTGCCCTCGTCGCCCTGGTCTCCTCGGAGCTCGCCGCGCGCGGGCTTCAGGCCATGCGCCGCGGAGCGGATGACTGTTTGATCACGGAGGTCGCCGATCCCAGCACGGTGGAGAGTGTCGTCCACCAGGCCCTGGCGCGGCGGGCCGGCAAGACGCAGCTGCAGCCCTATGAGGAACCCCCGGTCGCGGCTGTCGACCAGCCCATCGCCAGGGCTGGCGCTTTCCTTGCTTGCCAGGAGACCCCCGGACACGCCATCTCTGAGAGCGAGACGCGTTTGCGGGCCATCGTGGACCACCTGCCTCAGTTCGTCTCCTACGTGGACAAGGACCTTGTCTATCGGTTCGTCAATCGCAGGTATCAAGAGGCTTTCGGCCTCTCAGAGGCAGAGGTCGTGGGAAAGAGACTCCCCGAGATCATCGGGGAGGATGCGTTCGCCGGCGCGCGCCACCACGTAGAGCGCGTCCTGCAGGGAGAACAGGTCCGGTATCACGAACGCTTCGACTACCGTTTCGGTGGAACTCGCGAGATCGACGGCATTCTGGTGCCCGACGCAGAGGACAACGGGGACGTGCGCGGCTACTTCGCAGTCCTCACGGATATCACACCCTACATTAAGACGCAGAATAGACTGACCGAGCGTGAATCTATGCTCTCCAGGGCGGAGAGCATGGCCGGTCTGGGCAGCTGGTCGTGCACCCTTCCCCTCGAGCGCGTGGTGGTCTCCGATGGCTGGGCGAGCCTCCACGGGTGGGAGGGCCATGAGCTCACGTGGGATCAGTTCCTCTCTGTCGTCCATAGCCAGGACGTGCACCTCCTCCAGAGCGCGGTTGAACGGGTCCGGAAGGAGGGGCGCCAAGAGCAGGTGGAGTACCGCATCATGCGTAACGACGACGGTGCCGTCCGCTATATCCGGGCCCACATCGAGACTGAGACCGTCGACAGCAAGCAACCCCGAGCTCTGCTCGGCACGGTTCGTGACGTCACGGCCTGGCGGCACGTCGAGGAGGCACTGCGCGAGAGCGAGAACCGTTTCCAGATCATGGCCGACACCTCACCCGTGCTCCTCTGGATGTCCGGCACCGATGGTCTCTGCAACTTCTTCAACCAGCAGTGGCTCGACTTCCGCGGCCGGACTATGGAGGAAGAGGCAGGTAACGGCTGGGCTGAGGGCGTCCATCCCGACGACATGGACCACTGTATGACCACGTACCTGGAGGCCTTTGAGAGACGAGATCCATTCCGCATGGAGTACCGTCTCCGACGCGCAGATGGGGAGTACCGCTGGGTACTCGACACCGGAATCCCGCGCTTCGGCCCCGAGGGCCAGTGTGCCGGGTACATCGGGTCCGCCATCGACATCACGGAGAGGAAGGCTGCTGAGGAGGCGCTTCGCAAGCGCGCCTCCGAGCTCGACGCCCTCCAGGCGACAGTACTGGATATCACAGCGCAGCGGGACCTGGAGACGCTTCTCAAGACCATCGTCCGTAGGGCCGCCCGGCTCTTGGGTACCCCCGGCGGCCGGCTCTACGTGGCGGACCCCGAGCGACGGGAGGTCTACCTCAGGGTCAGCCATGGAGCGTCCGACGCGAGCCCAGCCGCGGGCTGCGCGCATGGGGAGGGCGCGGCAAGCATCGTCGCTGAGACCGGTCAACCGCTCATCGTCAGCCACCGGCAGGTCCAGCTCCACGACACTGACTCGGGTGACCCGACGCCAGTTGCCGGGGCTGTGCTCTGCGCCCCCATGTTGTGGGAGAGCCACGTCAAGGGAGTCCTTCAGGTGGTTGACGATGCCGAGGACGCGGCGTTCGGACCCGACGACGTCGAGCTGCTCACGCTCTTCGCGAACCACGCCGCCATCGCGATGGAGAACGCCCGTCTGAGCGGCGAGCTCGAAGGGGAGAGGGAGCAGCTTGAGACTCTCTCACGGCGGCTTGTGGACGCCCAGGAGACAGAACGCCGCCGGATCGCCCATGAGCTCCACGACGAGATTGGCCAGGCCCTCACCGCCGTGAAGCTCAGCGTCCAGACGGCCCAGGGCTTACCTACAGATAGGCCTGACGACGCCCTAAGCGGCGCCATAGAGGCTGTGGAAGGGGCCCTCAAGCAGGTTCGCAACCTCTCGCTGGATCTCCGTCCATCCCTCCTCGACGATCTGGGACTGATCCCCGCGCTCCGCTGGTTCCTGGATCGCCAGGCTCAGCGGGCATCCTTCGCGGTCCTGTTTGACGGCGTGCCTCTGGAACGTCGACTCCCCGGGGACCTGGAGGTCATCTGCTTCCGCATCGTCCAGGAGGCACTCACCAACGTCACTCGTCACGCACGGGCCCAGGCCGTCATGGTCTCCGTTCGAGCCATCGACGACGCCATTCAGCTGACCATTGGAGATGACGGTGTTGGCTTCGACGTAGCCGAGGCCATGGACCTCGCTAGTCGCGGCAAGAGTATTGGCCTCCTCGGGATGCGGGAGCGGGCCGCCCTCGCTGGGGGCGAGCTGACCATCGAATCCGCGCCTGGGAAGGGAACCACCATCCAGGCCAGACTGCCCCTCTCGGCGCCGGATCCTGGGGCGGAAGCCAGGAAAGAAGTCTGAGGGTGAGCCGGATCCGCTGTCTATTGGCCGACGACCACGTCCTCGTCCGTGCCGGTTTCCGCAGTATGTTGGAAAAGATGCACGATGTCGACGTTGTGGCCGAGGCCGATAACGGTCGCGATGCACTAAGCCTCATCGAAAGGCATCGTCCCGATGTCGTCTTGATGGATATCGCCATGCCTGGCCTCAACGGCCTCGAGGCCGTCGAGCAAGCCAGCGCCCGGTTTCCCGAAGTTCGCATCATCATCCTCTCGATGCACGCCAACGAGGAGTACATCCTGCGCGCCCTCAACGCGGGCGCCGCCGGCTATCTCCTCAAGGATTCCGACCCGGCTGAGCTTTCGCTGGCCATCCGAGCCGCCCGCGGGAATCACACGTACCTCAGTCCGCCCGTCTCCAAACAGGTGACAGACTACGTGCGGCGCACCGGAGGACAGGGGAGCTTGTTCGACACTCTGACGCCCCGTCAAAGGGAGGTCCTTCAGCTCATCGCCGAGGGCCACACCAACCGGGAGATCGCACAGGAGCTGGACGTCAGCGTCAAGACCGTAGAAGGTCACCGCACCAGACTTATGAACCGCCTTGGCATCCACGACATCGCCGGGCTCGTCCGCTATGCCATCCACGTAGGCCTCGTTAGAATCGACGTCTAGCCGTCGCCGCGGCGTCAGGGTCTTCTTCCCCCTTCAAGTGGGGTATTCACCCCCTTCCATCAACCGCCGCCATACTGTATACTGTATGAGACGGGGGCCGTCAGTACCTCTCCTGTTGACCGTATCGTGGACCACTGCCAACTCCCAACTTGGTGTACACGTCGTGTTCGGACAGCGCTGGGGGCTGACGCCAGATCGTCTGCGACCGTCCCGTAGGTCTGCACCGGACATCCGAGGAAACGTCACCCTTCGGACACCGGCGTAACTAGGCTGACCGTAAAGGCCCATTGTCAGTATTCACGCGTCGCAATGCAGCTGTTCGCCCCCTCCACGCGCCAACCAGCGCCTTCGGCTGAGCCGGCGGCAATCCCATTCCAAGCCGATTCGGGCATCGTGGCATGGCTCGATCCCCCTCTGTCGCCGCACAGGAGCCGTCCCTGGACCAAGCAGGAGGAGACGATGTGCCCTATACGTGTCTTGATGGTCGACGGGAGCCCGCACTTCGTCAATTCGGCCGCGCGATTCCTTTCTATGAACCGGAGTATTGAGATCATCGGACACTGCTCATCGGCGCAAGATGCGCTCGACCGGAGTCAGGAGCTGGCGCCAGACCTGATCCTCATGGACCTGGGCTTGCCCCGGACAAGTGCCTTCGACCTGACTCGCCAAATAAAGACCATCCGTCCAGCCATCCGCGTGGTGCTCCTGGGGTTCCACGACAACGAGCACTACCGAAAGGCTGCCACGGATGCCGGTGCCGACGCATTCTTGCCCAAGTGGGAGTTCGCGTCTCGCGTCTGGCCCATTCTTGCCCGCCTCTTCAACGGGCACCTTACGGGGGACGTCGATGAGCACGAATCCTCAGGCACCATTGCGGAGATGAACGACAGGGAATCCGATGAATCGCCGGGCTCTCAACACCCATGAGCACACCGTCCCGAATCTACTTCTGCCCGGAGCACGCCTTCAATCAGTGCGGGATCGAGCTACCGGGTACTAGACGATACCAAAGGATCACACGATGGAGAGACATCTAAGGGCTCTGATTGTCGAGGACAACCCGGCCGACGCTAACCTCATCCGCGAGATGCTCAGCCAGAGACGGGACCTCTCCCTCTCCCTGGAGCAAGCGTCGAGACTGTCCCAAGGACTTGAGTGCTTGAGGGGGAACAAGCTAGATCTGGTGCTCCTCGACCTCTCTCTGCCCGACAGCCGCGGCTTCGAGACCTTCTCCAGGACGCAGGCTGAGGCACCAGACATACCTATCATCGTTCTCACGGGGCTCGACGACCGCAACCTCGCCGTCAAGGCCGTTCGGGAGGGTGCCCAGGACTACCTTGTCAAGGGACACGTCAGCGGCGAGCTTCTCTCCCGATCCATACGATACGCCGTCGAGCGGAAGGGCGCCGAGGAGGCCCTCCGCGCGTCTGAGGAGCGCTACCGGCAGCTCGTTGAGAACGCGACGGACATCATCTACAGCCACGACCTGGTCGGCAACATCACCTCAGCCAACGCTGCCGGCGCCCGCGTCTTCGGCTACGAGGTCGCCGACCTGCCGAATCTGACCGTGTGGGATCTGGTAGATCCCGACCACGTGCCGCAGGCCGAGCAGATGATCCAGGACCAACTGGCAGGGGACGGGCACTCCGCTCCCTACGAGCTCCTCACGCGCAGCAAGGACGGCGCCCCCATCTGGATCGAGGTCAACCCGCGGCTCATTCAGCGACCTAATGCACCCCCCGAGATCCAAGGCGTTGCCCGTGACATCACCGAACGAAAGGAGATGGAGGAGCAGCTTCGGCGTCAAGAACGACTCGCCGCGCTCGGCCAGCTGGCCGCCGGGGTGGCCCACGATTTCCGGAACCTCCTGACCACCATCATCCTTTACGCTGAGCTCTCGAAGCGCCACGCTGGCCTTCCTCAAGACCTCGACCAGAACATGAACGTCATCATCGACGAATCCCACCGGGCCACCGACCTTGTCCAGCAGATTCTAGACTTCAGCAGCAACGCCATGATTGAACCCCGGGCCCTGGACCTCAAGGCGTTCACCCGCGAGACGCTCAAGGTGCTCCGCCGCGCAATTCCTGAGGATATCGAGCTGAATATGGAGACCGAGCCCGGGCCCCAGCGCGTCCGCGCCGATCCCGGCCGTCTGAAGCAAGCACTAACCAACCTGGCGCTCAATGCTCGGGATGCTATGCCGGACGGCGGCGAGCTGAAGGTCTCTCTATCCAGATGCACCATAGACCAGGACCTCGCCAATGAAGACCGCGCCCGCCGCCGACCCTGTGGCGCCTCACTCCCCACCGGAGAATGGGTCAGCATAGCTGTCTCCGACACCGGCATGGGCATGACGGAGAAGGTCCAAGAACGCCTCTTTGAGCCGTTTTTCACCACCAAGGAGATCGGGGAGGGTACCGGGCTGGGCTTGGCCCAGGTGTATGGCATCGTCCGGCAGCACGACGGATACGTCGACGTCGACACAGCACCTGGCAAGGGCAGCACGTTCCGGATTCACCTGCCCGTGTGTCACGAAGAGCCCGTCCTCAAGCCCCGCAGACGAGCAGAGGCTCCCCTTGGCCAAGGAGAAACGATCCTCCTGGTGGAGGACGAGCCTCGGCTGCGGGAGGCAGGTAAGAGCGTGCTCGAATCCCTGGGCTACCAGGTCCTCACCGCCGCAAACGGGCGCGAGGCCATGGCGGTCTGCGGACTAACAACAGGTCACCCATCTCACCCCGGGGTTCCCGGAACCCCTGGAGACAAAGGGGGTCCTGGCTCATCAACCGAGGCGTCCGCCTCGATCGACTTGGTCATCACGGACCTGGTCATGCCAGAGATGAGCGGCCGGGCCCTGGCCACTATGCTCCAGAGACAGGCACCCCACATCCGAAGAATCGCCATCACGGGCTATGCCCTGGACAAACACGACAAAGAGGCACTCAGGGAGGTTGGCTTTGACTCCCTGGTTCGAAAACCCTTCGAGCGATCCCAGCTCGCCCGCGCCATTCGACAGGCTCTGAGTGAGTGAAGGTAAGCCCGTGTATCTAGCCCCGTGCTCTTCATCCACCTGCCGAGACAAGCCGTTCACTTCCCTGGCGCGAAGCCACCCGCAGATTGCCCGTACCCGCGGTACCGCGCAGGGCCGCCCCAGAGTCCGAGTGTCAACTGACGGGGTTCCGACGTGAGCTCCTTGGGCCGCCTTCCAACGCTGCTGCTGATCGGGTGCCGACCGCGCGACCTGCTGCCGAGTCTGCCCGAGGGCGAGCCCGTGGCCTCGCCCTCGTTGGTAATCGAACACGCTCCGGATGTGGCCTCGGCAGTGGAGACTCTACGGACTCAGCACATTGACCTGGCTCTGGTGAGCGCTGCCGTCCAGCCTGGAGAGGGACCGTTGAAACTCGCTCAGCTGTGCGCGGCGAGTCCGACCACGCTCGTCCTGCCCATCCACGTCCCCGGCGCAGAACGTACGGCGAACGAGCGACCGCCCTCCGACTTGAACCATCCCGAAGGAACAGACCCCATGCACACTAACTCCCCTGTGCTCGCCCAAGACACACATGGGGATGCGTGTAGGAACGACGCCGCCCTCTTCAGAGACACGCTTGAGGCTCTGACTTACCCATTCTATGTCGTCAACGTCGACGACTACACCTTGGCCGCCGCCAACCCCGCGGCTGTCGGAACCCATAGCCTCGTCCCGGGCGACGGGCTGACCTGTTACCGTGTGAGCCACCGGCGAGAGGCGCCCTGCAGCGGCAAGCACCACCCTTGCCCCCTCCAGGAGGTTACAGCCTCCGGGGAACCCGTCACCGTCGAACACGTCCACTACGCCGCCAACGGAGTGGCCCAGCGCGTCGAAGTCCACGGCTACCCTATTTTCGACGAGGATGGCACCCTCGTCCAGATGATCGAGTATACCTGGGATATCACCGACCGCCGGAAGGCCGAGGAGGCCCTTCGGCGAGAGCGAGATCTGGTGGCTCAACTCATGGAGACGAGCCCTGTGAGCATCACCATGGTGAACCGTGAAGGCGAGATCACGTTTGCCAACGCCAGGGCCGAGGACGTGCTGGGCCTATCCAAGGCCGAGATCACGACGCGAACCTACAACGCCCCGGACTGGCGCATCACCGACGTCGAAAGAGGCCCCATCGACGAGAGCGATCTCCCTTTCCGACGGGTGATGTCCACCAAGCAGCCTGTCTACGGTGTCCGTCACGCCATCGAATGGCCAGACGGACGGCAGCGCATCCTCGCCATCAACGGTGCACCCCTTCTCGATCCATCGGGAGAGGTCGAGCGCGTCGTGTTTGCCATCGATGACATCACCGATAGGGTCAGAGCAGAGCAGGAACGCATCGAGCAGATAGAGAATGAGCTGCGCCGCTTGGACGAACTGGCTGCCCTCCCGGGCACAGCCGTTTCGGCACGCGCGTTCGGAATGCAGCCCCTGCACGAGGCGCTCCCCCACGTCTTCGAGACCCTGGTGGCCTCCTATGCCTTGCTCCTGGATGAGGCCCTTGACCGTCAGGCCTACCGGCTCACCGAAACGGATGTGGATAACGTACGCGGTCTCGCCGAGCGCCTGGGTGCGCTGGGCGCCACACCTCGCGATGTCGTCGATGTGCATGTCGCCGGACTGAGGGGGAGGAGCCAGCAGACGAACCCCATCAAGGCCAAGGCCTATGCGACCGAGGGACGCCTCGTTGCGCTCCGCCTGATGGGCGAACTCGTCTCCTACTACCGAAAGCGGTGCGTGACGCTGACTCCGCGAACCGGCGCCAGCCGTCGTGAGTCCGCTAGCGACGAAGGGCCTGTGCACTATGAATGAACTCAGACTGACCCTGTACGTCACGGGACGGACCTCGAGGTCGGAGCGCGCCATCTACAACCTCCAGCAGATTGCTCACGAGTCCAAGATAGCCGATCGTGAGCTTTCCGTCGTCGACGTCCTGGAGCAGCCCCACCGGGCCGAAGAGGAGAGAATCATCGCCACGCCCACGCTGGTCAAGTCGTCGCCCCCGCCAGTCCGGCGCATCATCGGCGATCTCTCGGACATCGAGGAAGTAGCCCTCCGGCTGGGCCTCAGCCAGAGCAGGGCAGCCGGGGGAGGCAGAGAGGTAGACCATGCCTGAACGTGAGAACACCACCGCAATTCGCAAAGTGGAGACCGGCATCAGCGGCTTCGATCAAATCTCCCGGGGAGGCCTCCCCCGGGGACGTACGACGCTCGTCTCGGGGACGGCCGGTAGCGGCAAGACCGTCCTCGCCTCCCAGTTCCTGGCCGAGGGTATCCGGAAGTTCGACCAACCGGGCGTCTTCGTCACCTTCGAGGAATCACCTGCCGACATCCGGCGCAACATTCACTCTCTCGGGTGGCACGTGGAGGCCTGGCAGCACGAGGGCAAGTGGCGCTTCGTCGACGCATCCCCACATATGGAGCACGAGACCGTCGTCATCGGAAGCTACGACCTCGGGGGCCTGCTGGCCCGCATAGAGCACGCCGTCCGGCAGATCGACGCCAGGCGCGTCGCCCTGGACTCTCTGGGCGCCGTCTTCACCCGGTTCCCCGAGAACACCTTGGTGAGGTCCGAGCTCTTTCGTATCGCGTCGGCAATGAGGAAGATGGGCGTGACGACCGTGATGACCGCCGAGCGGACTAGCGAGTATGGTGAGATCACCCGCTACGGTGCCGAGGAGTTCGTGGCCGACAATGTCGTCATCCTCCGCAACGCCCTTGAGGCCGAGAAACGCCGGCGCACCATGGAGATCCTCAAGTTCCGAGGCACGGGGCACCACAAGGGGGAGTACCCATTCACCATCGTGCCGGACCAGGGTATCGTCGTCATTCCCCTCTCCTCCCTGGAGCTGGAGCAGAAATCTTCAAACGTTCGCATCACCTCCGGGAACCCTGAGATGGACGCCATGTGCGGCGGGGGTTTCTTCCGAGACTCGATCATCCTCGTCTCTGGTGCCACCGGAACCGGCAAGACCTTGGTCACCACCGAGTTCATCGCCGGGGGCGTCAACAACGACGAGCGCTGCCTGCTTTTCGCCTTCGAGGAGAGTCGCGAACAGCTCTTTCGGAACGCCACCGGCTGGGGCCGCGACTTCGCCCAGATGGAGGAACAGGGGAAGCTGCGGGTGGTCTGCAACTATCCGGAGGTAGCGGGGCTCGAGGACCATCTCTTGATGATGCGCTCGGAGATTGACGCCTTCAAACCAAACCGTGTCGCTGTGGACAGCCTATCCGCCCTTGAGCGAGTCTCCACGGTCAAGGGCTTCCGTGAGTTCGTCATTGGGCTCACCTCCTTCATCAAGCATCAGGAGGTCGCCGGGCTCTTCACCGCGACCACACCGACCCTGACCGGGGGCACTTCCGTCACCGAGGCCCACATCTCTACCATCACCGACTCGATTATCCTCTTGCGGTACGTGGAGATGTACGGCGAGATGCGGCGCGGTATAACCATCCTCAAGATGCGCGGCTCCATGCACGAGAAGGACATCCGAGAGTTCAGCATCGACGACAGCGGTATGCACATCGGAAGGCCCTTCCGAAACATCGCCGGCATTCTCTCGGGGACGCCCCGGCAGATTGGCGTCGAGCACGGTGAGGCGGACCGATTGCGCGGGCTGTTCGACAGCGGCGAGCCTCAATCGTAAGTCTCGGGTCGCCGGCAACCCTGACCTCGTGACCTCAATCGGGGGACCCGAGGCCGCGAGGACCATGCACCTCCAGGGAGAGGCGAAACAGCGCACAGCCCCGCCGTCGGGGCTGTAGATGTCGCGGAGCACATCCAACTGGGATCGCGCAAAATGAACGAGACAGCTCACAAGGAAGGGTGGATCCTTTCCGCCTATCGAAATCACCCGGCCCGGGAAGAAGCGGGGTTTCGCGCCCTCATAGACCGGAATGCCGACGGCATGCTCATCATCGATGAGGCTGGGGTCATCCGCTTTGCGAATCCCGCCGCCGCCGACGTCTTCCGGCGTCCGCCGGCCTCCCTCGTCGGCCAGGATTTCGGCTTCCCGCTGGCCACCGGGGACAAGACGGAGATCGATCTCCTGCTCCCAGAGGCAGATTCAGCAACCGCCGAAATGCGCGTGGCGGAAGTTCTCTGGGAAGGTGCCTCATGTCACCTCGTCTCCCTTCGGGATATCACGGAACGGAAGCGAGCCCAGGAACGAGTCGCGCATTTGAATGACGTCTTGCGCGCGATTCGCAACGTCAACCAGCTCATCGTTCGTGAACAGGATCGGGACGCCCTGATCCAGGAAGCGTGTCGCCTGTTGGTTGAGACCCGCGGCTACCACTACGCCTGGATCGCCTTGTTCCGTGAGGGCCGCTACGTCTCATCCGTCGTACAAGCGGGCCTTGGCGACACCTTCAGCGAGGTCGAGAATCTGCTTCGCGCTGTGGACCTTCGCGACGAAGTGGCTCCGCCGCCCAGCCTCCCTAGCTGCGTGCGCCGTGTTCTGAACACCCCGGGCGTCCTGGCTACTGAGTCCCCGCTGAAGGCCTGCCCCAAGTGTCCATTGTCGGACCGCTACACCGACCGCGGCGCGTTGAGTGTCAGGCTCCAACACAGGGAGGACTTGCTCGGCATCCTCACCGTCTCGACCCCTAGGCAATTCGTCGCGGACAAGGAGGAGCAAGCCCTCTTCACCGAGCTGGCCAACGACCTCTCGTTCGGCCTGCACACCATCGCTTCAGAGAATCAACGTCGCGTCCTGGAACGGGTCGTTAACCGCAGCCCGGCCGTCGCCTTCGTCTGGCGGGCACGGGAGGACTGGCCTGTCTCCTACGTCTCGGACAACATCGAGCAATTCGGTTACTCCCCCGACGAGTTCTACGCCAAAGCCGTCCGCTTTGCGGAGATCATCCATCCCGAAGACTTGGAACGCGTGGCTCACGAGGTTATGACCTACGTCCAGCAGGGCATCAACCGCTTCGAGCAAGAGTATCGCATCCTCACCTCCGACGGCGAGACCCGTTGGATCACCGACCATACCTGGGTCCGGCGTGATGAGGATGGGCGCGTCATCGAGTACGAGGGCATCATCCTGGACATCACCGAGCGGAAGACAGCTCTTGAGGCCCTCAGGCGGCAGACCGCCGTTGAGACCGCCGTCGCCGAGCTGTCCCGTGCCCTCCTCCGGTCAGCCCCCCTCGAGGACATCTCGCGCATCGTGCTCGAACGCGCCACGTCGCTGACCAACAGCACGCTGGGCTACGTGGGCTACATCGACCCGACTACGGGGCACCTCGTCTGCCCGACGATGACCGGAGAGGTCTGGGAGCGGTGCCGCGTGCAGGACAAGGACATCGTTTTCGGTGAGTTCGGCGGTCTTTGGGGCTGGGTCCTCAACCATCGTGAGCCGCTGCTCACCAATGCCCCGTCGGACGACCCACGCTCGTCTTCCGTGCCCGAAGGGCACCTCCCCATCCACCGCTTCCTCTCTGTGCCCGCCCTCGCGGGCGGCAAACTCGTGGGGCAGATCGCCCTGGCCAATGCCCCGAAGGATTATGGTCCGCGTGACCTGGCGCTGGTGCAGCGTCTCGCCGGCCTCTATGCGCTGGCCGTACAACGCCACGAGGCCCTACGTGCGCTGCGCGACTCGGAACGGCGTTACCGTGCGCTATTCGAGCACGCGGGCGACGCCATCTTCGTCGCGTCGCCCGATGGAGAGCTCTTGGACGTCAACCAGGGCGCCTGCGAGCTCATAGGCTATGACCGGGAGGCCCTGCTGGCCAAGAAGCCGACGGAGATCCTCACGGACGAGGAGGCGGCTGAACGGACAGGCAGGTTCGTGGACCTCCAGGAAGACGGCTACAGCGTGTTCCCCGCTACAGCGCGCCGGCGGGACGGCACAACTGTACCGGTGGAGATCAGCGCCCGCCGGATCGATTACGACGGGCGCCCAGCCATACTAGGAATCGCGCGCGACGTCACAGAGCGCCGAGAGGCCCAAAGGCGGATTCAGCGCTACGCCGCCGACCTGAAGCGGAGCAATCAGGAGTTGGAGCAGTTCGCCTACGTCGCCTCCCACGACCTCCGAGAACCCCTGCGCACCATCAAGAGCTACCTGGAACTCCTTCAGCGGCGGTTCTCCACTGAGCTCGATGCCAAGGCCGAACAGTACATCAATTATGCCGTCGAGGGAGCGCAACGGATGCAGGACATGATCCAGGCCCTCCTTAACCTATCCCGGGTCGAGACCCAGGGGCAGCCCTTCGTCGCCACGGATTGCGATCTGCTCTTGAACCGCACCGTCTCGTCCCTCCGGCCCGCCATCGAGGAGGCCGGGGGCACCGTGACCAGCAACCCGCTGCCCACCGTGGGGGCGGATCCAGCTCAGCTCTCGCAGGTCTTCCAGAACCTCATCGCCAATGCGCTGAAGTTCCAGCGACCGGACGTGCCCCCCACCGTTCACGTCTCAGCGGATCTCCTGCCCGTGCCCGAAGACGACGGGGCTTCCGAGACGATCTGGCGATTCTCTGTGCGGGACAACGGGATCGGTATGCCGGCCGATCAGAACGGACGCATTTTCGAGGTGTTCCAGCGGCTTCACACAGAGGAGGAGTTCCCGGGGCTCGGGTTGGGGCTCGCCTTGTGCAAACGCATCGTCGAGCGGCACGGGGGGCACATCTGGGCAAAGTCGGAACTCGGTCACGGATCGATCTTCTACTTCACGCTCCCGGTACGCGAGTTCTCCCCCGCAGCGAGCTCCTCCCAGGCCGTCGATACCCCCGGGTCGGATCCGCATGGCTCAGAGGACGATCCTGGGACCCGCCCCGCAGCAGTGGTGGAGAACACATAGATGGACATCCATGGAAGGGAAGGCCTCCAGTGAACGGAAACGTAGTCCGCGTCCTCTGCATCGAGGACAGTCGCGTCCAGGCCAATCTCGTACGGGAGATGCTGGAAGAGGCCACCCTCCGAGCGAATGAGGAGACTCAGTTTCAGGTGTCCATGGCGAGCCGGCTGGAGGAGGGGTTGGCGTGCCTTGTGCCCCAGAGCATCGACGTCGTACTGACAGACCTCGATCTCCCGGACAGCCGATCGATGAACACGTATATGCGACTCCGCAACAGCGCCCCGCACGTGCCCATCGTCGTTTTGACCGGATGCGAAAGCGTGCACACGGCCCGCGATACCCTCCGCGCCGGAGCCGAGGATTACCTTTTCAAGGATGAGATGACCCCCGAGGTCTTGGCACGGGCCGTCGTCAGCGCTATCGAACGGAGTCGATATCGAGTGGTGCTCGATCGGGCCCGCGACGAGTTGCTGGAGCAGCTCGGGGACCAGGCATCTCAGCTTGGGACCGTGGGCACACGCTTACAGAAGCTCATCGCTGAGCACCGGCGCCTCGGCGACGAGATCCGACGCATGGCGGACCACCATCAATTGGTCCTGGACAGCTTCCCGCTCCCCGTGATCATTGTCGACCGCCAGCGTGTGATCCTCGCCGCTAATCGAGTGGCTCGGGAGGCCGGTGGAGAGGTGGAGGAGTACTGTTGGCGCAGCCTCTGTCACACGCGCTATCTCTCCCCATCCGACCGGCGCTACGTCAACGCGCATGGCGGCGAGCCTCCCCCAAATGGCGTGGCGTGCAGCTTCTGCAGGGCCAACGAGGTCCTCGAGAGCGGTAGGCCGAGCATCCTTCGCTCCGCGAGGATATTGGACCGCGACTGGGACATCTGGTGGTCCCGCGTCGAGGAGGATGTCTTCCTTCACTTCTTCATCGAGTCCTGAGGCCCCGAGGACAACGGCCCGGACGAATGACCCTATAGACGGGTACCCGCCCGTGGAGCTAACGCATAGCTCGAGACGCTCCCCTCCTGAGGCACGGGGTACCAACAAGTTGTCGCCCCCACGGGGGCGATGCACCATTCAGGTGCGTTGCACCTCAACAGCGTATCCTTGCCCTGTGCCAGTCACAACGGATCCGTACACGGGCGCCAAGGGTCTCCAACCGTCCACCATCTCCGCGACAAGTCGTTAGCGCATCCCTGACCTATCCCCCCTGATTGACAAACCCCTTGGACAGCCTATAATAGAACACATGTTCTATTCAACCGCTCGATGCGGTCGTGCCAAGGTCTCATACGCCGGCGCATCCGCACACCCGTGCTTACAAAAGTGAGACAGCCTTGACCTCACCATCGAGCGTTGGGACGTCCATAACACGTCGCCCTGACCGAGCGGGAAGGAGCAATCCGACGCTATGTGGATAACGTGTCTACTGATCCCCCACCTCCCTGTGCGGGTTGAGCAAAGCCGCGACCCGGCCCTCGTGCAGGCCCCTTTGATCATCGGCGGGCGGCGCTGGGATAAGGGAGCGGTGTTGGACTGCTCCCCTCAGGCCGAGGCCGCCGGCGTGGAGCCGGGGATGCGTCTCTCCAAGGCCGAGGCCCTCTGCCCGCAGGCCCACTTTCTCCCCGCTGACCAGGAAGCCTACGATACCCTCCATCGGGCCTTGGTGGAGACCATCAAACCCCTCACCCCGACCGTGGAGACTGAGGACCTGGGCCTTGTGTACGCCGACGTATCCGGCCTCCGCGGGCGGTTTAAGAAGGGCGCCGATGCAGCGCAGCGGTTACTGGAGGAGACCGTCGGCGTCGCCTTGCCCGGCACCCAGATCGGTCTCTCCAGCGGTAAGTTCGTGGCCCAGCAGGCGGCGCGGGCCGCCCAACCGGGGGAGCCGTGTATCGTGCCGCCCGGTGAGGAGCGGGCCTTCCTCTCGCCCCTCGATATCTCCACCCTCCCCCTCGATCTGGAGATGGACCGACGTCTCCGTTTGTTGGGCGTGTGCACCCTCGGCGCCCTGGCACAACTCCCCCGGCTGGCCGTCCTCCGTCAGTTCGGCGACGCTGCCGGCGCCCTGCACGACCTGGCCTGCGGCACGGACGCTCAACCGGTACACGCCGAGGCCCCTCCCCTCCGGCTCACCCGATCCCAAGACTTCATCGACCCGCTGGGGGACCGCACTCCTCTGCTGGCCCACCTCGGCCGGATGGTGGACGATGCGGCCCGGGAGATCAACCGCCGCGGTTACCTGACAGAGGGCCTCAGACTGGAGATCGAAGAGGTCAACGGCGACACCCACAACGCCGGCAAGCCCGTCAAACCCCCTTCCTCCAGCAGTGAACAGCTCTCTCGCCTGGTGACCCATATGCTGGGAAGCCTGCCTATCCGCGGGCCGGTCGCCCGCCTCTCCATAACCGTCTATCCCCTCCGTCCCTTCCACGAGGGGTCCACGCAGCTTACCCTCTTTGACGCCGCGTCGGATCCGTCCCGCTCCTCCCCGGCCGCCTTCGGCCGGGCCCTGCGCGAGACCCTCCGCCGGCTGCGCGATCGCTTCGGGGAGCTCTCGATCCTCGTCGCCTCCCTCGTCGTCGCCCCGGAGCCCTGTCCCATACAGGTCACCACCGACCGCGATGGGAATCCGAGGGCCGTCGTCTGGCGCGAGCGCATCCGGCAGGTCCAGACCATCTACGAGCACTGGCGGGAACGCCGCCGTTGGTGGAGCAACCCCATCGAGCGCGACTACTTCCGGCTTGAGATCCAGAGTGGGGCGAAAGAGCCAGCCCGTCCGCTTCAAGCCCTTGGCTCGCCACCATCACCTGGATCGACTCCAGCGCCCGGCAGAATGAAAGTCATCTTCCGCGACGTGCGGGCCAACCAATGGTATCTGGAACGCCGCCACATCTGAAGCCGCCTCCCTTCGGCCGTAGCAACCCTCCTTTGTCACGCCTGTCCCATCCTGGCCCGTCGAGGGAGGATCGCCCGAACACAGCGTCCCTCTCCAAGGACCGCGCCCCTGCCTACGCTGAGCTTCACGCCCACTCCAGCCACAGCCTCCTCGACGGCGTCCCTGCCCCGGAGGCCCTGGCCGCCCGCGCCGCCGAGTTGAAGCTCCCCGCCATCGCCCTGACCGATCACGACGCGCTCTACGGGGCGGTGCGGTTTGTTAAGGCCGCCCAGGCCGCGGGGGTGAAGCCGCTTCTGGGGAGCGAGATGACCCTCATGGGACCCGGTGGCGGGGAGGAGAACGACCACCATCTGACCCTCTTGATCGAAACCGCCGAGGGATACGCCAACCTCTGCCGCCTGATCACACTAGCGCGCCGCGACCAGGAGAAGGGTGTATCCCGGTTGGACCCACGCATCCTCGCCGCCCACAACAACGGCTTGATTGCCCTCTCCGGCTGCCGCCAGGGCCAGATCCCCCGTCTCCTGATGGACAAGAAGCCGGAACAGGCCCTGGTCGCCGCCCGCAGCTACATCGACATCTTCGGACCCGACCGCTTCTTCATCGAGCTCCAACACCACTATCGGCTGGACGACGATCGACTCATAGCGCGTCTAACAACGCTCGCCAATCAGACCGGCCTCAACGTGGTAGCGACGGGGAACGCCCATTACCTCCACCGCGACCAGCGCGACGTCCACGACGTCCTCCGCTGCATCCGGCATCAGACCACCCTCGAGGACGCCGGCGACCTGCTGCGGCCCAACGACGAGGCCGTCCTCCGCGCCCCCCGGGAGATGGAGGCGTTGTTCAGCGACATCCCCATCGCCCTGGAGAACACCCTCCGCCTCGCCAAGCGGTGCGCATCCGCCGCGACCTACCTCCCCAACGGCGTCCAGACCTTCCCTGAGGCGCCCCTCGCGACAACCCGGGCCCAGAAACAGCGTGGAGATATCTCCGATCAACAGAAGCTCCATCGGCTGTGCGAACGGGAGATGCACCGCCGCTACCCT
Source organism: uncultured Anaerolineales bacterium (assembly GCA_964542755.1). Taxonomy (GTDB): domain Bacteria; phylum Chloroflexota; class Anaerolineae; order B4-G1; family B4-G1; genus SKLM01. The sequence goes on from CAZIWL010000062.1 coordinate 24,412, forward strand.
ATCGACCCGCCCACTCAGCTCCTGGACCGGGAACTCGCGG
>CAZIWL010000063.1:0-23675 GCA_964542755.1 uncultured Anaerolineales bacterium
TTGTCGAAGACGCCGTTGAAGTGCCTGGCACCTGGCCTTCGAAAGCTTCTTTCAGTAACGCCAGTACTTGAATCTTGATATTGGCTGGGTCGATGCGCCTGATTCGGGATCTAGCAATCCCTCGCGAACGCCTTGTTGGGGCGCGGGCCTCGGGGTACTGGGGCGCGGGAATCAGGTTGTTGGGATGCGGTTTTCTTAACGGTCGCGACATTCCGATCGGGAAGAGATACTCACGGAGGCACGTTCCGAACCCATGAACAACACCGTCGGGCAGCACTTCAAACGTCTGAGCGACGAGCAGTGCGAGAAAATCCATCACGCCAGCCTGGAGATTTTGGAACGGACTGGGGCCAGGCTCTACCACCAGCCCGCCATCGACCTTCTCCAGAAGGCCGGTGCCCGGGTCACTGAGGGGAACCGGGTCCGCATCTCCCCGGGTCTGGTAGAACAGGCCTTTGAGACCGTGCCGAACGAGGTGGTCCTCTACGACCGGCAAGGAGAACCGGCGATGCGGCTGAGCGGGCGCCGGTCGTACTTTGGGACTGGCTCGGACTGCCTAAACATCATCGACCACCGGACGGGCGAGCGCCGCAAGCCGGTTCTGCAGGACATTGTCGAGGGCGTGACTCTCTGCGACGCCTTGCCCAACATCGACTTCGTGATGTCGATGTTCCTTCCCAACGACGTCCCCGACACGGCTTCCGATCGATATCAGATGAAGGTGATGCTCGAGCGGACCACGAAGCCGCTTATGTACGTCACCAACGAGTTCGCCGGGTGCGTAGATGCCGTGGCGATGGCCGAAGCCGTGGTCGGAGGGGCGGACACGCTGGCGGAGAGGCCGCTGGCTGCCTGCTACATCAACGTGACCACCGGCCTGCGCCACAACGAGGAGGCGCTCCAGAAGGTTCTCTTCCTTTCCGAGAAGAACCTCCCCGCGGCGTACATCCCGGTGGCCCTGGGCGGGGCGACTGGGCCGATTACCGTCGCCGGGAACTACGCCATCTGGAACGCCGGCTGTCTGGTGGGCCTGGTCCTCTCGCAGCTCAACCGGCCGGGAGCGCCTTTCATCACCAGCGGCTTCGGTGGCGGTGCCATCGATATGCGGACAGCGACGAGCCCGTACGTGGAGCCGGAGAAGCAGTTCATCCCCCAGGAGCTTGCTCACACCTATCGACTCCCTATGTTCTCCATGGGTGGGTGCAGCGACGCCAAGCTGCCGGATCAGCAGGCAGGGATCGAGTCGGCGTTGACCCTGGTGCAGGCGATCCTGGCCGGGAGCCATCTGGTGCACGACGTCGGCTACCTGGAATCGGGGCTCACGGGCTCGTTGGCCCAGGTGGTGATATGCGACGAGGTCATCGACTGGCTGCGCACGTCCATGGCGCCGTTGGAGATCACGGAGAAGACGCTGGCCCTGGACGTCATCGACGAGGTCGGCCCCGATGGGAGCTTCATGGAGACCGACCATACGCTGGAGAACTTCCGCTCGCGCTGGTACCCGCGCCTCTTCGAGCGCTGGGACTTTGGTGGGTGGCAGGACCGAGGCGGTCAAGACCTGGGAGAACGGGCGGCGGAGCGTGTCCAGGAGATCCTGGAAGAGCACGTCCCCGATGCCCTGGCTGAGGACTTGCGGCGGCGGCTGTCGGATATCGCCCAGGCTGCGCGGTGATACCGGGTCCAGGTGGCGGTCTTCGCGTGCCGTCTTGGAGCGCATGAGGTGAGCGCAGACGAACACGTACGTTCAGGGACAACGGGCAAGGATCGCGGCCCTATGCAAAACGTCTCACCCGCGGACACCATGGACGACCGCGCCAACGGGGTAGCAATAACCCTCAAGCTCTTCGGTGGGTTTCGTCGCCATCTTCCTGCTGACAGCGAGGGACACGCCTGCGAGATCGAGGTTCCTCGAGGCTCAACGCCCGGGCACGTCCTGGCCCATTTCCATATCTCCACCGAAGGGGCCGTGGTTCTGATCAACGGCCTTACGGCGGGGCTCGATTGCCCTTTGGAAGCGGGCGACGTCCTGGCCGCCTTTCCCTCGCTGGCCGGCGGGTGATTGGCGCCAGAGGGCGCGGACGGACGCCCGGTTGAATGTTGGAACGACGATCAGCATAAGAGAGTTTCACAGGAGGTAGAAGGATGTTCGGATGGCACGGCAAAGTGCTGCGCATTGACCTGGCGCACGAGACGACTCGCGTGGAGGAGATAGACCCGCAGACGGCCAGGGACTACATCGGGGGCCGGGGTTGGGCGATCAAAGTGCTCAGTGATGAGGTCGATCCCCGGGTCGATCCCCTGTCGCCGGAGAATCACCTGATCTTCAGCACGGGGCCTCTGACCGGTACCCCGGCTCCCACCGGCAACCGTTTCATGGTGACGACCAAGGCGCCTCTCACCGGAGCCATCGCCTGCTCGAACTCAGGCGGGATGTATCCTACGGAGATGAAGCGGACCGGCATAGACATGATTGTCTTCGAGGGCCGCGCTGACCGGCCGGTCTATGTGTGGATCAACGGATCCGAGGCCGATGACGAGCCGCAAGTGGAGATCCGCCCGGCCGACCATCTCTGGGGCGAGCGAGTTCCGGAGACGACGGAGACGCTCCTGGCGGAGACCGACGAGAAGGCGCGCGTGGCATGCATCGGGCCTGCCGGCGAACGGCTGGTCAAGATGGCGAGTATCATGAACGACAAGCACCGCGCAGCGGGCCGCTCGGGTGTCGGCGCCGTCATGGGCAGCAAGAACCTCAAGGCCGTGGTGGTGCGGGGCACGAAGGGAGTTGAGTTGGCCGAGCCGGACGCCATGCGGGATCTGTGCGCAGAGGTGCGCCGTGAGGTCGCGGCCGACGTCAAGAAAGGTTCGTCTCTCCGGGACTACGGGACGGCCTACGTGCCCATCGTCACGAACGAGCTGGGCATCCTCCCCACACGCAACTTCCAGACGGGCGTGTTCGAGGGCGTCGAGGGCATCACGGGTGTGGTGCTGACGGAAGAGTACCTCATCCGGCCCAAGGCGTGCTACGGTTGTCCCATCGCCTGCGGCCGGAGGACGACCCTCGAGGGCACGCCCTACGGCGGGGAGGGGGAGGGACCGGAGTATGAGACGATCGCCTCCCTGGGCAGCGCGTGCGGTCTGGACGATCTGGGGGCCGTGACGAAGGCGAACTACCTGTGCAACGAACTCGGGCTGGACACGATCTCGGCGGGTATGACCATCGCCTGCGCCATGGAAATGGCGGAGAAGGGGATCCTGTCGGACGACGAGGTAGGTATGAAGCTCCGCTTTGGGGACTCCGACGCGGTCATCCGGCTCGTTGAGCAGATGGCTTTGCGGGAGGGCTTTGGAGACGTCCTGGCCGAGGGCAGCTACCGCATGGCGGAGCAGTACGGGCACCCGGAACTGGCCGTCACCGCGAAGAAGCAGGAGTTCCCCGGCTACGATCCGCGTGGGTCCAAAGGGATGGGGCTCCTCTACGCCACGTCGAACGTCGGAGCGTCGCACATGGCCGGTGACCTGGCCTACATGGAGGTCTTCGGCGTTCCCGTGAAGCTCGATCCGCTGAGCCTCGAGCGGAAGCCGTGGTACATCAAGCATTTCGAGGACCTCTTCACGATTATTGATGCGGCGGGGTTGTGTGTCTTCCTCTCGATTCGGTACCTCTGCGATGCGACAGAGGACGTGATGCCCGGCCGTATGGCCCGTCTTCTCAATCTTGCTACGGGCGCCGAGTACACGGTGGAGAGCTTGCTGGAGGCGGGCGACCGCGTCTATACCCTGGAGCGGCTTTTCCTGACGAAGGCGGGGTTCAGCCGGGAGGACGACACGCTGCCGAAGCGGATGCTGGAGGAACCGATGCCCGAGGGTCCGGCGAAGGGCCACGTGGTGGAGCTGGACGAAATGCTGCCTGAGTTCTACGAGCTCCGTGGTTGGGATGAGGACGGCGTGCCCACGAGGAAGAAGCTGACGGAGCTTGGGCTTGTCTAGCAACGGGTGATGTCGAATCGCACGGATAGACGAATGAGACGAGTGTCTTGTGGGGTAGGGCGGGTGCGGAAACCCACCCTACCGAAGGCTGGAGTGACATCAGCTATTCCCCATGCGTTGTTTTCGGGCGATTCGTGCCGCCCGGGATGTGAGCGTTCAGATGACTGATTCCGAGCGACGCTGGTACGACGAAGTCAAGAACCTAACCGAGAGGCTGGTCAGGATCAACTCCGTCAGCCCCTCCGTGGAGCGGGAGAATGCCTGCGCGGCGGAGATTCGACGGGCGCTTGAGGAGCGTGGTGTCTCATCCGCCACATGGTCGATGCGGTCTGATGCGCGTCAGATCGTCTGGGCCATGGTTGAGGGCGGTGCGGTTCCCCCCCCAACCGAGCGAGTTCCCACCGTGATCCTCCTGGGACACCTGGACGTGGCCGGGGTCCAGGACTACGGCTCCAGTCTCGATCCCTTCGATCCGGACGCGCTGAGGGCGCATTGGCTCGACCAATACCGGGCTGATCCGGCGTCCGAGGATGAACGGCTCCTCGACGCCGCCTCGGGCGAGTGGATGTTCGGCCGAGGCAGCTTCGATATGAAGAGCGGCGTAGCGGCCCAGATCGCCGTGATGGGTGAGCTCGAGCGAGAGAAGGAGACCCTGCCGGGGAACGTGTTGATGATCACCACGCCGGACGAGGAGGTGGAGTCCGCCGGGCTGATGGATGCCCTCGAGCCCCTGGTGAAGCTCCGTGATGAGCGGAGCTTGGATCTTATCGGCGTGATCAACGCGGACTACACGGCGCCCCGGCAGCCCGGGGACGAGACGCGGGTGATCTACCGCGGCACCATAGGGAAGCTTCTCTGCTGCTTCTACGTCCGCGGGTGCGAGACGCACGTGGGCGAGGCTTTCCGCGGCCTGGACGCGAATCTGATCGCGGCGAACGTGGTGCGAGCCACCAATCTGAACCCGGCGCTGTGCGACGAGGCGGACGGCGAGGTCACTGTGCCGCCGGTGACGCAGAAAGTGCGGGACTTCAAGGCGCGCTACGATGCTCAGACGCCACTCGCAGCCGTGGTGCACTGCAGCCGCCTTATCCACGGCTGGACGCCCCAGGATCTCCTGGAGCAGATGACCCACGCCGCTGAGGAGGCGCTACAGCAGGCCGATGAGCAGCGCCAGGCTGCCTGGCGCGAGTACACCCATCGCCAGGGACGCGTCAATGTGCTGGATCCTCTTCCCGGCCAGGTCTATGCCTATCACGAGTTGTACGCCGCCGTCGCGGCGCGGCTTGGAGGAGAGGACCTCAAGGTGGAACTCGAGGGGAGATCCTTCCGGGCCATCGGAAGAGCCCGGGAGGCTCTTGATAGGCTCCCGCCTTCCGAGCGTGAGTCTCTGGTCGACCAGGCCCGGCTGACCGATCTGGACAGTCGAGAGAGGAGCTTGATCGCCGTGCGGACACTGGTGGACATCGGGCTGCGTGAGGGCGTTATCGACAGCCGCCGACCAGCCGTCGTTGTCTACTTTGCTCCGCCCTTCTTCCCGCCGGTGCGAGGCGTGCCCACGGCGCCCCTCAGTCGGGCCATCGCGGCCGAGGCGGCGGCGGGTGCTTACGAGGCCACAGGCCCACTACAGTTTCGCGGTTTCTATCCCTACGTCTCCGAGCTCAGCTTCCTGCGGGTCGACGACTCGGTCTACGACAGCCTCCCCGTGCTGAAGGCCAATTTCCCCTTGTGGCGGGACGGAGGTCAGGACGTGTCCGCGGATCTGAGGAGGGAGGGGTTCGGCGTCCCCTTCGAGACGATCCGCGAGCTAGACTGCGACGTCGCCAATATCGGACCCTGGGGCAAGGAGGCCCATGGGCGAGGTGAGCGGGTCCATATGCCCTACAGCTTCGAGACAGTACCTGAGCTCACGTACAACGTCGTCTTGAGACTACTGGCCGACGATGTGGTTGGAGAACCGGGCCAGGAGCCGATCAATCTAGAGGAGAACCCATGACATCTCAAGTATCGCAAGCCGCGGAGCACGTGCCGCACCTGGTCACTGAGTTGCCTGGACCCAAGGCCCGGGCCTGGATTCAGCGGGACAAGGAGTTGGTATCGCCCTCGATCCCCCGTGCCTACGCCCTGGTCGCCGAGAGCGCCCGTGGCTGCACCGTGACGGACGTGGATGGGAATCGCTTTCTGGACTTCGCGGCCGGTATTGCCGTCTGCTCCACGGGGCATTGTCACCCTCGGGTGGTCCGTGCCGTCCAGGAGCAGGCTGGGCGAATGATCCACATCTCGGCCGACTTCTACTATCCGCCTTACGTCGAGATGGCTGCGAAGCTGGCGGAGATTGCGCCCGGCGAGGACGACTGGCAGGTCTTCCTGACCAACTCCGGCACGGAGGCTGTGGAGGGAGCCATCAAGCTGGCCCGCTACGCGACTGGACGGCATCGCTTGATCGCCTTCTTGGGGGCGTTCCACGGGCGTTCGATGGGGGCGGTTACCCTCACGGCCAGCAAGCCTCAGTACCACCGCGGCTTCGGATCGCTGCTAGCCGACGTGACGCACGTGTCCTACGGCAAGTGCCTGGACTGTCAGTACAACCTGTCCTATCCTGAATGCGAATTGGCGTGCATATCGTTTATCGAGGATGAGATCTTCAAACGCGTGGCGCCACCGGAGGACGTGGCCGCCATCGTTGTCGAACCGATCCAGGGAGAGGGAGGATACGTGGTACCGCCTCCAGGGTGGCTGCCGGCTCTTCGCAAGCTCTGCGACCGGCACGGCATTCTCCTCATCGCCGACGAAATCCAGAGCGGCATGGGCCGCACCGGGAAGATGTTTGCCGTCGAGCACTTCGGCGATGAGGACGGACCGGTGGTGCCAGACATCATCACTGTCGCCAAGGGTATCGCTTCGGGGATGCCTCTCGGTGCCTTCATCGCCAAGGGCGAGTTGATGACGTGGGACAAAGGCGCGCATGGGACCACGTTTGGAGGTAACCCGGTCGCTTGCGCAGCCGGGCTGGAGACCATCAATCTGCTTCAGGAGTCTTTGATGGAGAACGCGGAACGGATGGGCAGCTACTTGATGGGCCGGCTGGATGAGATCAAAGATCGCCATCCCGGCTTGATTGACGTCCGCGGGTTGGGGTTGATGATTGGGATGGAGTTCGCGTCGGCCGACCTCGCGCACGCGCTGGTGAATGCCTGCTTTGAGCGAGGCCTGATCGTACTGGGGTGCGGCGATAAGGCTGTCCGCATGTCGCCCCCGCTGGTCGTGACCGAAGAGCAGGCTGACCTGGCCCTGGACATCCTGGTGGAGGCCTTAACTGAGGTGTCCGATGGTCGATAAGCTGGTGCCCATGGAAGAAGCGATCGCGTCCCACGTTCGCGACGGCGACACGGTGGCCATTGAGGGCTTCACCTCCTGCATTTGCTTCGCCGCCGCCCACGAGATCATACGGCAGGGCCTGCGGGACCTGACGCTCTGCCGCATGACGCCGGACCTGATCTACGACCAGATGATCGCAGCTGGTTGCGCGCGGAAGATGGTCTTCTCCTATCTCGGCAATCCTGGCGTCGGGTCTCTCTACGGCGTCCGCCGCGCCGTCGAGGACGGGGTCCCGCGTCCCATCGAGCTGGAGGAGTATTCCCATTTTGGGATGGTGGGGCGGTATACCGCTGGTGCGCAGCGTCTGCCCTTCTTTCCCCTCCGCTCCTACAAGGGCAGTGATCTGGCCAACGTGAATCCCCGAATTCGGTACGTCGAGAGTCCGTACGACGACGGTGAGCGGATCGCTACCGTGCCGCCCCTCAATCCCGACGTGGCCGTGATCCACGCGGCACGGGCTGACCAGAAGGGGAATGCGCAGCTCTGGGGCCTCCTGGGCGTGCAGAAGGAGGCGGCCTTCGCGGCGGACCGCGTCATTGTGGTGGTAGAGGAGATCGTCGACGAGGACGTTATCCGTTCCGATCCCAATCGCACGGTCATCCCCGAGCTCATCGTGGACGCGGTGGTGCACGAGCCCTTCGGCGCCCACCCCTCCTACGTGCAGGGATACTACGACCGCGATAACGACTTCTATCTGGACTGGTATGACATCAGCAAGGACCGGACCACGATGGAGGACTGGCTCGACGAGTGGGTCTACGGGGTAGGGAACCGCGCCGAGTACGTGGAGAAGATGGGCGAGGAGACCTGGGCCCGCCTCCACGCTGGCGACGCCTGGGCCGAAGCGGTCAATTACGGGGCCTACGGATGACCCCAAGGGGCACAAGGGGAACCACCAAGTACACCAAGGTGAAGCACAAAGATCACGAAGTGGATGTGGGGCGGGCATACAACAAGCGATGAGAGACGCGGTGAAGGGAGGCGCGTGAGCTCCAGGATGAGGAGAAGCAGCACCGGATGGAGGACTGCAACGCAGGTACACGAGCCGATTCCGAAGGAGACGGAGTGGCTCGGTAAGGCACTGTTGGATGCCTGCTTTGAGGTTCACACGCATCTTGGGGCGGGCTTCATTGAGCGTGTGTACGAGGATGCCCTCTGCCACGAGCTCTCCCTTCGTCAGGTCCCATTCGAGCGGCAGCTGATGATTGATGTCTCCTACAAAGGACTCCGTATCAGGGGGCAGCGTCTCGACCTTGTTATCGGTGGGGTCGTCGTGGCCGAGCTCAAGTCAGTGGCCGGGATTGAGCCCATCCATCAGGCTCAACTGCTTTCTTATCTCAGGGCAACCGAGCTCCGCCTGGGCTATATCATCAACTTCAACGTCCCCCATTTGCGCAACGGGCTCAAGAGGATGGTGGTGTGACCTCCCACAGCCAGTCGCCGCGCCGGGCCGTCATTCCGGTTTTCTTAGTGTACTTCGTGTCCCTTCGTGTCCTTCGTGGTTTTCGATGAAACTGAGGTAACCTATGATACAATGCACACCTTCGGAGATGATGATCGTAACCGCGGCGCGGGCCTTGCAAGGCGTGCGCACCGTCTTTGTCGGCGTTGGGTTGCCCAACAGCGCCTGTAACCTGGCGCGGCGGACCGTGGCGCCGGATCTGGAGCTTATCTACGAGAGCGGGATCTATGGCGCCCGCCCGGCTCGACTCCCGCTCTCCATCGGAGATCCCACCCTCATCAGCGGCGCGACATCCATCTGTTCGATGGCCGACCTCTTCGGGCTCTACCTGCAAGGTGGGCTGGTCGAAGTCGCGTTCCTGGGCGGCGCGCAGATCGACCGGTTCGGGAATCTGAATACCACCGTTATTGGCGACTGGGAGAGGCCCAAGGTCCGTCTGCCGGGGAGCGGCGGCGCCTGCGAGATTGCGATCAACGCCCGGCAGATCTTCATCATCATGAGGCTCAAGCGGCGGGCCTTCGTCAACCAGCTCAACTTCCTCACCAGCCCCGGTCATATGGGGGGCAGGGGAGAGAGGGAGAGCCTGGGGCTGCCGGGCGCCGGGCCGCAGCTTGTCGTCACCGATAAATGCGTCTTCCAGTTCGAGGAGGAGACGGGAGAGATGGTGCTCCAGAGCCTCCATTCCGGTGTGACCCAGGCCGACGTCGAGGAGCAGGTCGGATGGGAGCTTCGTGTAGCCGACGACCTGGCGCAGACGCTGGCGCCATCGGAAGAGGAGCTCCATCTTCTCCGCGAGGAGCTCGACCCCCAGGGGCTGTACCGATAGTGGGCTTGGTTGGACCATTCTCTGTCTTGCTGTATGTTTCCCTCTGTATTCTCCGTATAGCTCTGTATAACGCCGTGTTTCTAGACGATAGGAGGTGTTGATGCCCGAGATCCGGTCTTATCGAAGCATTCCCCTTTGGCGGGATGTGACGGAAGAGCAGTGGAACGATTGGCGCTGGCAGATTGCCCATCGCATCACCACCGTCGAACAACTCGACCAGGTGATCCATCTGAGCGATGAGGAGAAGGAGGTTGTCGACCGCTCGCTCAGCCTGCTGCGCATGGCTATCACGCCGTACTACGCCAGTCTGATGGACCCGGACGACCGCGCCTGTCCCATCCGCATGCGCGCCGTTCCCACGGTTTACGAGACGGATATCCGGCCCGAGGACGAGGCCGATCCCCTTGCCGAGGACGTCGACTCCCCGGTGCCCGGGCTGACGCATCGGTATCCCGACCGAGTGCTCTTCCTGGTCACGGACCAGTGCTCGATGTACTGCCGGCACTGCACCCGGCGGCGCATGGCCGGCGAGACGGACCGGGCTCTGCCGCAGTCCCGCGTCGACGATATGATCGACTACATCCGCGAGACGCGGGGCGTGCGCGACGTCCTCTTGAGCGGCGGCGACCCTTTGACCCTTTCGACGGACCGCCTTGAGTACATCGTGGCACGGCTCCACGAAATACCTCACGTGGAGATCGTGCGCTACGGGTCCGCCGTCCCCGTCGTCATGCCTCAGCGTATCACGGACGAGCTGGTGTCCATGATGAAGAAGTACCAGCCGGCCTGGCTCAACACACACTTCAACCACCCCAAGGAGATCACGCCAGCCTCGCGTCGCGCGCTGGCCAAGCTCGCCGACAATGGCATCGTGTTGGGCAACCAATCGGTCCTGCTCCGGGGGCTCAACGATTGCCCCATCATCATGAAGGAGCTGGTGCAGCGTCTCGTCCACAACCGGGTGCGGCCGTACTACATCTACCAATGCGATCTCTCGCAGGGCATCGGCCACTTTCGGACCTCCATTGGAAAGGGGATCGAGATCATCGAGCACCTTTGGGGCCACACCACGGGCTTCGCCGTTCCACGGTTCGTCAACGACGTTCCAGGCGGGGTAGGGAAGACGCCCATCGGTCCGAACTACGTCGTCAGCCGGAACGACCGCATGGTGATCCTCCGCAACTACGAGGGGACCATCGGCCGCTACATCGAGCCGGAGGGTCTGGAGCCCAGCGAGTGTCCTGAGGAATGCAAGCTGTGCGACGAACGGCGGGAGCGGGGGCTCGACGAGCCCCAGATTGGCTTGTCGCAGATCTTTAGCGGTGCGGTCGGGGCCCTGGAGCCGGCCGATCTCGACCGCCACAGTCGAAACGAAGCGGCGAGAAGGAGGAGGAAGCATGCGTGAAGTCGTCATCGCGTCGGCGGTGCGGACACCGATCGGCAAGTTCGGGAGTGCTCTCAAGGACGTCTCAGCGGTTGAGTTGGGTCGGACTGCGGCCGCCGCATCGCTAGAGCGGATCGGGTTGACGCCCGAGGACATCGACGAGGTGATCGTCGGCCACGCCCGCCAGGCCGGCAACGGTCCCAACCTGGCGCGCCAGATTGGGTTCCGCCTGGGTGTGCCGGTCGACCGCCCTGGGTACTCAATCAACAAGGCGTGTGCCAGCGGGTTGAAGGCCATCACCCTTGCCTGTCAGTCGATTCTTACAGGCGAGAACGACATCGTATTGGCCGGGGGTGTGGAGCAGATGTCGCAGATCCCGTACCTGCTGATGAAGGCCCGCTGGGGCTACCGGTTGGGGGGCGACGAGCTGGTCGACGCCATGCACCGCGACGGGTACTACTGTCCCATGGCGGAGATGATGATGGGCCGTACGGCAGAGAACCTGGTGGAAGAATACGGCATCGGGCGGGAGGAGCAAGATGAGTTCGCTCTCGAAAGCCATCAGAAGGCCGTACGCGCCTGGGAGGAAGGGCTGTTTGACGCCGAGGTCGTGCCTGTGGAAGCGCCTGCCCGCCGTGGGCAGACGATGCTGGTCGAGAAGGACGAGCGCCCACGCCCGAGCACGACGATGGAGAAGCTGGCGCGCCTGTCGCCGGTCTTCAAGGAGGATGGGACAGTCACCGCGGGTAATGCTAGCGGCATCACCGATGGTGGAGCGGCGACGGTGGTCATGGCCGCGGAGCGGGCTGAGGCCATGGGGATCGAGCCGTTGGCCCGGATTGAGGCCTTTGCCAGCGCCGGTGTCCATCCGCGACGTATGGGGATGGGGCCTGTCCCCGCTACAAGGAAGGTCTTGGAGCAGACGGGGCTCTCTCTCGATGATCTGGACCTGATCGAGTTGAATGAAGCTTTCGCCGCGCAGGTTCTGGCGGTGGAGCATGAGCTGGACTGGGACGTGGAGCGGCGGAACGTGCACGGTGGGGCGATAGCGCTCGGGCATCCGACGGGGTGTACGGGGACGAGGATCGTGGTGACGCTGCTGCACGCGATGCGGGAGCGTGATGCGGAGATTGGGCTGGCCACGCTGTGTGTGAGCGGTGGGCTGGGGATGGCGATGGTGGTGAGGAGGGTTTAGGGCGCAGCGCCGTCAACAGGCAACTCGGGATCTAGCGATCTCTTGGGAACGGTAGGTTGGACACGAAGTGGGCCGTAGGGCAGGTTTCCATACCTGCCGCCGCCCTGTGCTCCACGTTCTGGTCAGGTCCTGAGGTTCGGCGTGGGTGGCGGGATGCAAGTGGATCATTCGGCCATTCGTTTTCCATTCGTTGACCGGATGCAAAGTGTGCGGCATTGGCGATAGGAACCTGGGGATCTGTCCATCCCTCGGCCACGGCGGGTTGGACCGCTGATTGCGCGCGTCGGGACGGTGGGGGTGCGTCGGGTATGGAAACCCGACCTACATTGCTTGGTATAGCAGGGAGATGATGTTGAACTCGAACAAGAAGAGCGCAACCAGCAGCAACCGCACGTACGCCCATCCGCGCGGGCACGTACTGTACCGCTCAGCCCGTCACGCCCGCCCGATGGTAGAGCGGGGCCAGGGCGTCTACCTCTACGACACCGAGGGCCGCCGCTACCTCGACGCGTCGGGTGGGGCCATTGTGGTCAACGCAGGCCACGGCATTGCCGAGATTGCCGAGGCGGTCCGAGAGCAGGCGGGTCGGGTGGCCTACGCCCACCCCACAGCCTTCACCAGCCGGCCCTCCGAGGCGTATGCCGATGCGCTGGCCGAAGTCGTCGCCCTCTCCGATCCACGCTTCTTTTTCCTCAGCAGTGGATCGGAGGCTGTGGAGACCGCGCTCAAGCTGGCCCGGCAGGCACAAGTCGACCTGGGCCGCGAGGGGCGATACCTCATCGTCGCGCGCTCGCAGTCTTACCACGGGACGACGCTGGGAGCCCTGGCTGTGACGGGCAAGCCAAAGATGCGACGGCCTTTCCTTCCTATGCTGACCGAGGTGCCTCACATTCCTCCACCGTACTGCTACCGCTGCCCCTACGGCCTCACGCATCCCGCCTGCGATCTGCGCTGCGCGGATGCTCTGGACGCGGAGGTCAGACGAATCGGCCAGGACTACGTGGCGGGCTTCATCGCTGAGCCTATCAGCGGCGCGACGCTGGGTGCGGTGGTGCCCCCTGACGGTTACTGGGCCCGCATTCGCGAGATCTGCAACGCCCACGACATCCTCCTTATCGCCGACGAGGTGATGACCGGGTTCGGGCGGACGGGGCGTTGGTTCGCGATGGAACACTGGGATGTGAAGGCCGATCTGGTGGCGTTGAGCAAGGGCACGGCGAGCGGATACGTGCCCCTCTCCGTGACCGCCGCGCGCGGGGACCTCGTGGATGCGATCGTGAACGGGAGTGGCGATTTCGTGCACGGCGGGACGTTCTCGCACCATCCGGTGAGCACGGCCGCCGGCCTGGCCACGCTGAGGTACCTGCAGGAACATGACCTGGTGGCGGCGGCCGAAAGGAAGGGGGAGATCCTCGGCCGGGCGCTCCGGGAGGGGCTGGGCGATCTCGGGTGCGTCGGGGATGTTCGCGGCCTCGGGCTGATGTGGGGCGTGGAGCTGGTGGCGGATCGGGAGACGAAGGCCCCGTTCCCACCGGAGAGGCACGTGTCGAATCAGGTGACCGAGGAGGCGTTCCGGCGTGGGCTGGTGATCTACCCCGGATCCGGCTGTGTTGACGGCGTCGCCGGGGACCACATCACCCTCGGTCCGCCTTTTGTGATCACGGAGGAGCAGATTGAGGAGTTGGTGGCCCTCCTCCGCGCGGCGATCGAGGATGTGCTGTAAGGCCGATTCCTATCCCAAGGACAGAGAGACCGCGCAAGCCGGGAAGGCCCACCCATTGCGCACGGCACGGTTGGGCGAAGGGGCCGGAGGAAGGGATAGGTCTGGACGCAGGGGCGGTCTGCGCGCCTGTCGGCGGGGGCCGCGTCTCGCCAGGTAGGGGGCTTACGGTATCGCGAATGGCAGGAATGAACGAGTGAGACACAAGAGGGGGCGGGCGTGGCCGTGAGGCTGTTTGGAATGCCTGCCTGACTAGCCGCCGCCCCCTACTTCTTGCTTTCTACTCCCTACTCCCCCGCCGCACCAGACTCTAGCGCTCGTGGCGCATCCAACTGCCACAGCGGACTGATGGACTCCCCGTGATAGATCCCGCGGATGGCGTAGGCCAGCATCGGCGCCACGCTCACCATCTTCAGCTTTGCATGGCGCTTCGCGGGGGGCACGAGGATCGTATCGGTGACCACCAGCTCCGTGATGTAGTCTCGGTCCAGCTCCTCAAGGGCCTGGGGCAGGAGCACCGGGTGGGTGATGGCCAGATGCATCTCCGGTCGCGCGCCCTGGTCGAGCAGTACGGGCAGCTGGCGGAGCACGCTTCCACTGCCGACCATGTCGTCGATGATGAGGGGGACCTTACCCTCCACGTCGCCGACGACGTGCGTTGTCTCAGTTTGCGTGAACGTGGAGCGGCGCTTCTCCATAATCGCAAGAGGGACGTCCAACGCCTCGGCATACTTGCCCGCCAGCCGCGCCCGCCCTACGTCCGGCGAGACCACCACGGCATTCTCAACGAATGACTTGCCCATGAAGTAGTTTGCCAGCGTCGGATACGCCGGAAGCTGGTCCACGGGTACGGTGAAGAAGCCCTGAATCGCCTCTGAGTGGATGTCGATGTAGATGACCCTATCGGCGCCCAGCATTTCCAATGTGGAGGCGACCACGCGTGCGCTGATCGCCTCCCGGCCGCGGGCCATGCGCTCCTGGCGGCTGTACGGGAAGTAGGGAAGCACAGCCGTGACACGACGCGCTGAGGCGCGTCTCAGCGCGTCCACCAGCAGCATCAGCTCCACCAGGTGATCGTTGACGGGAGCTGAGCAGGGCTGGATGACGAAACAGTCCTTCTTCCTGACTGTCTCGTCGATCTGGATGTGCACCTCGGAGTCCGGCAGGGGCGTGACGGAGAGGGCGGATATGGGAAACCCCAGCCGGTGGGCCACTGCCTGAGCCAGCGGGCGGTTCGCGCTCCCCGCGAAGATGCGCATCCGCTCCTCCGAGGCAGCGTGGGGCGCGATGTGCTCCAGACCCAGGACGCGCGCCTCGACCGCATTGATGGCTCCCGAGAGCGGGCCATCCTCTGCCTCGTACGTGTGGATCTTGGAGGGCGCGTGGAAGCCCTCTGAGTATTTGACGAGAGATTCCTCCACACGGCTGAGCGGCAGATGCCGGCTGGCCAGCCTGTGGGTGATGTGATGGACGATCCAGTGGAGCTCATCCATGTTGTGGTGGAGGTAGACCCCCTCAGATCTACCTCCATCCACAATCTCGTAAAAGAACCCCCAATTCTGCCAGGCAGTCGGTTTCATCCCCGGGCCGGATGCCTGCTCCGGCCAGCGGGCTTGAAGCACTCGGTATCGTAATTTCATCGATTAGTAGGACAAGCCTCCCGCCGGCCGCGCCCTTACTCTTCCGGCTCCCACCAGACGTAGATCAGGGCCTCGCCGCCCTGCTCGAAGTACTGGACCAGAATCTCGTGGACCCCCTCAGTGACGTAGGTCTTGCCGCAGTAGGCGATGCCGTTGCTTGGGTGCCACTCATCCATCACCAGTTTCCGGTCCACGAAGATGCGCGCGCCATCGTCGATCATGGCGCAGAACTTGTAGTAGTCGGCCTCCAGATAGACGCGTCGGGTCCAGCGCGCCGAGAAGTGGTCGACCGGGACGTTGGGCAGCGGCTGGAGCCCACCCCAGTCGAATCCGATCCACGGCACCTGGTGATTCGCCACCGGAGCGCCCGCGAGGCTCTCATTGGCGAAGAACTCGCCGTACCACATGTCCGTGGTCGGTTCCTGCGGCGGCTGCGCGCCGGCGGTTTGCTCCCACCAGACGTGAATCTGAGCCGTGCCGGAGGCCTCGTAGTAGGCTACCTCGATGGTGTGGTCACCTGGGCCCAGATAGATATCGCCGGTGTAGAGCCGGTACGGCCCCTGCCGCCAGCCGTCGATCACGCGGTGCCCATCCACGGTGACGCGAACGCCATCGTCCACCTTGGCGTAGAAGCGGTACGTGCCTGGGTCGAGGGGGAAGGTACCCGTCCATTGCGCCGAGAAGTAGTCCGCGGGGACGCCGGCCATAGGAGAGCCGTAGCCCCAGTTGGAGTTCACCGCCAGCTCGTTCCGCGTGCGCCAGGGCCCGCCCGTCAGGTGTGGATTGACGTAGTACGCCGCGTGCCACGGCCCGGGGAATGAGCCTGGCAGGGCGGCGTCGTGGTGCGGTGCCGTGGTCGTGGCTCCCGGAATCGTGATGACCTGGCCGGCGTAGACGCAGGTCAGGTCCGTGAGTCCGTTAGCCCGAGCGATGGTCCAGACGTCGATCCCGTATCGGAGGGCGATCTCGGTGAGCGTCTCCCCGGCCTGCATAACGTGGGTGGCGCCCGCCGGCTGATCACCCGGGATGACGAGGTGCTGCCCGGGGTAGATAAGGCTCGGATTTGCGATGCCGTTGAGCCGGGCGAGGGTCCAGGCGTCGGTCCCATAGCGGGAAGCGATGCCCGCCAGGGTCTCACCTCGTTGGACGACGTGGACGGCATCTAGCGTCGGTGCTGCCGACGCTGCGCTCGACAAGAGCAGGACCCATGCGAGCGCTGCAACTAGGACGGAGCAGAGTCGATTCCTGCGCACAGCGTACCTCCTTTGCCCGAAGGCTTTTTGGTCGGCGGCTTCTGCCAGCCGTGAGCCTGACCGGGTAGATCTGATGAGGGCTCCAAGCGTGTCAAGGCAGGTTACAGACAACGCTAGTATACATCAGCTTTCCGGGATTGCCAATTGGGCACGGGATACTGCACCGGGATTCTGCCTGCAAAGGGTGCAGGCCGCCGGGTGGTGGTTTCCCATGGTCTACCCGAGGGTCCTTCCTGGGCCGTGACCAGTTCTTCATCCTTCCTCACGTAGTCGAGGGTCCCCCATCCCACGGGACCGGGGCTGGTGGCACGAGGGTTCTGATCCTGTCTGCTGCGGCGTCGGTGGGAATGCCCGTGCCACGAACGTTGCCCCTGTTGTGGCCTCATTCGCCCCGGACCTCTACCTGCGGGGCGGCGTGCGTGGATAGCCAATTCGGGGCGTACTCGGCGTGGGACGGCGAGGCCGAGGGCGCGCTGCGGTGGGAGGACTCGGCGACTCCCGTTACTATCTATGGGTCATGCCCGCTGGAGACCGGGTGTGGAGCGCAGGGCACCCGTGGGACAGACCGAGACGCAGAGTCCGCAGGAGCGACAGAGCGCCGGGTCCAAAGCCTGGCGGCCGTCCTCCATCAGGTTTCGGGCCCCGTACGCGCAGACTATCACGCACCGGCCGCACGCGGTGCACGTGTCTCGATCAAACGTGAAGGACAGGTCTTCGTGGGACGTCTCCCGGCGGAGCCAGGGTAGTGCGCTGCCGTGGAGGTCTTCCAGAGAGTTGACGTCGTGGTCCTCCATCCAGCGCTCCAGCGCCCGGCGTACGTGCGCGAACCAGCGGAGACCCTTCATAAGTGGTGCCGTGTGGGCCCCGACGGCTGCCGCGCCGGCCATCACCATCTCCACCACGTCCTCCGCTTGCTCGACGCCCCCCGTGCCGACGATGGGAATCTGATGCTCCAGCCGGATCTCCGCCAAGACCCGCAGGGCGATGGGGCGGATGGCAGCGCCGGAGAGCCAGGCGAAAGAACCCAACCGTGGGCGCCCCGTCTCCACGTCGACGCGCAGCGCGGGGCCAACGGAGTCGATAGCCGTGAATCCGTCGACGCCGGCCTCCAGGCATGCGCGCGCTGTCTTGCCCACGTTGGGCCAGTTGGCGCTGAGCTTTGCCAGGATGGGGATGGAAGTGGACCGTTTTGCAGCGCGGACCATCGGCGCCGCGTCTGCGGCATGGTAGGATACGAGCTCCAGGAGGTCGACGCCGGTCTCGGCCAACGGGCCCGCCAAACGGTCCACCTCGGCCGGAGTGTGACCCGTGCTGGCGATTAGGACGCCATCTCGATCGCGCAGGGCTGGGAGCTCCTCGGTGATCCACTGCTCCGCCGGGAGATCGGACCAGCCCTCGATGTTCAGCATGCTTCCTCGGCCCGCCCGCGCGATGTGCGGCGTCGGGTTGACCGCCGCCGCGGGCCGGATCGTCTTGGTTACCACGGCGGCGGCTCCCGCGTCGAAAGCCGCGCGGATGGCCGTGGCATTCCACGACAGCGGGCCGGAGGCCAGGACGAGCGGATTGCGCAGCCGGAGGCCGCATAGATCGACTGTCAGGTCGGGCATGGTTGTCCTTTGTCGGGTCGGCGAGTGCCAGGCTTTGTGGGGATCAGCGTGGCGGAAGGACAGCTTTCACGTGCCCCAAAGCTGAGCGGCCGCCTCGGCGGTCCTGGTCCGCAGACCTTCCTCGTCCACGCCAAGGACCTCCCCGTCCTCCATGAGCCACTGACCGGCACACATAACGCCCCGCAGATGGACGGGATTGCGCCACAGGAGGAGCTGGTCCGCCGCGTTCGTAGGCTTGAGGGGCGTGGGCAGATGGCCCCGGATCAAGAGTAGATCGGCCAAGTTCCCGGGCTCCAGCCTCCCCAGATCTCGAAAACCGAGCGCGCGGGCCCCGTTGTGCGTCGCCATCGTCCAGGCTGTTGCTGCCGGCATCGTGCTGGGATCGAGCAACCGGGCTTTGGGCAGCAGGGCGGCGCTGCGCATGACGTCGAACAGATTGTTCACGTACCCGTCGGTGCCCAGGGCTACGTTGACGCCCGCGTCGAGCATCTCGGGAACGGGCGCGAAGCCGCCACCCACCTCGCAATTGGAAATCGGCTGATGGGCGACGTGGACACCGCGCTCGGCGAGGACCTTGATCTCCTCCTGGTCCACCTGGACGCACTGGGAGGCCAGGACGTGGGGTCCGAGGACGCCAAGTCGGTCGTAATAGAGGGCAGGGCGAAGGCCGAAGTGAGAGAGTGCGTACTCAGGCTCATACGTACCCTCGGAGAGGTGCATATGGACCCGGGCGTCCCGCTCGGCGGCCAGCTCGAAGGCGCGGCGGATGAAGTCGGCGGAACACGTGAACGTCGTGTGGATGCACATCATGCCGGAGACCAGCCCATCCTCGGCCTGGCAGTCGTCGATGAAGCGGGCATTCTCCCGGAGGCCGAGCTGACCGTTCTCCTTGGTAACCCGCTCGGTCGCCTCGAAGGAGAGGACGCCGCGCAGGCCCCAGCCCCGCACGATTTCCGCCTGGACATCCAGGGCCCCGGGTAGGGCGTGGGGTGCCTCCAGGCAGTCGTAGAACGTGGTGACGCCGGACCGGACCATCTCCAGGCACGCCCAATCAGTGGCTGCCGCAATCATCTCGTGGGTGAGGCGGTCCTCGATCCGCGGCCACCAGAACGCCTCCAGAAAAGGCCAGAAACCGGTGGATGACTGCGCCGACCCTGGCGCCAAGTCCAGGGGAATCCCGTGGGAGAGCACACCGTACGTGTGGTGATGCGCATTGACAAAGGAGGGTGTGATGACGCAGTCGGTGGCGTCGACCACCGAACTGTCCGAAAACCGGGCGCGCAGTTCCTCATTCGGCCCGGCGTCCACGATCCGGTCAGATTGAACGGCGACGCCCCAGCGCGTACGAGGCGGTGCGGCTGTGTCGGCCCAGAGCATCATGCCGAGGATCAGCGTTGTGTCCACATCGATCTCCTTCAAGAGCCCTGTCTAGCCGCCCGAGACGGCGGGGAAGAGCTGCAGCTCGTCTCCATCGTCGAGCTCCATGCCGAACTGGTCGTGGGTGACCAGCCGCTGATTGCGGAAGAGCACCAGGTACGGCACGACACTGCCATCGGCCCCGTAGAGCAGGCCCACTAGGGCAGAGCTGGAGACGGCGGCCAGAGCGTCCAGCGCATCGGCGACCGAGGAGCCCTTGGGCAAGGAGAGCTCCTGGGCACCGGTGCCCGCGGCGCGGCGGAGGAGGTTGTGGTAGCGGACGGTGATGTCGATGCTCACCTCATCCTCACTCCAACGGCTGCCTGTCCGGGGAGAGGTCGAGGGCATCGACGGCCTCATCGAGCTCCAGCTCGCGCAGCTTGGCCCTCGTCGGCCATCCGGTCTCCTGGTCCCACCCCCGGAGAGCGTAGTACTCGTCCAGCATCGCCTCCACGTGGATCGTCTCGCCCTCGGCATTCCCCGACGGGGAACGCTCCTCGCTGAAACGGCGTGGCAGACGGTCGTCGGCGCGGGTGATGCCGTGGAGGGCGTTGTAGCAGCGCTGCAAATTGTAGATCCGCTCGCCAATCTGCTTCAGCCGCTCGACGGACATGGCCATCCCGGTCGCTGCCTCCACGGCGGCCGCCACGTCCTCCCAGTAGATCTCGGCCAGCACGAAGGTCCCCCCGGACTTGCAGACCCCGACGGAATCGACCACGGCGCCGAAGTCCTCGCCGTCCTTCACCAGGAAGGGCTTGTGCTTCGTCGCCAGGGGCTGAGCCATCTCGGGCAGGTACGCCTCGCCGTACCGCCGGCGGGCCTCGTCGGGGTAACCGGTCTCGTCGATGGTGGGAAAGGCCTTCAGGTGATCGGCACCGCGGTTGGATGTGACGTGGGCCAGGCCCATGGACTTCTGAGCACGCCCGTCCTGGGCGGCGATGGCCATGCCTTTGACGTGCATGGCGTAGTCCTCGGCTCCCCGGCCGATGGTTTCGGCCGCGCGGCGGACTCCGCGGGAGAGAAGCGTGGCAAAATCGCCCTCGCGCCGGGCCATCCTTTCAAGCAGCGTGAGGATCACGTCTCGGTCGCCCCAGCGGAGGGGCAGACCGTCCGTCTCGTCGAGGTTCAGGATTTCCTGTTCCCAGAGCTCCATGCCAAAACTGATGGCGCGGCCTGCCGATATCGTGTCCATGCCGAGCTCATCGCAGAGCCGGTTGGCCTCGAGCACGGTGTCGATGTCGGCGTTCCACACGGCAGCCCCCATCGCGTTCAGGGTCTCGTACTCGACGCTCCGCAGCGACGTCCCGGCAAAGGGCCCGTCCGGCAACGTGTAGAGCTTGTCACACGCCACCGGGCAGCCGAAGCAGGCCAGATGGCGGACGAAGGCGCGGGCCTCAAGGGCCTCCGCGTCGAGGCTGTCGATTCCGGGGAAGGAGCCCATCTGGAAGTTCTTGGTCGGGAAGCGGCCCAGGGCGTCCATCATGGAGACGATGCCCGGCGTCCCGTGGGCGGAAACCGCCTCGAAGATGGGATTGGCCCGCAGCCGACGGTGGAGGTCGGCCGAAATTTCGTAGAATCGGGCGGGGTCCGCCACCTCAATGGGGCCGTGACCGCGTACGGCGACGGCCTTCAGGCGCTTGCTCCCCATCACCGTTCCCAGGCCGCAGCGGGCGGCGGAGCGCTGGGGCGTGATCTGGATCCCTGAGAAGAGCACGCCGTTCTCGGCCGCCGGACCGATGACGGCGGTCTTGACGTTGGTATCGCGCCAGAGCTGGCGAATGGTGTCCTCCGTCTCCGAGGTGGTCAAGCCCCAGAGCGCGTCCGCGTCGCGGATCTCAACCTTCTCATCGCGGATCGCCAGGTAGACCGGCCCATCGGAGCGGCCGGTGACCACGACGGCGTCCCAGCCGGCAAACTTGAGCTCCGGGCCGAGGAAGCCGCCGGCGTTGGCGTCGCCGTAGATGCCCGTGAGGGGGGACTTGGCGATGACCTCCATGCGGCCGGGGTTGGGCACCAGGGTCCCGCACAACGGGCCCGTCGAGAAGACGAGCAGGCTCTCCGGCGCCAGGGCATCGACCTCGGGGCCCACGTGCTCCCAGAGGAGACGCGCACCGAACCCGTTCCCGCCCAGGTACTGCTCGGCCATCGATTGATCGTACGGATGGGACTCGACACGCCGCGCAGTCAGATCGACGTGGAGCCACTTTCCGGCATAGGCCTTGTAGGGAAACATGGTCACGTGCTCCTCACTTCAATCGCGTCGCTGGGGCACATTGCCGCGCACGTCGGGTCCCCACCGCAGAGATCACACTTGAACGCCAGCCCGCGGGCCCCGTCGAAGACGATCATCCCGAAGGGACATGCGTCCTCACAAGCCCCGCAGCCCGTGCAGAGCCCGGCATCAATGGTCCACGCTCCGTTCGCCTCGTTGATACAGATCGCGTCGACCGGACATACCTCGGCACAGGGAGATAGGGCGCCCTGGGAGGCCCGCCGGGCGTTGCACTGACGGCAGACCTGGGGGCTGAAAGGGCCGCTGTCCGTCTCGGCCTCGATTCGGATACGAGCCATGGCAGGCCAGATCGCCCTCTCGTGCTGAAACGAACAGTAGGTGGTACAGATGAGACAGCCTGTACACTTTTCCTTGTGAATCCTAAGCTGCATGCGCTCCTCCACTGAGGAGCCCCGGCGAACGGATTGCCTGGGCCCCGCTTGGTCTTCTTCTCTTCGTCCCCACCGGAATCCGGTGTCGGGCCGCGGGTCTTGGTCAGGTGCAGCGCACCTGGGGGGTGCGTCGCGCCGATGGTGTGCGCTGCACGTCAAGGCGTGCGGGACACCTGTGTCTCTCCTCCCACTTGTGGACGTCCTCTATGGACAAACGTGCCGTGGCCTTCCGCGCCGACGAATCGTCCGTCGTCGACAATGAGCTCGCCCCCGGAGATGACGTCACGGGTCCAGCCGCGAACCCGCATGCCGGCGTACGGCGTCCAGTCCACCCCTTCGTGGAGACTCTTGCCCGCCTCGATGGTCACCTCGCGCTTCGGATCGAAGACTACCAGGTCGGCATCGAATCCGACGGCGATGCGGCCCTTGGTGCTCAGTCCGAAGATGTCCGCCGCCCGCGTGGAGCAGACCCGCATCACATCCTCCAGGGTCATCCTGTGCTCCTGACGACCGTGGTGCACCAGGGCCAGGCGCGCCTCGATGGACGGGACGCCGCCGGGGATCTCGGTGAAGGCCGTGTGGCCTGCCTTATCCTTGGCGGTGAAGGGGCAGTGATCGGTGGCGACGAGGTCGATGGCGCCTCCCTTGAGCGCCTGCCACAGCGCCTGTCGATCCGGGTCGGTGCGTAGCGGCGGCGCGCAGATCATCCGCTCCCCATGGTCGCCGAGCAGTGCTGACTTGTCAAGGAGTAGATACTGAGGGCAAGTCTCGCTGTAGACTACGTCGCCTCGGGCCTGGGCAGCTTCAATCCGGTCGAGGGCTGCACGACAGGAGACGTGGACCACATAGACCGGGCTTCCAGCCAGCGATGCGATATCGATGAGGCGGCTCACCGCCTCGGCTTCCTGGCGCGGAGGACGGGTCACGGCGTGGTAGCGCGGGGCCGTATGCCCGCGGGCCACCGCCTGGGCCCTCAAGTGCTCGCAGATGGGACCGTTCTCGCAGTGGGCGATGGCGAGTGCCCCCGCGTCGGCGATGGCCGTCAGTGCATCGAGGAGCTGGACGTCGTCGACGCGGAATCCCTCATAGGCGAAATAGAGCTTGAAGCTGGACACGCCGGCTTCGACCACAGCGGGCAGCTCGGTC